>NZ_JASMRI010000001.1:0-362033 GCF_041431375.1 Flavobacterium sp. Arc3 | reverse complement strand
TGGGCGATGAGGGGTTCGAACCCCCGACCCCCTCGGTGTAAACGAGGTGCTCTGAACCAGCTGAGCTAATCGCCCTAATGCAATTTGTTAATTTTCATTTCCTTATTGCGAGTGCAAATATAAGGCTGTTTTTTGAATAAACAAGCAAAAAATAAAAAAAATTATAAAATTTCTGCAACCACAAATGTACTACCACCAATGTATATTAAATCAGTGTCTTCGGCTATTTCTAATGCTTTTTTGTAAGCTGTTGTAATTGAGTTGTATATTGTTCCTGTTAAGCCATGTTGGCTTGCTTTGTCCGATAAAATGGTCGCGTCTAATCCGCGTGGGTTGTTTGGCTTTGAAAAATAATAAATGGCGTTTTTGGGGAATAGAGGTAGTATTTGATCTAAGTCTTTATCATTTACCACGCCTAAAACGATGTGTAATTCTTTAAATTCTTCTTTTTGAATTTGATTCAAGACAATCTCTAGTCCGTGTTTATTGTGTGCGGTATCGCAGATTATTTTTGGTGATTCACCCAGTTGTTGCCATCTTCCTTGCAGCCCAGTATTTTTCACGACATTTAAAAGCCCAGTTTTAATAGCGTCTTCAGTAATTTTAAACTCCGGCTGTGAGTTTAGTAGCTTAATAGTCTGCAATACTGATTTTTTATTGTGAATTTGGTAGTCACCTATTAAATCTGAAGGATAGTTTTCTGAAATCAAGTCGGAAGCAAAATAGATGGGGGCGTTATTTTTTTTGGCTGTAGCCAAAAAAACAGCCTTAGTTTCAGGAGTATATTCTCCAATGACTACAGGGGTGTTTGCTTTTATAATACCAGCTTTCTCTGCTGCTATGGCTTTAATGGTGTTTCCGAGAAACTGTGTGTGATCTAAGTCAATATTTGTAATTACGGATACTATTGGAGTGATAATGTTTGTGGCGTCTAATCGACCGCCCATTCCAACTTCGATGATTGAGATATCTACTTTTTCTTTGGCGAAGTAATCAAAGGCCATTCCAACGCTCATTTCAAAAAAGCTGATGTCATTCGATTCAAAAAAAGATTTGTTTTCATTTATAAAAGTACAAACAAAATCTTCGGTGATATCAGCACCATTTATTTTAATACGTTCTCTGAAATCTTTAAGGTGTGGCGACGTGTATAAGCCTACTTTGTAGCCAGCTTCCTGAAGTACAGCTGCCAGCATATGAGAAGTAGATCCTTTTCCATTTGTACCGGCAACATGAACGCATTTTAACTCTTTATGGGGATTGCCAAGATGATTGGTCAATAAGTGCGTGTTTGTCAAATCCTTTTTATAGGCAGAGGCGCCTTGAAGCTGATATATAGGGAGTTGGTTAAACATCCAGTCCGTAGTTTCTTGATAGTTCATTTTCTTTGAGTATTGGTTGTATTCGTAGACTAAATATTTTAATACTTAGAAAAAGGCTTTTTAAAACTATTAAGAATTTACGCTTTATGACGCCTTAAGTTCTGATTAGATTGCTTTTTTTAAATGTAAAAATATTGAAAATGTCTGCGCTGATTGTATGGTAAGATCTTTAAATGCCAAATGTATTTATTCCCCTAATTTGAAGTTAACGGTAATAAAACCAATTTGAGTTGCAGGTGCATTCGCATCGGGTTGCCATTTGTATTTTCTGGCTGTAGCCAATGCAGGTTCTACCAGGCAAGGATTGGTATTAGTTGTTCCTTTAGTATATTTGGCAGCAATAACATTTCCGCTTCTGTTTACCGTTATTTGCACAACGACAGTGCCAAATTCATTGCATTTCTGTACTTCTTTACCTCTTGAAGCAATACTTCGGCCATTTAAGCCCCATCCGCTACCATTTCCGGTACCGCTTCCAGATCCGTAATAACTGTTAGCATAAGGATCGCCATTTAAGCTTCCTTTGTCTCCCGCAACATTGTCATTTCCTTCGCCACCTTTTGCTTTTCCGTCAGATTTGGGTCCGTTTAAGATACTTGATAATGCATCAGATGTGCTTTTTGAGGGTTGCGGATTTTCTTTCGGTTTTGGTTTAACCTCTTCTTTAGCTGTTTCTTTTGTAGGCTGTGCTTTTTTGACCTGCTTCATTACCACTGCTTCCTCGATGTCTTGAGAAAGTATCTCGTCCTCACTTGAGGCTGCTTGTTTTGCGGCGGTCGTCTTAGGTGCAGATTGAATAGGCTCTGTGGGTTGTATTTCTCCAGATCCAAACTCAGTTGTTCCAAAGTTTATCGCAATTCCGTTTTCAGGAGGTGGGTCTAAAGAAGTTAATCCTAAATAAAAGAACAAAACAAATAGAATCACAAAAATGATTGATGTGATTGCAAATGATTTTTTTTCTTCTTCTGTTTCTAAATATTTCATGTAGAATAAATCTTTTTTTGAAGGACAGCTGTCGTTATTTAGGTCTTACCGCTAAAACAACTTTGATTTGATTGCGGTTTGCAATATCTAAAACATTCACTGCTTTTTCAATAGGCACTCCTTCTTCGGCTCTTAAAATAATTGCCCTATCCTTATCGGCTGTAAACATTGATAATAATTTTGATTCCAATTCAGCTTCTGAAACGGGTTCTTTATCAATGAAAAATTCTAGTTTTTTATTGATACTTACTGCAATGTTTTTATTACTGTCTGTTTTTCCTTTTCCTTTTGGTAATACCAAGTCTAAAGCATTGGTAGTTACCATGGTCGATGTTAGCATAAAGAATATCAGCAATAGGAAAACAATATCGGTCATAGACGACATATTGAATTCTGCACTAACTTTATTTCTTCCTCTTAAATTCATAATTATGCTGGGTCGTTTAATAAGTCTAAAAAGTCAACGGCATTGGCTTCCATCTGATGTACAATTTTATCTGTTTTTACAACTAAGTGATTGTAACCTACGTAAGCAATAATACCTACGACTAATCCAACAACTGTAGTTGTCATAGCGGTATAAATCCCTTCGGATAGGGCTCCAACTTCAATTTGTCCTCCAGCAGTTGCCATCTTGTGGAAAGCTTGAATCATCCCTACTACTGTTCCTAAGAAACCAGTCATAGGACCTGCTCCAGAAATAGTCGCTAGCATACTTACATTTTTTTCAAGTTTGTAAATTTCAAGTTTTCCAGCATTTTCAATTGCCGTATTGATGTCATCTAGAGGCTTGCCAATTCTTGAAATTCCTTTCTCGATTAATCTGGCAACAGGAGATTTTGAATGAGCGCACGCCATTTTAGCATTATCGATGCGTCCGTTTCTAATATTATCTCTGATTTGTCCCATAAAATTAGGGTCTATTTTTGACGCAGCATTGATCGCCATTAAGCGCTCAAAGTAAAGATAAAGTGCGACAGCTAACATTATAAATAAGGCAGCCATGATAATGTTACCGGCTAATCCTCCACTTGTTAGCAATTCAATAATAGATAATGTTTTTTCAACTGGAACCGCATCGGCTAAATTTTCTTGTGCAACAGATAGGGTATCTGCTTGTAACAATATACTCATAGAAATTTTCTTTATTATGGAAACGCTAATATATTATAAAAATTGTTACTTTTTTAGATTAATATCCTAAACAAATATTAAAAAAGTAGGGAAGGAATAGAGTGTTAAAAAAGCGATCTTGAGTATAGTATAAAAAAAAATCAGTTCGATGAATTCCCGTATTGGGCGTTTCATCGAACTGACTTAATCGTATTCTTTCAAACGAAGTAGAATGAAAGGATTCTAATTTATTAGAGGCTTACACTAATTGTTTCAAAGCGATTTCAAAAGCGGTAGCGCTAATATTAGTTTTATCGCTGTTTAAAGCATGTGCTTTTTCAATTGCTTTTTTGATGATTTCTGAAGTATCTTGAAAGATCGCCTCATCCGTCATTTGTACTTTTTTCTCCATGAAGTAAGCAAATACACGAGCCATACCACAGTTTGAAATAAAGTCTGGAATTAAACTTACTTTGTGATCTACATCTTCCATTATTGGACCAAAAAAGATTTCTTTGTCGGCAAAAGGAACATTAGCACCACAAGAAATTACTTCAAGTCCATTAGCGATTAAGCTATCAATTTGAGATTGAGCAACTAATCTTGAAGCAGCACAAGGAGTAAAAATTTCAGCACCTATTGTCCATATTTTTTCATTGATTTCTTCAAAACGAATCATGTTTTCGGCAACTAGTTTGTTTCCGTCTTTAGCAAGGAATAGGTCTTTTATTTCTTCGAATGTAAAACCATTCTCATTTATTAAGCCACCATCTCTGTCGATTATACCAATAACTTTTGCACCCATTTCAGCTAAATAGAAAGCAGCAGCTGAACCTACATTTCCAAAACCTTGTACAATAGCTTTTTTCCCTTTAACGTCACCTCCATAAGTAGTGTAATAATGGCGCACCGCTTCAGCAACACCGTAACCGGTAATCATATCTGCAATGGTATATTTTCTAGAAACGTCTGGAGAGAATTTTGGATTTTCGATTACTTTAACCACACCTTGACGCAATTGACCAATTCGGTTTATCTTATCAGCTTCAGTTGGTTTGAAATGACCATTAAAGACTCCTTCTTGCGGATGCCAAACACCACATTCTTCAGTCATAGGGATAACTTCATGGATTTCATCCACGTTTAAATCACCACCAGTTCCATAATAACTTTTTAATAATGGAGACACCGCTTTGTACCACCGTTGTAAAACGCCTTTTTTTCTTGGATCGTTTGGATCGAAATTAATTCCAGATTTTGCACCACCAATAGCCGGACCAGAAACCGTAAATTTTACTTCCATTGTTTTTGCCAACGACAAAACTTCATTGATGTCTAATCCCTTTCTCATTCTAGTTCCACCACCGGCAGCACCACCACGAAGAGAGTTAATAACCGTCCACCCTTCAGCTTCGGTTTCGGCATCTTTCCAATTAAAAACGATTACAGGCTCTTTATTTTCGAATTTCTTTAATAAATCTTTCATTTATTGCGATATGTTTAATTTTGACAAATATAAAAAATAGAATAATGTGAATTGTGTATTTGAGGTATTATTTTGGTTTATAGATATATCCGCTACTATGATCTGTTTTAGCTCCTGTTACACTAGACAATACATTGTTTTGTCCACGTAATTTAAGGACACCCAATAAAGCAAAGATCAGCGCTTCCTTAAATTCCAGAATTTTGTTTTCAGGAATTATGATTTTGATGGAAGGCAAGTGAAATTGGATGCGCTCGATAAGAAAATCATTGTAAGCTCCGCCACCAGTTATTAAAAGAGTTCCTTCTTTATTAGGTAGGGCTATTGCAATTTGCACGGCAACATGTTCTGTAAAGGTTCTCATTTTATCCGTAATGTCAATTTCGAAATGCTCTACAATAGGTAGAACGATTTCTTTTACAAATTCAAATCCCAGAGATTTAGGATAGCTTTGTTGGTAAAACTCTAGATTGTTCAACTCGTCCAGCAAAGTGTCGTCGATTAGCCCAGTTGCCGAAATTTTCCCTTTATCATCATAATCGAATCCCAATTGATTTGAATAATAATTTAAAACTGTATTTACTGGTGAGATGTCAAATGCGATTCTGTTGTCTTTTTCTTCAAATGATACATTCGAAAAGCCACCTAGATTCAGGCAATAGTCGTATTCAGGAAATAAAATGCGGTCTCCTATAGGTACTAAAGGAGCACCTTGTCCTCCTAGATTGACATCCTGTATTCTAAAATCACAAACGACAGTTTGCTGAATTAAATCGGATATTTCCTTTAAATTCCCAATTTGGAGGGTAATGCCTTTATCGGGTTGGTGTAATACGGTGTGACCATGCGAGCAAACGGCATCGATATTTTCTATCTTATGGCGAGATATGAAATCAGAGATAATGGAACCGAGCAATGAAGTATAATCGTGATTTAATTTTTTTAGATTAATTTCAGAAAAATCCACCGCTGTTTTTAAGGTATTTACCCAGCCTGAACTGTAAGAAATAGTCTCGCTTTCAATAATATTGAAGTCCCATTTCTTGTCTTTTATGGTAAATTGAATATGTGCTAAATCAACTCCGTCAAGAGAAGTTCCAGACATCACCCCGATAACGTTATAGTGTTCTTCTTTCATTAGCCAAAATTACAAATCAAAATTGATAATTTCACAAGAAAAAAGTATCTTTGACTAGTTTTTTTAAACAAAAAACAGGCTAAATTAAGCAACATATAACAATCGTCTATTCTAAACGTAAAAAATAAGATAAAACAATTCCGGATTTGGACTTTAAATTCGATGTTGTGAACAACGTATTTTGGCGCTAGAATTAATCAAATAAATAAAAAGAAATACAGTTATGGATTTTAATCTAACAGAAGAGCATTTAATGATTCAACAAGCCGCTAGAGATTTTGCTCAAAGCGAGTTGTTGCCTGGAGTAATTGAAAGAGATGAATTCTCAAAATTCCCAACAGAGCAAGTTAAGAAGATGGCTGAACTAGGGTTTTTAGGGATGATGGTTGATCCTAAATATGGTGGTTCTGGACTGGATAGTGTTTCTTATGTTTTAGCAATTACTGAAATAGCTAAAATTGATGCTTCAGCAGCAGTAATAATGTCTGTAAATAATTCATTAGTTTGTGCAGGACTGGAAAAGTACTGTAACGAAGAACAAAAAATGAAATATTTAGTTCCTCTTGCAAAAGGAGACGTAATTGGTGCTTTCTGCTTGTCTGAGCCAGAAGCGGGATCTGATGCAACTTCTCAAAAAACAACGGCTATTGATAAAGGGGATCATTATTTATTGAATGGTACTAAAAACTGGATCACTAATGGTTCGTCAGCATCTACTTATATCGTAATTGCGCAAACGGATATCGAAAAAGGGCACAAAGGAATTAATGCTTTTATCGTAGAAAAAGGTTGGGCTGGTTTTGATATTGGAATAAAAGAAAAGAAAATGGGAATTCGCGGGTCAGATACGCATTCTTTAATGTTTAGTGATGTTAAGGTTCCAAAGGAAAATAGAATTGGAGCTGATGGTTTTGGTTTTAATTTTGCTATGGCTGTATTAAACGGTGGTAGAATTGGGATTGCTTCTCAGGCATTAGGAATAGCAACTGGAGCTTATGAATTAGCATTGAAATATTCGCAAGAGCGTAAAGCTTTTGGTAAAGAAATTTTCAAACACCAAGCTATTGCTTTTAAATTAGCTGATATGGCGACTCAAATCATGGCAGCCAAAATGCTTTGTTTGAAGGCTGCATCTGAAAAGGATCAAGGAATGGATATTTCTCAATCTGGTGCTATGGCAAAATTGTTTGCTTCTCAAACGGCGATGGATACCACAATCGAAGCGGTTCAAATTCACGGTGGTAATGGGTACGTGGCTGAATATCACGTAGAACGTATGATGCGTGATGCTAAAATCACTCAGATATATGAAGGAACTTCAGAAATACAACGTATTGTGATTTCGAGAACTTTGGTTTCCTAGCATTCGAATTAAGTAATAAGAATAATTTAAACCATTAAGGGATTAAGAAATTAAGTAGTAGAATACTTAATGAGACTTAGTTTCTTAATGGTTTTTAGTTATAAAATAGCGTTATATTTACTAGCAAATTACCTTTTATGAATGAAGATTTAAAATACTGGAATTTACGAGATCATAAATTGTTTAGAAGTTTAAGTTTTAAACAAATGAAGCAGTTGTGCATCATCATGGGGTTCAAGGAAGCAAAGAAAGGAGAGATTATTTATTTTTCTTCTTCGGATGTGTCTAGGATTTTTGTGTTGAAAAAGGGAAATATTAAAATCGTGGCTGTTGATGAAACCGGTAATGAAACAATTAAAGACATTGTTAAAAAGGAGATTTGTTTGGGGAGCTTACTTTAGATGCAGATGGCGAGAGCAATGAATATGCTAAAGTACTTTCTGACGATGTTACTATCTGTAGTTTTTTGCTTTCTGATTTTGAAGAGGTATTATTACAGAATCCCAGTTTAGCGTTGCACTATACTAAAATTGTAGGACTGAAAATGAAGCGAATCAAGAACAGTTATTCTAATTTAATTTCGAAGGATGCTAAAACCAGATTGGCTTTGTTTCTAAAAGACTGGGCAGAGAAAGAAGGTGTGCAAACGGGAAATAAAGTAATCATTAAGAATTATCTAACCCAAAGTGATATTGCTCAAATCATTTGTACCTCAAGACAAACAGCGACACAATTGCTTAACGAAATGGAAGCAAAAGGGACGTAGCTTTACAATAGAAAAGAAATTATTATTGCAGATATCACTACATTATAGTTTTTTTTAGGAAATGCAATCTAGCCGACAATTTAATTCAGAATTCAATAGTAGCTTTGTGATATAAAATTATTAGATCATGAAAAGAATACTAAGCTTCCTTTTATTAGCGATTGGATATATGGTAAATGCACAAAGTGACTTGCCCAAAGTAGCAACTGACGTAGCGCCATTATTGATTGGAGAAAAAATCCCTAATATCACCTTAAAAACAATTGACAATAAAACCGTTGATTTGCAATCGCTTTTCAGCAAAAAGAAAACTGTTTTGGTTTTTTATCGTGGTGGCTGGTGCCCTTATTGTAACCTTCACTTGGCGGCATTGGCGGAAGCCGAAAAAGAATTATTGGACTTAGGATATCAGATTGTTGCCATCAGTCCAGACTCACCAAAGAACTTAAAAGCTACCGAGGAAAAGGATAAAGTAAACTATCTTTTGCTATCAGACGGTAATGGTGAATTAGTAAAGGCAATGGGTATCGCTTTTCAAGCTCCCGAAAAATATAAGACCATTTTGGCAAAAGGATCAGATGGACTAAATAGTGATTTTCTACCGATTCCATCTGTTTTTATCTTGAACTTAGAGGGGGTGATAGATTTTGAATACATTACACCTGATTATAAACATAGAATTTCCAATGATTTATTGATTGCAGCGGCAAAATCTTTAAATAAAGAGTAATGAAGAAATTTATTTTGGCCATTTGTATGTTATTCACGCTTTCTGGATTTGCACAGAGTGAAGGTGAGAGCGTATCTCAATTTAATTTAGAGGGGAAAGTTGCTATGCAAGGATATGATCCAGTTGCTTACTTTAAAGAAGGGAAAGCTCTAGAAGGAAAAAAAGAAATCAATTCGATATATGAAGGAGTGATTTATTATTTTTCTTCTGCGTCGAATAAAAGTGCTTTCGTAAAATCTCCTTCAAGCTATGAACCTCAATATGGAGGTTGGTGTGCATTTGCAATGGGGGATTCAGGAGATAAAGTAGCTATTAATCCCAGTACTTTTAAAATTATTGATGGGAAATTATATTTGTTCTATAATGCCTTTTTTAGGAATACTTTAAAAAGTTGGAATAAAGATCAGTCTAATTTACAATCAATGGCCGATTCGAATTGGAAAAAAGTAATTCAATAAACTAGCATTATGAAGTCATTAGTAATTAGCTGGTTATTGCGCATTGTTATTGCTGTAATTTTAATGCAAACATTATATTTTAAATTTACTGGCGCAGCCGAAAGTATCTATATCTTTAACACCTTAGTAATGGAGCCTTGTGGACGTATTAGTTCTGGTGTGCTCGAATTAGTTGCGTCTATTTTGATTTTAATTCCAAGAGCCACGTTGTTAGAGGAGTTACTAGGTTTTGGAGTCATGAATGGTGCTTTACTATCTCCTGTTTTTGTTTTAGGAATTGAACTACAAGGTGATTGCGGGACACTTTTTATAATGGCATTAATTACCTTTCTTTGCTGTTCTGTTTTAGTGTATCAAAATAGGAATAAAACACCCAATTTATTAAAATTAAAATTATAAGATGCTTATTCCTTCCATAAAAAATAGTTTGGATGAATTGATTGATTTACTCAAGCAGATTTCAAATACCGAGTTTTCTAAACCTTGTCAATTATTAAGTAATTCCACCATTGGGGAACATACCAGACATATTGTAGAGATGTTTCAATGCCTGGAAAATAATTATGAATCAGGTATGGTTAACTACGATAAAAGACCAAGGAATATTTTAATTCAAACGGATGCCACTTTTGCAATTTCGCAAATTGTAACTATTCAGAGTTTATTGGAAAAAGAAAATAAAAAAATCGAGTTGCAACAAATTATAGACAACGAAGAAGTCACAATTAACAGCAACTACTTTAGAGAGTTACTTTATAATCTGGAGCATTGTATTCATCATCAGGCGCTCATAAAAGTGGCCGTTTTACAAAGTGAAACTATTTTTGTGAATGAAAATTTTGGTGTTGCACGTTCCACTATCGAATATAGAAATCAATGTGCACAGTAAGCTTTGTAAAAACCGATACTAAAATTATCATTACGTCAAATCGGGACGAACAGTTAATCAGACCGAGTGCGATAGCGCCAAAAAATTATACTGTAAATGGTAAGAATGTTATTTATCCTAAAGACCCAAAAGCGGGTGGGACTTGGTACGTTGTTGATGAAAATGGTACCGTTCTCGTTTTGTTAAATGGAGCTCATGAAAAGCATGCTGCAGGTTTGAATTATAGTAAAAGCCGCGGATTGATTGTTTTAGATATTATTGGTAATGGATCTCCACGGGATTATTGGGATACAATTAATCTGGATAATATTGAGCCTTTTACCATAGTGTTATTTCAAGAGGAAGAGCTTTTTCAACTCCGCTGGAATGGTGCTGAAAAAGAAGCGGTACAATTAGATGCGAACGAAAAGCATATATGGTCTTCTTCGACTTTGTACCCAAAGGAAGTCAGAGAAAAACGCCGTAGTTTATTTCAGGCATTTTTAGGAGTCAGCAAGTCGCTGTCTGAGGTAGAAATGTACAACTTTCATCGCTATACAGAAGAAGGAAATCAAGAAAATGGCTTGATAATCAATAGAAACGAAGAATTAAAAACTTTGAGTATTACCCAATCTATTATCGAAAAAAATAAAGTGACCATATTGCATCATGACCTGATTGCTCAAGAAGATTTCAGTACCTCATTTATCACTATTTAATCTACGACATTGAAATTATTACTACATAAAGTGACGCATTGGGAATATTGGCCTTTTCAGGTTGTGTATATTCCTATTTATTTTCTTTGGGCTTTTTATGCTGTCAAAGCAAAATCCATTTTTTTCTTTAATGCCTCTAATCCGACAATCAAAAACGGAGGATTTATTATGGAATCAAAAAAAGCAATTTATGATTTGATTCCGCAACAGTATTATCCAAAAACGGAACTTATAAAAGAAGGAACTGCCGTAGATGAAATTAATGCAATAATCGAACAATCGAATATACGTTATCCTTTTATTGCAAAGCCAGACATCGGTTTGCGAGGCTCAGGCGTAAAGAAAATTAGTACGCTGGAAGATTTAGAACAATATGCTTTGAAGGCAAATTTTGATTTTGTGGTGCAAGATTTGATTCCGTTTGAAAATGAAGTGGGTATATTTTATGTTCGTTATCCAAATGAAAAAAAAGGTAAAATAACAGGTGTCGTTTCTAAGGAATTTCTAATTATTACTGGAGATGGCGTTGCTACAGTAGAGGCGTTGATAAAAGTAAATCCGCGATACGAATTACAGTTAAAAGTATTGAAGAAAGAATATGGTAATAAACTTTTGGAGGTTTTGCCAAACGGGGAAAAACTAAATCTTGTGCCCTATGGTAATCATGCCCGAGGGGCCAAGTTTTTAGATGGAAGCCATTGGATTACTGAAAAGCTGGAAGACACCATCAACGAAATGTGTTTGCAAATTCCTGGATTCTTTTTTGGAAGATTGGATGTAATGTACAATACTTTTGTGGAATTAGAAAACGGAAAAAACTTTGCTGTAGTGGAGTTGAATGGCGCTGCAAGCGAACCGACACATATCTATGACCCAAGGCATTCTTTGTTTTTTGCATGGAAAGAACTCGCGCGGCACATTACTTATATGTATGAAATCAGTGTCGAGAACAATAAGAATGGCGCTCCTTATTTAGCGCATAAAGTAGGTATGAAGGAATATCGTATGCATCTAGAGCAAAGCAATAAAATTGTAAATTTCTAATAAGATGAAAGTAATAAAGAATATTCTAGTCGGTTTTCTAGTGAGCTTTCTAGGCTCGATTCCGTTAGGATATTTGAATATTATTGGATTTCAAATTTACACTGAATTCGGAATTGAAAACTTGGTTCTGTATTTATTAGGGGTGGTTTTTGTTGAAGCATTTGTGATTTATTTTACGCTTATTTTTGCAAATCGACTGGTCAATAATATCAAGTTAATGAAGGTAATTGATGTTTTTGGTATTTTCTTTTTATTGTTTTTGGCGTATTCCTTTTACTCCTATTCGAATCAAACGGCAGCTAGTCCTAATTATCTAAAAAAGTATGTGATTTATTCGCCTTTTTTAATTGGACTACTGTTGAGTAGTATTAATTTTCTCCAACTTCCATTTTGGACAGGATGGAATTTGTATTTGATCAATGGAAACTACATTAAAACTACAAAAGCACTTAAATTTTATTACGTTGGCGGAACATTAGTGGGTACTTTTGCGGGAATGATGGGATTTGTCTTTTTTTTACATACTATCGCTCAAAGTGGAGCGCATATCTCAAAATACTTGTTTGCTATAATAATTCCCTTGTTTTTCATAGTTTTGGCTTGTCTACAAGGATATAAAGTCTTTAAGAAATACAATATAAAACCATAAATTTAAAATATGAAAAAAGTAGTGATGCTGCTTCCTTTTATTCTTTTAGGATGTAAACCCAATGCTAGTGTGGTTTCAAACCCAGTTGCTGAGTCAGTAAATAAGCCAACTGAAATCTTATACCAAGTCAAAGAAAGTGAAGTTGCTGCAACTTTAAAATACCTTTCTTCAGATGAATTAGAAGGAAGAGAGAGTGGAACAAAAGGAATGGAAAAAGCCGCTGCTTACTTAGAGCAATTTTTTAAGACTAATAATGTCAAGCCCTATTTTTCTTCTTATCGAGATACGATATCTAATTTTAAAGGAACGGCTTACAATATCGTAGGTTTTTTAGAAGGAAATGACCCTGTTCTTAAAAAAGAGTTTTTACTGATTAGCGCGCATTATGATCATATCGGCTTGGCAAGAGAAGGAGTTAATGGAGATTTTATAAATAATGGAGCTAATGATGATGCTTCAGGAACAACGGCCGTTGCCGAAATGGCAAAATACTTCAGTGGTTCTAAATTAAATAAACGAAGTATTCTTTTTGTGTTTTTTGTAGGGGAAGAAAAAGGATTGTTGGGATCTAAGCACTTAGCCAAAAAGCTAAAACAGCAGGGTTTTAATCTCTATTCACAATTTAATATTGAGATGATAGGTGTACCAATGAAAAGAGATTATCTGGCATATCTCACCGGTTTTGAAAAATCCAATATGGGAGCAAAAATTAATGAATATACCGGTAAAAACAGTGTTGGTTTTTTACCTAAAGCTGCCGAATATAAGTTGTTTTACAGGTCAGATAATTATTCGTTTTACGATGTTTTTAATGTTCCTTGCCAGTCTGTGAGTACTTTTGACTTTGAAAATTTCGAATATTATCATCATGTGTCTGATGAGTTTAAAGTAATGGATACAGGGCATATGACCCAGTTTATTCAGGAATTGTTGCCTGCCGTAACTCAAATGGCAAATTCTTCCTGCCAAGAAATTCATATGAATTAAATTGTTTTTAGGCGATAGAAACTGATGTTTTAAAGCTTTTGTTTATTTTTGCTATATGAAAAAGATTATTATTACGGGAACAAGTAGAGGAATAGGATATGAATTAGCGTTGAAATTTGCTAATGCAGGATATCAAGTGTTGGCTATTTCTAGAAAAACACCAAGAATACTTATAGAACATGAGAATATCAGCTGTATTTCTGTTGATTTGTCAAGTCAATCCGATTTAGCGAAAGTCGAAAATGTACTGTCTAAATCATGGAAAACTGTAGATGCCATTGTGCATAATGCAGGAAGCTTTTTGTCGAAACCTTTTGAAGAGATCACTCAAGAAGATTTTGAAAATGTCTATAAAGTGAATGTTTTTGCAGTTGCTAATCTTACCCGCATCTGTTTGCCATACTTGAAAAAAGGGAGTCATGTAGTTACCATAAGTTCTATGGGCGGTGTTCAAGGTAGTTTGAAGTTTCCTGGACTTGCAGCCTATAGTTCAAGTAAAGGAGCTGTAATAACCTTGTCAGAGTTGTTAGCCGAAGAATATAAAGAAAGAGGTATCTCCTTTAATGTATTGGCTTTAGGAGCAGTTCAAACAGAAATGTTAGAAGAAGCTTTCCCAGGATACCAAGCGCCAATAAAAGCAAATGAAATGGCAGACTACATCTATGATTTCACATTAACGGGGAATAAATATTTCAACGGAAAAGTATTGCAAGTGTCTTCTACGAATCCTTAAAATAGTTGTAAGTCATGAATTATGAGTGAAAGTATCGTTAAGACAAAGAGCTTTGAGTTAGCTGTTAGAGGAGTTAATTTTTATAAATATATAGTTGCTGAAAAGAAAGAATATATTATGAGTAAGCAGTTTTTACGGTCTATAATCTCAGTTGGAGAAAATGTCCGCGAAGCTGTAAATGCCCAAATCAAACCGGATTTCATTCATAAACTAGCTATTGCACAAAAAGAATGTGATGAATCGATGTATTGGTTAGAACTACTAAAAGTAACAAGCTATATTTCTGAAAATGAATTTAAATCAATGCATGAACAGAGTAATGAAGTTTTAAAAATTATTCGAAGTATAATCATCACCTCGAAGAAAAACTTATAACTCATAATTTATAATTCCTAACTTATTTTGAGCGAAACCTTAGCAAGATATATCCCAGAGCACGCGGTGAAACCCGTTTTTGAACTCATCGTCGTCAATCAAGTTCACCTTAAGATTGTCAATGAGAGGCAAACTCGCCATGGCGATTATCGAAAAGGACTCAACGGTAAACACGAGATAACAGTCAATTCAAGTCTCAATAAATATAAGTTTTTAATTACCCTGATTCATGAGATTGCTCACTTGGTTGCTTTTGAAAAATTTGGACGAAAAATCAAGCCCCACGGTAATGAGTGGAAATATTCTTTTCAACAGTTGATGATTCCTTATATACGCCCAGAAATTTTCCCAAGTCAATTATTACCTTTATTAGCACGACATTTTAAAAATCCAACGGCCAGCAGTGATACTGACTCGACTTTATCGTTAGCACTGAAACAGTTTGACGCGCAAAATGATAAAAACTATATATTTGAGATTCCCTACGGCAGTGTTTTTAGAATCGAAAACGGAAAGATTTTTAAAAAAATGGCCGTAAGAATTAAACGTTTTGAATGTCTCGAAGTAAGCTCTGGGAAAATGTATCTTTTTAATCCAAATGCTGAGGTAGAACTATTGCCTAATTAGTTATAAATCAAAAAGCACAGTCATCAAGTGATTGTGCTTTTATTGTGTTATTATGGAAATGAAATTTTATTTGTAGCCCTGATAGCAGTGAAAATCCTTTTATTCTGGATTTAGTTCCGGATTGAAAAAATCAATAAGGATAAAAGATTGCAACGGATAGCGGGAGGTAAGTTATTGTGAATTGTGAAGGCTCTGCTCCTAATTTCACCCCTTTAAATAGGCTTCTCTTACTTTTTTAAATAAATTAGAAGAATAAACAAAGTCTACAACCGCTTGATTGTCTGTCCTGAAAATTTCTTCTTTTGTTCCTTCCCAAGCTTTTAATCCGTCTTTAAGGAATAAGATGCGCTCCCCAATTTCCATTACAGAGTTCATATCATGCGTATTAATTACGGTAGTGATATCGTATTCTTCGGTGATTTCTTTGATCAAATTATCAATTAATGTAGCGGTATTTGGGTCTAGCCCTGAGTTGGGTTCGTCACAAAATAAATATTTAGGCTTGTTTACAATGGCGCGGGCAATTGCGACACGTTTTTGCATTCCTCCAGATATTTGAGAAGGCAGTTTGTTATGAGCATCCTTTAATGCTACTCTTTCTAGTACAAAGTCAACACGCTCTTTGATGGCAGCTTTGTTGTCTTTGGTAAACATCTTTAATGGAAAAGCTACATTTTCTTCGACTGTCATAGAATCGAATAAGGCACTTCCTTGAAAAACCATTCCTATTTCAGTTCTTAGTTCTCTTTTTTCATCTGGTTCTAATTCTGAGTAAATTCTCCCATCAAAGCATATCTGCCCTGATTCTGGAGTATGGATTCCTAATAGACTTTTTAGTAAAACCGTTTTACCGGAGCCACTTTGTCCAATTATTAGATTCGTTTTTCCAGTTTCAAAAACAGTCGAAATGCCTTTCAGAATCATAACGCCTCCAAATGATTTTTTTATATCTTTTATCTCTATCATGATCCCAGTAACAATTGCGTTAATATATAATTGAATAATATTATAGAAACCGATGTCCAAACAAAGGAAACTGTACTGGCTTTACCTACTTCTAGAGCGCCACCTTTCATGTAATATCCATGAAAAGAGGGTATGGTTGCCAGTAACATTGCGAAAATTAAGGTTTTTAAGAAAGCGTAAACAATATGAAATGGAATGAAGTCCATTTGGGCTCCATTGATAAATTCTGCACTGGAAGTAAATCCTCCATATACACCTGCCATCCAGCCTCCTAAAATTCCTAGAAACATACTGATACCAATTACAAATGGATACAGCAACAAAGCGATTATTTTTGGGAAAACCAAGTAATTTAAGGAGTTAACCCCCATAACTTCCAGTGCGTCGATTTGCTCCGTCACACGCATTGTACCAATACTCGATGTGATAAAGGAACCCATTTTTCCCGCCATAATAACCGAGATAAAAGTAGGAGCGAACTCCAATATTACGGATTGTCTTGTGGCAAAACCAATAAGGTATTTTGGAATCAATGGATTGGTAAGGTTTAGTGCGGTTTGAATCGCCACAACTCCTCCAACAAAGAAAGAAATGAAGGCTACGATCCCAAGGGAATCAATGATTAAGTCGTCAATTTCTTTGAAGATTAATTTTTTCATAACAGACCACTTGGTTTGTTTGATAAAAATTTCTCTAAGCATTAGGCAGTATCTCCCTATTTGCGTTATGTATCTAATGAGCATCATATGTTTAAAAATATGGGCTAAATTAAGAATTAGTAGCCGGTTTTCAGTTTAGAGTTTGGAGTTTTTTAATAAAAATAAAATTCAAATTATTTAAAAAGCTTTTCTTTCATTTTTTCAATACGATAATCTCTTATGAATTTAGCTTGCGCTTGGGTTACTAATAACGGGGTTTTAGCTGATTTAGCTTTTAGAAAACCTTTGATGTAGTCAAAAAATAACAAGGGTTTCTTTTTCATGAAAGCCAATTTAGCCGAAGCTATTGCCGTAATTATAAATCCATAACCCAAAGTATAAAAAGCTTCACCTTGTTTGTAACGTGCTGTTTTGTTGTAATTTGCTCCGGTTGGTTTTAAGTGCTTTACAATTAGGGAAGGGTCAGTAATTACTTTCCAGCCGTAGAATTTAGAAAGTAATTCGTCTACAGTATCCCAACCCATTGCTGCTTTTAATCCACCCATTTGTTTAAAGCAGGCTTTGCGGTATGCTTTAAAAGCACCACGAATATGGTCTTTATCAGTTAAGTTCTCTAAAACCCAATCTCCATTTTTCTCGATATAAGCAAATCCACCAGCCATCCCTGTCGTTGGGTTTTCTTCGAAATGTTTAACTATGGTCTCAAAATAATTGTTTGGTAAGATTAGATCTGCATCTAGTTTTACAATGATGTCGTAATTGTCATCTAATGTTTCATATCCTTTTTGAAAAGCCTGTATGACTTTGCTTCCGGGTAAGTGGATCGCACTTGATGTTTTTTCTACTAATGAAATAAACGGATTGATTTTGGCGAAAGCCAAAATAATTTCGGCAGTTTTATCAGTAGAATTATCATTGACCACAACTATTTTTGAGGGTAAATGGGTCTGCGAAATTAATGATTGTAAGGTTAATGAAATAAATGCCTCTTCATTGTGTGCGGGTATAACTATGTAGTAGTTCATGTTTATTTTGAATAAAATTCCAATTTTTTAAACTGCAAATTCCAATTTGAAGTATATGTCAAGTTGGAATTTGTAATTTATTTTTTGATATTCATTTATTTTGGAATTTGCATTTAGGCTCTTTCCGCATAAACGATATAATACCTATTGGTAAAGTAACGCAATAAAGGACGAATACCAATTTTCTTAACGGGATTAGTAAATTTTTGGCGATCAATAATTTTCCATCCTGCTTTTTCCAACAGCCAATCTAATTGCCAGTCTTCAAATTCATGGTAATGTCTGTCCCACATATCCGTTTTACTTCGGTAAGCAGGGGAGAACCACAAACGCATCGGAATAGAGATGAAAAGTTTATCAGATTTTATTTCGCTTAAAATAGTATATGGATTTAGTAGATGTTCGAAAATTTCGAAAGCAGTTACCACATCTTGTTTCTCTTTTGAAAATACCGATTGGTCTAGATCTAAGTCTTCGCCAGTGGTGTTTTTAACTGTGTATCCATCTTCTTTCATGATCTTTGAAAATGGATTTTCGACACCTAAGTCTAAAATACTCTCTGAAGTTGAGATGTGTTTATTTAGAAATTCTAAGGTGTGTTTGAATCTTTTGTTGGGAAACGTTTTTTCGTACATAGTCATTGCGAGGAACGAAGTAACCCCTCGTTCATTATGGTTTATAAAGGTACAAAGATACAAACATATGGTTCTTATTTCATAGATTTATATGTAGATAGAAACGAAAAAACCACAGTTTAAAAAGGTGATTTTTTAACTGTGGTTTTATGCTGTATAGCTTGATTCGCTTGTATAGAAACTTAGTATCTATAAACAAATGCATTGACATTCATTCCGCCTCCAACTGAAGCAAATAGTAGAACATCGCCTTTGCTGATTTTTTGATCTTTTATTTCACCTCTAATTAATAGGTCAAAGAGAGTAGGTACTGTCGCCACGCTACTGTTTCCTAACTCATGAATACTCATGGGCATAATGTCTTGAGGAACGGGTCTGTCATACAGTTTATAAAAACGTTGTATGATTGCTTCGTCCATTTTCTCATTCGCTTGATGAATAAGAATTTTTTTGACATCGTCAATGGCAATACCACTTTTGTCCAAACAGCTTTTCATTGCGGCAGGAACTGTAGTTAATGCAAACTCATAAATTTTACGACCGTGCATTTTTATATATCGCGTATCGGGGTCTATTTCTGGGTTGTATGATTTTCCAAAAAATAAATAGTTTGCTTCATCCATAGCATAAGTACCACTTTCATAGGAAAGCAATCCTGTTTCATCATCAGAAGCTTCTATAATGGAAGCACCAGCGCCATCTGAGTAGATCATGGAATCTCTATCATGGTCATCCACCACTCTTGATAAGGTTTCAGAGCCAATCACTAAACAACGTTTTGCCATTCCTGATTTGATGTAGGCATTTGCTTGAAGCACACCTTCAATCCAACCGGGACATCCAAAAAGGATGTCATAGGCAACACACTTTGGGTTTTTTATTTGTAATTTATTTTTGACACGAGTAGCCAAACTTGGAAGCGTGTCAGATTGGGAAGTACCATGCTTTACGTCTCCAAAATTATGTGCGAAAATAATGTAATCGATAGTTTCAGGGTCGATAGCTGCGTTTTCGATCGCTTTTTTGGATGCCAAAAATGCTAAGTCGGACGAGTTTAAATTGTCGTCGGCATACCGCCTATGCTCAATTCCAGTTATGCTTTTAAATTTTTTGATGACCACATCATTCGGATAACCAAAAGATGTACCATCTTCATTTAAAAAAACGTGATTACTAAAGTCTATATTACTTACTCTTTTCTCAGGAATGTAACTTCCTATTCCAGTTATTTTTATTTTCATCGGTTTGTTTTCCAAAAAATTTATGCTAATTTAATGATAAAAAAATGATTATAGCCATGTTATTTACTATGCATGCATATAATTATAGAATAATAATTATTTAGCTAATTTACTGATGATTTTTTAATAAATATTAGAAAACACCACAGTTTTTTTTAGTACTGATTCCTGTCTGTTGATTCCTGCCTTTTTTGTCAAAATAAATATTTTAATATTCTTGGGCTGAAGACCTAAGCCAAAAAAAAATGCCTCGATAGTTTCGAGGCATTTTCTAATAACTTGCAGCGCTAATACTACATATAATCTTCAATAGGAGCACAGCTACAAATTAAATTTCTGTCACCGTAAGTTTCATCAACGCGACGAACACTTGGCCAGAATTTATTATCTGCAACATAGTCTAAAGGATAAGCTGCTTTTTCTCTTGAATAAGGTAATGTCCACGAATCAGCAGTTAACATCGCTAAGGTATGAGGTGCGTTTTTTAATACGTTATTTGGTTCTTCAGTTGATGTTTCTTCAATTTCTTTACGAATTGAAATCATCGCATCGCAAAAACGATCTAATTCAGCTACATCTTCAGATTCTGTAGGTTCAATCATTAAAGTTCCTGCAACTGGAAAAGAAACTGTTGGCGCATGGAAACCATAATCCATTAAGCGTTTCGCTATATCCGACACTTCAATTCCGTTTTCTTTGAAACCTCTACAGTCTAATATCATTTCGTGAGCTGCTCTTCCTTTTTCTCCAGAATACAAAATGGGGTAATGCTCCTCTAAACGGGCTTTCATATAATTTGCATTTAGAATAGCATATTTAGTAGCATTTGTAATTCCTTCAGAACCCAACATGCAAATGTATCCGTATGAAATTAAACATACTAAAGCAGAACCATAAGGAGCGCCAGAAACTGCGGTAATCGCTTTTTCGCCACCTACGTGAACTAATGGATTGCTTGGTAAAAACGGAACTAATTTTTCGTTTACACAAATTGGTCCTACACCTGGTCCACCGCCACCATGAGGAATGGCAAACGTTTTGTGTAAGTTCAAGTGACAAACATCAGCACCAATTGTAGCTGGATTTGTTAACCCCACTTGTGCATTCATGTTTGCACCATCCATATATACTAAACCACCATTGTCATGAATGATTTGTGTGATTTCTCTAATAGCACTTTCAAAAACACCATGTGTTGATGGGTAAGTTACCATTAAGCAAGATAATTGGTCTTTGTATTGAAGGGCTTTCTCTCTTACATCTTCTACATCGATATTACCGTTTTCCATTGTTTTGGTAACGATAATTTTCATTCCGGCCATCGCAGCCGAAGCAGGATTTGTTCCGTGAGCTGAAGCGGGAATTAAACAGATTTTTCGTTGGTCATCCCCTCTTGATAGGTGATATGCCCTAATAGTCATTAATCCAGTATATTCTCCTTGAGCACCAGAGTTTGGTTGTAATGTAGTTCCGGCAAAACCTGTAATTACATTCAATTGATGCTCTAGTTTTTTAAGCATTTTAGTGTATCCTTCGACTTGGTCTAATGGAGCAAATGGATGAATAGTGTTCCAGTAAGGCATACTTAAAGGCAACATTTCTGCAGCTGCATTCAACTTCATAGTACAAGAACCCAAAGCAATCATTGAGTGTGTCAATGATAAATCTTTACGTTCTAATTTTTTGATATAACGCATCAAACTAGTTTCAGAATGATGGTTATTGAAAACATCGTGTTTTAAAAACTCAGTTGTTCTGTTTAAGTTCGATGGGTAACTATTGTCTAATGTATAGTCACTAACTTCAAAAGCGTCTTTTCCTAAAACTTCAGCAAAAACAGCGATTACTTCGTTAATGTCTTTAAACAAAATTGTTTCGTTTAACGAAATAGAAATTGTTTCATCATCTATATAAAAGAAATTGATTTCGTTTTTTTCTGCAATAGCTTTCACTTTTTTAGCGTCTGCTTTTACCACAATCGTATCAAAGAAAGCGGTATTCGTTTGTTGAACGCCTAATTTATTTAAAGCATCAGCCAAAGTCACTGCCATTGAGTTAACTTTATTTGCAATGTATCGCAATCCTTTTGGTCCGTGATAAACGGCAAACATTCCTGCCATAACAGAAAGTAAAACCTGAGCAGTACAAATGTTAGACGTTGCTTTTTCACGTTTGATGTGTTGTTCACGTGTTTGTAATGCCATACGCAAAGCACGGTTTCCATTAGCGTCTTGTGATACACCAATGATTCTTCCTGGCATAGAACGTTTGTACTCATCTTTTGTAGCAAAATATGCAGCATGTGGTCCACCGTAGCCCATTGGGACACCAAAACGTTGTGTCGTACCAACTACTACTGCAGCTCCCATTTCTCCTGGTGGTGTTAATTTTACTAATGATAAAATATCAGCAGCAACAGCCACTTTTATTTCTTTTTCAGCCGCTTTTTTGATAAAATCAGCATAATCGTAAACTTGACCGTATTTTCCAGGATATTGAAGTATTGCTCCAAAAAATTCAGTTGAAAAATCAAAATCTTGGTGATTCCCTACAACTAACTCTACTCCGATAGGTGCAGAGCGAGTTTGTAAAACCGATAACGTTTGTGGTAATATTTCTTCAGAAACGAAGAATTTACAAACATTTGCTTTCTTTTGATCTCTGGAACGAACATCAAATAATAAGGCCATTGCTTCAGCAGCAGCAGTACTTTCGTCTAATAATGATGCATTGGCAATTTCCATTCCGGTTAACTCAATAACCATCGTTTGGAAATTTAAGATAGCTTCTAAACGACCTTGTGCAATTTCTGCTTGGTATGGTGTATATGCAGTGTACCATCCTGGGTTTTCAAAAATGTTTCTTTGAATTGCCGGTGGAACAATTGTTGGGTGGTACCCTAAACCGATATATGATTTGTAAACTTTATTCGTTCGACCTAATAATCGAATGTGATTTGCATATTCGTATTCGGTCATAATATGCTCCAATTCTAAAGGTTTTTTCAAACGAATATCACTTGGAATAGTTTCGGAAATTAGTTGATCTAAAGTTTCAACACCTATGGTTTCTAACATTTTAGGCAAATCGTGATCTCTTGGTCCTAAATGTCTTAAAGCAAATGAGTCTGTTTTCATGGAAGTGTAGTAATGTTGTGTTTTTTTAGTGCTGCAAAAATAAGTATTATAAACAATCTAATTCGTGTTTTGGTCTTGATTTTTTATCAATTTATCAACTAAATGATGTATTTGCTCACAATTGATTAAGTTTGTTTAATGATTAGTTTTAAAAGAATATTTGATTTTTACATAAGAAGTAGCATTCATGTGGCTTTGTCCGTATATGCACTTGTGCGAATGACGCATTTTATGTTCCACATTTCTGCTGATGAAGCCATGGCTAATTTTGCTTTTTTCGGAACAATTGTAGGTTATAATTTTGTGAAATACGATGCTTTGGCAAGAGCCCAAAAAAAACAAATGCGAAATGAGTTAAAAATTATTGCCGTATTGAGTCTCTTTTCGTTAGCGGGAGTAGGGTATTATTTTTTTCAATTGCAGTTAATAACACAATTAGTTTCTATGGGTGTTTTAGCTTTGACACTGCTCTATACGCTTCCTTTTTTTCCCAATAGAAAGAATGCGAGAAATTGGGCAGGCGTAAAGATCTATATCGTGGCTTTGTGCTGGGTTGGGGTAACACTAGTGCTGCCTCTGGTAAATGCGCATATTGATTTGGGGCTCGATTTTTATCTCAAATGCATACAGCGTTTTATACTGGTTTTCGTGCTAATCTTGATTTTTGAAATTCTTGATTTGGCTAATGATGATCCACATTTACAAACGGTACCGCAGCAAATAGGAATTAGAAAGACAAAAATAGTTGGCCTGTTATTACTGGTTCCGTTCTATTTTTTAGAATTTTTGAAAACTAATTTTATTGAAGAGCAGTTGATCGTTAATGGAATTCTTGTCCTAGCTCTTTCTTTATTTTTGGCTTTTGCCAATGAAAAACGCTCTAGGTATTACACTTCTTTTTGGGTCGAAAGTATTCCGATTTTTTGGTGGCTGATGGTGGTTTTCTTTTAAAAAGATGAATTTTGTTGAATAGCGTATAATTGTACAATCTATCCTTAAAATAAAAAAACCGAAGCATTGCTACTTCGGTCCAAATCTGAGATTAAAAATAGTTAATCAACAATCTACAACAATCCTGCTCTTTTTAATAAAGCATCTGGACTTGGTTCATGCCCTCTGAATCGTTTGTATAAAATCATAGGATGTTCTGTTCCTCCTTTAGAAAGAATATTGTCTTTGAACTTATTTGCAACTTCTTTATTGAAAATTCCTTTTTCTTGAAAAAACTCAAAAGCATCGGCATCGAGAACTTCAGCCCATTTGTAGCTATAATATCCAGCAGAATATCCTCCTTGAAAAATATGAGAAAAAGAGGTGCTCATCGCATTTTCTTTTACGTCAGGGTATAATTTAGTATCTGCAAATTGTTCTGTTTCAAAAGCTTTAATATCTGTGATAGACGAAGGGTCTTGTCCGTGCCATCCCATATCTAATAAGCCAAAACTCAACTGACGCATCGTTGCCATCCCTTCCTGAAAGTTAGAACTTTCCTTTATTTTTTGAACTAATTCAATAGGTATGATTTCGCCTGTCTGGTAATGTGTTGCAAACAAAGCCAAAGCTTCTGGTTCGTAGCACCAGTTTTCCATTACTTGGCTCGGTAATTCTACAAAATCCCAGTATACCGAAGTTCCAGATAAACTTGGGTAAGTGGTGTTGGCTAACATACCGTGCAATCCGTGTCCAAATTCATGGAACAAAGTCAGGACCTCATTAAAAGTTAATAGCGAAGGCTTTGTTTCTGTAGGTTTAGTGAAATTACATACGTTTGAGATGTGTGGTCTTTCGTTGATTCCGTTTTTTACAAATTGTGACTTGTAAGAAGTCATCCAAGCGCCATTACGTTTCCCTTTTCGAGGGAAAAAATCAGCATAGAAAATAGCAACTAATTCCTTTTTTTCATCTGTTACTTCATAAGTAGTTACTTCTTCATGGTACTTGTCGATGTCAAAAACTTCTGTAAAAGTTAAACCATATAATTTACCAGCGATGGCAAAAGCACCATCTAGTACTTTTTCTAATTGAAAATAAGGTTTTAGTTTCTCGTCATCTAAACTGAATAATTCTTGTTTCAATTTTTCTGAGTAATATGCGCCGTCCCATTTTTCGAGTTCTTCTAAGCCATCTAGTTTTTTGGCAAAAGCCGTTAGATCTGCAAATTCTTTTACCGCAGCGGGCTTTGCTTTTTCCAGTAAATCCAAAGAGAATTTTTTTACTTTCTCCGGGCTCTCAGCCATTCTTTCTTCAAGCACAAAATGGGCATGGGTAGCATATCCTAAAAGTTGTGCTCTGTCAAAACGCAATTTTGCAATTTTAAAAACATTTTGCTGATTGTCTAATTCATTGTTTTGAAAACCTTTGGCTCCAAAAGCAATTGCCATCTTTTTACGCAATTCACGGTTGTCAGCATAAGTCACAAATGGAACATAACTAGGGTAATCTAAGGTGAAAATCCAGCCTTCTTTTTCTTGGCTTTTCGCCAAAGAACGAGCAGCTTCTATCGTACCTTCCGGTAATCCAGATAGGCCTTTTTCATCTGTAAGATGCAATTGAAAAGCTTGGGTTTCTGCTAATACATTTTCGCCAAACTGTAAGCTTGTCTTTGATAATTCCTTGTCAATTTCACGGAGTTTTATTTTTTTGTCTTCCGTTAGGTTAGCTCCATTTCGAGAAAAACTTTTATATTTTTCATCTAATAAAGTAGTTTGCTCTGGGTTGAGGTTCAAAGAGGCTTTTTGCTCGTGTACTGCTTTAACTTTAGCAAATAATTCGGCATTCAGTCTGATATCGTTACCAAAATCTGATAACAATGGAGAAACTTCCTGAGCGATTTTTTGGATTTCGTCATTGGTTTCTGCTGAATTCAAATTGAAGAAAATGCTCGAAAGACGATCTAATGTGTAACCACTAAAGTCTAAAGCTTCAATGGTGTTTACAAAAGTAGGCGTCTCCTCGTTTTGTACAATTGCATCAATTTCGGCCTTTGCCAATGCTATTCCTTCGATAAAAGCAGGAAGAAAGTCCTCGTTTTTTATTTTAGAGAAAGGTGCTGTATCGTATTTTGTATTAAATTTCGTCGTTAATATTTTCATTACGTAGTCATTAATTATGATTAGTTGAAACTAAATGTTTCTAATTACAAAGGTAGCGATTTATTAAAAAAATGAGATTACAAAGCAGCAGTGATTTCACGCTTTAAGCAATAAGGGTTATGTTATATATATGTTATTTATTTTTATGGCTTCTTTTAAATGCCTAAATTGTACAATTAGATTAGATTATGAATGAGCTAATTACTAACAATAATATAAATAGTATATAAGAAATGAATTACCAAATTATAATAAAGCGTATCGATACTGTAAACGAAGTGGAAGGGTATTGGTCAGATGAAGATTATATTCAGTTACTGGAGAAATTTAATTTTCCAGATGCAGCTACAGCAGAAAAAAAGAATTTACCGGAATTGCTAGAAATGGCCATATCTGATTATGAACCAAATGAAGCTGCAGAAATTGTGCTTACTTACAAGCTGGGTGAAGAATTAAATGAAGGGCAAATTGAGCAAATTTCGCACAATATGTTAATTGATAAAGTATGTGAAGAATATCCTGAAATTCATATGCAAGCAAGATTGTACCATGTCAATCAATTGCTTTATAAAGCTTATAACGGAAAATTCCCTAATACCAAAGCATCTGTTGTTCATTTCTCAATGACGCCAACTGATGGTGACGTGAAAGAATTAACGGCTGAAAGTGTGCTGAAATTATTGAATAATGGATTGTCTGATAGAAATTTAATCAAAAGGTTATTTGAAGACCAGATGACTAAAAACATTCCTTTTCCTACAGCCGAAGGGATTGTTTGGGAATTAAATACAGAAGATAATGTAAATTTCAGTTTGGTTACCTCAGAGAATTGGATTAATAATGAAGATGTAATTGCATCTGAATTTGAGAGCGTTCTTGAAGAAATTGAAGAAGAAGAAGACTAATTTTGGATAAAATATAAAAGCTTTAAAAACAACAAAGGCTTCCATAATTAGACTGAACCCAAAAGTTTGGACAAATTTATAATTAATTTTGATAATAATGAGCTCGATATTGTATCGGGCTCATTTTGTTTAAATTCGACTTGATTCTATCATTATTGTAATAGTTTATGTATTGGTTTATCTCTTTTTTTAATTGGTCTACTGATTTATATTTTTTAAGATAAAACAGTTCAGATTTTAATATTCCAAAGAAGTTTTCAATTATTGCATTGTCTAAACAATTTCCTTTTCTTGACATACTTTGTACAATCCCTTTTTCTTTCAGCAAATTCTGATATTGTTTCATTTGATATTGCCAGCCTTGATCTGAGTGCAGTGTTAGATTAGTGTTATTTGGTATTTTTTTAAATGCTTTTTTGAGCATCATAACTACTTGATTAAACACTGGCCGTTCTGTGAGTTCATAGCTAATTATTTCTTGATTAAATAAATCAATAATAGGCGATAAATACAATTTTTGACCCGAGACATTAAACTCGGTTATATCGGTTGCCCATTTTTGATTTGGTGCAACTGCTTTAAAATTGCGCGCCAAAATATTAGGAGCTATTTTCCCGTGCTCTCCTTTATAAGACTTATATTTCTTAACCCTTATAACACTTTTCAACCCTAGTAAGTTCATCAACTTTAAAACCGTTTTATGATTGATAATTATTCCTTTGTTGTTTAGTTCGTCTGTTATTCTTCGATACCCATAACGGCCTTTGTGCTTGTGATAGATTGAATTAATCCATTCTTTAATAGCCTTATATTTATCAGGTATTTTACTTTGTTTTTGATAATAATAAAAACTACTACGTGCCACGTTTGTAAGGTTTAAAAGTAAATTTAAATCATACTGATGCCTTAATTCCATTATGACTTGCGCTTTTTGGCTTTCCCTTCGGCTTGAATTAAGGCTTGTAACTTTTTTAGAAAATCAAGTTCACATCGTAATGCTTCATTCTCTAAAAGAAGTTCTTCCTCTCTAGTTAATGGTTTATCAGATTTACGTTTTTTGCGTTTAAAATTACTCATAGATTTTTGTCTGCCTTTGGGTTTAGGTTCTAATCCCTTCAAACCAAAGTTAACAAAATCTCTTTTCCATTTGATAATAGTTGAGCCGGTAGGAATATTAAATTTCAAACGAGCTTCTCTTAATGATAATGAATCCCTATCAATTGAGAGTAATACTTTTTGTTTGAAATCAATGGAATAAACCCGATTCCTCCTAGGCAACAATCCAACTTTGCCATATTCTCTGTAAAAACTAACCCACTTACGAATATTAGATTCACTAGTGTCTTTTTTATTCGATACCGATGCACAGGAATAGTGCTCATTGGTAACTAATTTTACACATTCCAGTTTAAATGCGTAATCATACTTGACTTTTCTTTCCATAAAAATACCCCCAAATAGTGTCTAACTTTTTGGGGGCAGTGCATAATAGGAAGCCTTTGTTTGTATAAGGGAATGTTATTTTTTAAGTAAACTTTCTGATGCGATAATTACAGATTCTTTTAGTCCTAATTTGTATGCTATTACTTTATCTAAGATTTTTTTGTCGTGGCTTCCAATGATTTGAGCGGCTAAAATCCCTGC
Source organism: Flavobacterium sp. Arc3 (assembly GCF_041431375.1). Taxonomy (NCBI): domain Bacteria; kingdom Pseudomonadati; phylum Bacteroidota; class Flavobacteriia; order Flavobacteriales; family Flavobacteriaceae; genus Flavobacterium; species Flavobacterium sp. Arc3. The sequence goes on along the minus strand of NZ_JASMRI010000001.1, from coordinate 333,307 downwards.
GTTTTTAGCTCCGTTTAAAGCAACAGTTGCTACAGGAACTCCTCCTGGCATTTGAAGAATTGACAGGATACTATCCCAGCCATCAATAGAGTTGCTTGATTTAACAGGAACTCCTATTACTGGAAGTGGAGACATTGAGGCTACCATGCCAGGTAAATGAGCTGCTCCTCCAGCACCAGCAATTACTACCGAAATTCCGCGAGTGTGTGCGTTTTGACTAAAATCGAATAGTTTTTCAGGTGTTCTATGTGCCGAAACGATATCTACTTCAATATCGATTCCGAAACCTTTTAATACTTCGATGGCTTCTTGCATTACGGGCATATCAGAGATACTTCCCATTATTATTGCTACTTTGCTCATTGTGTTTTTTGTTTGTAGTTTTATGTGTTGAAACGCTGCTGTAAACTGATTACTGCAAACTGATCACTCTAATTGTGTTTTTAACGTCCTCTGCAATTTTTCGTGCTTCTTTGATGTCGCTATTTACGATGGTTACGTGTCCCATTTTTCTAAAAGGACGTGTTTGTTTTTTACCGTAAATATGTGGTGTAACACCATTCCATCCTAATATTTTTTCGATATTTTCATATACTACATTTCCAGAATAGCCTTCTTCACCTACTAAATTAACCATAATTCCGGCTACTTTGCTCTCCGTGTTTCCTAATGGCAAGTCTAAAATTGCGCGCAAATGATTTTCAAACTGTGAAGTGTAACTGGCTTCTATCGAATAATGTCCTGAATTATGAGGTCGTGGCGCCACTTCGTTGATTAGAATTTCATCGTCTTCTGTTTGAAACATTTCTACAGCTAACAAGCCTACATGGTTGAATTTTTCAGAAACTTGCAAAGCGATTGCTCTCGCTTTTTCGGCTACTTTGTCATCAATTCGTGCTGGACAAATAACATATTCTACTTGATTGGCTTCTGGGTGAAATTCCATTTCGACCACAGGATAGGTTCTGATTTCCCCTGAAGGATTTCGACAAACAATAACTGCTAACTCGTTTTTAAAGGGAACCATATCCTCAGCAATGCATTCTACGTTTGGAAGGTGGTCTAAATCTGAGATTTGTCGGATTACTTTTACTCCGTTTCCGTCATATCCAAATTCAGTACATTTCCACACAAAAGGCATTCTTAATTTAGAATCAAGGATGTCAACAATTAAGCTTTTAAGATTGTCGAAGCGTTTGAAATCTGCGGTTGGGATATTATGCTCTGAATAAAAAGTTTTTTGAATGCCTTTATTCTGAATCAGTTTTAGTGTTTTTGGGGAAGGATATACTTTTAATCCTTCGTTCTCTAATTTTACTAATGCGTCGAGATTAACGAGTTCAATTTCGAATGTTAAAACATCGACTTTTTTCCCAAAATTATAAACGGTATCAAAATCCATCAAATCTCCTTTGAAGAATTGATCACAGGCAATTTTACAAGGTGCTTCATCGCTTGGATCCAGAACATAGGTTTGTATGTCAAATTTTCGAGTGTCAAACAAAAGCATTTTGCCCAGTTGTCCACCACCTAATATTCCTAGTTTAAAATCAGAAGAAAAATAATTCATTGTGTAGTTGTTTGTTACTGGCAAAGATACTTTATATAGGTCAAATGCGAAAATGCTATTTTATTTTCTTCAATATTTCTCTGGCTACTGCTTTGTAAGCGGAAGAATGTTTGTGGTAATCGTCAGTAAGAATACGCTGTAATTCAGGATAAATCCAATTGTGTTTTTTACCTAATTCATACAAAGCCCGAATGGAATAAGCTTTTGTAGCTACTTTTCGGTCTTCGCTAATAAGCCAGTCAAAGCAGCTTTCGGTAATTTGTTGTTCTTGTAGGTCAGTTAAGGTTAAGTGCTTACTTAGGAACATACAAATTTTTGAAACAGCACGCGTAGCACTTTCGTTTCTAAATTTTGAAAGGTTAATGCAAAATATAGGAAGATGGTCCGTAATAAGATGGAGCTGTTTTTCCAGGACTAATTCAAGAATCCAGCAGGCTTTGTAGTGGTTTTTGTCAGCAGTGTCAAAAGCAATTGCTAATAGATCAGGGAATAACTGTAAATCAGTCAAAATAAGGTGTACGTTTTCGTCTCGACTTGCACGATAGGCAGAGCTATTTACTACATTTTTATAAAGTTCGTTGTTCATCTATGGTCAAAAATAGCTAATATTTTTAATTGTACCATATTCTTATAGTTTTAAAAATGAATTGGCAACTCAGAAATTCATACCTTTGTGAATTATTTTAAATAGGATAATAATGATTCAACTTCACGATAAACAATTTGTTCCATTTATTTCTGCCAAAGAAATAGATTTTGCCATCACAAAAATGGTACAACAAGTGGAAGACGATTTTATAGATGAAACACCAGTATTTATAGGGGTTTTAAACGGCTCTTTTATGGTAGTTTCTGACTTTATGAAAAAATATACAAAACCCTGCGAAGTAAGCTTTATAAAAATGGCTTCTTATGAAGGGACTTCTTCAACAGATGAGGTGAAACAATTAATCGGTTTAAACCAGGATTTGACTGGGCGATCAGTTGTTATCATTGAAGATATTGTAGATACAGGTAACACCTTGGTTGAGCTAAAAGAATTGTTCAAAGCTCAAAATGTAAAACATTTTAAAATAGCGACTCTTTTCTTTAAACCAGAAGCATACAAGAAAGATATTAAGATTGATTATGTTGGAATCAGAATTCCAAATAAATTCATAGTAGGTTTTGGTCTTGATTATGATGGATTAGGAAGAAATTTACCAGAAGTATATAAACTAAAAGAATAACTACAACTACTCAACACACATTATGATCAACATTGTTTTATTTGGAAAACCAGGAGCAGGAAAGGGTACTCAAGCAGAATTTTTGAAAGAAAAATATAAATTAACTCACATCTCTACAGGTGATGTTTTTCGTTTTAATTTAAAAAACGATACAGAGTTGGGTAAACAAGCCCGTGTTTATATGGATGCAGGAGATTTAGTGCCTGACGAATTGACAACTAAAATGCTTATTGATGAGGTAAATAAACATCCAGATACTAACGGTATTTTATTTGATGGTTATCCTAGAACGATTTCACAAGCAGAAGCACTAGATGCTTTTTTAACTTCAATCAATTCAAAAGTTGCTGCAACTATTGCCTTAGAAGCTGATGATGAGGTTTTGGTAAAACGTTTGCTGGAGAGAGGTAAAACAAGTGGAAGAATTGATGACCAAGACGAGGATAAAATCCGTAATAGATATCAAGAATACAACGAGAAAACAGCTCCTTTAATGCAGTATTACAATGATCAAGGAAAGTTTTATGCTGTAAACGGAATAGGAAGTATTGAAGAAATCACGGATCGCGTAAGTACTGTTATAGATAATTTGTAAGAAGCAATTTCCAGCTGTACGCTACAAGTACTTGCTTATAAAACTATTTTCTAAGTTATAAAAAGAGCTTCCTTTGGTCGCTTTTTTCTATCAAGAAAATCAAAGTTTTTTAAGCTTCGTGCTTTTCACTACCATCTGGGCTAAAGAAATATGGAGATACTAATCATACTTTTTCTAATTCTATTGAATGGAGTTTTCTCCATGTCGGAGATAGCATTGATATCTGCGAGAAAAAACAGATTAGAAACATCAGCAAAAAAAGGGAATAAAAGTGCTCAAGCCGCATTGGATTTAGCTAATGCTCCCAATAAATTTTTATCTACTGTACAAATAGGAATAACCTTAATAGGGATTCTTACAGGTATTTATAGTGGAGATAAAATAACAACAGATGTACAAACATTCGTTGCTGGCTTTGCAGTATTACGACCTTATGCTTCTTCCATAGCAGTGGGAGTTGTTGTAGTAGTGTTAACTTTTTTCTCATTGGTTTTAGGAGAATTATTACCCAAGAGAATTGGACTAAACCATCCTGAGGCGATTGCTAAGAAAGTAGCGATGCCCATGAAGTTTGTTTCGATTATAACGGCGCCTTTTATTTGGTTATTGACGCATTCAACAGAGTTTTTATTAAATGTTTTAAATATAAAACCTACAGCTGACGGAAAAGTAACCGAAGAGGAAATTAAAGCCATCATTAAAGAAGGTACTGAAGGTGGAGAAGTTCAGGAAATAGAACAAGATATTGTAGAACGTGTTTTTCATATTGGTGACCGAAAAATAAATTCATTGATGACCCACAGGAAATCAGTTGTTTTTATACCGTTGCACTCAGGAAAAAGCGAAGTTAAGAAATTCATGCTCGAGGAGTTACACTCTATATATCCTGTATATGATAAGGATGATGATGATATTGTAGGGGTTGTAAACTTGAAAAATATCTTTGCTCATATAGATGATGAAGATTTTAACTTGAAAGATATTATGACTGATGCTCCTTTTATGATGGAGTACACTACTGCTTACAAAGCCTTAGAGAAGTTTAAGATAACGGGGATTCATTATGCTTTTGTGTCAGATGAATATGGCGTTTTTCAAGGGGTAATTACTTTAAATGACATTCTGGAAGCATTAGTAGGAAACGCTTCTGATTTCTATAAAGATGAATATCAGTTGATCGAAAGAGAAGACGGAACTTGGTTAGTTGATGGGCATTATTCTTTACATGATTTTCTAACGTATTTTGAGTTGGATGATTTGATAGGGGATTATGATGTAACTACGGTTAGTGGTTTAATAATGACCGAACTTTCCCATATTCCAAAGCAAGGTGAAAAGTTAATCTGGAACAAATATGAGTTGGAAGTGATTGACATGGACGGAATAAAGATTGATAAAGTAATGGTGAAGTCATTGCGAAAATAAAATAGTGTGCGGTATTTATAGTGCTAAAAAAGCGCTGAATATTGTAGCTGAACATTGAATAATAAAAAGAGGACAGAAGATTTGAAATTAAAAGGAAGACAGCCAGCAGCTGTTAGGTGCTTTAGATCAATGTCGAAGTAAAAGAAAAGATTATGACTGAAGGGAACTTCGTAGATTACGTAAAAATATTTGTTTCTTCTGGTAAAGGAGGAAAAGGATCTACGCATTTGCATAGAGAAAAATTTATTGAAAAGGGAGGTCCTGATGGAGGTGATGGAGGTCGTGGAGGACACGTTTATCTAGTTGGGAATAAAGGACTTTGGACTTTGTTTCACCTTAAGTTTGCACGTCATATCAAAGCAGGAAATGGTGGAGATGGTAGTGGAGATAGAAGTACAGGAGCTGATGGTGACGATAAATTCATTGAAGTGCCCTTAGGAACTGTTGTAAAAGACAAAGAAACTGGGGAAACCTTGTTTGAAATCACCGAAGATGGGGAAAGACAAGTGTTGTCTAGAGGTGGTAAAGGGGGTTTAGGAAACTGGCACTTTAGAAGTTCTACAAACCAAACACCAAGATATTCTCAACCTGGATTACCGGGATCTGAGATGGATGTAATTTTGGAACTTAAAGTTTTAGCAGATGTAGGTTTAGTAGGTTTTCCAAATGCTGGGAAATCAACGCTATTGTCTGTTCTAACATCGGCTAAGCCAAAAATTGCTGATTACCCGTTTACAACTTTAAAACCAAACCTTGGAATTGTAGCTTACAGAGATTTTCAATCTTTTGTAATTGCTGATATCCCTGGTATTATTGAAGGTGCTGCAGAAGGAAAAGGATTAGGACATTATTTCTTGAGACATATCGAAAGAAATTCAACACTGTTATTCTTAGTTCCTGTTGACACACCAGATATTAAAGGAGAATATGATATTTTGGTAAACGAACTAACAAAATACAATCCAGAAATGTTGGATAAAGAACGTCTTTTGGTAATATCAAAATGTGATATGCTGGATGATGAATTGAGAGCAGAATTAAAAGAAGAATTAGATGTTTCCCTAAAAGGAGTTCCTTATATGTTTATCTCGTCTGTTGCCCAACAAGGGTTAACAGAATTGAAAGACAAATTATGGAAAATGTTGAATGATTAAATAGTCTATCGCTATAAAAAACTAAATCCGTTTCAAGTAATTGAAACGGATTTTTGCTTTTCTATTGATTTAGTTCTCCACTTTTACTTGGATTCCATTGCTGTGACTGGTAAATTCAGGAGCATACATACTTTGAATTGTCGTAATTCCGTTAGAGAAATTTCCTTTGTTATTTACCCTTACATCGTATTCTAAGACGTAAGTTCCTTTATTGATTTTGTCAAAAAAGAAATGTGTTGCCGCATCTTTTGTGCTTTTATAAAATCCTAAATTATCTTTGTATTGGTAACCGGATAAAACATCAACGGGTTCAAAACAGGAAGCTCTCATGTCTTTTAAATGTACAAATTCCATATCTTCTTTTGTCGAAATGATTAATCGTACGGTAACTAAATCTCCAATAGTCAATTCTTCATTTATTTTAGTTAAAACAGCTTCTGCAGCATTATTTTTTTTTAAATACAATTCCTTCGTAATTGATAAACTGTTATTGTTATCATTTTTAATTTTATCTAAATCTTCAAAATACTGCCAATAGACACCGCCATATCCAGGAACATTAGATTTATTGTTAATGCTAATAGTTGCCATTTCTTTTTTAATTTCATCGGCTTTCCAGTTGAGTTTGAGATAGCCTGTTTCTGCTTCTTTTTGATTTTCTGCGAGCTTTTTAGTAAGTATTTTCTCGTCTCCTATTTTGATAACTGTATTGTCTTTTACGCTCAGCCAGTCTGAACCTTGCATTAGTAACGCATAGACGGCCTCGGTGGTCGATTTAGTAGTAGGCCAATTTTTAATTTGTTTGTTCTTTAGTAGCCATACTTTCATCGCATCAACTGATTTATTGTCATTAGTCACTTCGGCAAAAGCTTCAATCAACAACGCTTGAGTTTCTATAGGCGCTTGATACCAATACCAGCCCGCTTTATTTTCAATCCAATACATGCCCCAATCTTCATTATTAGAAGCCGTTTCTTTTAAACTTTCAATAATTTTTTTGGCCGCAGCTTTTTCTTCAAAACGATTTAATGTCAAAGCGGCTAATCCTTTTTCGTATAGTGAATAGGTAAGCCAATTTGTTTTTATATTCTCAATATACAGCGAAGTTGCTTTTTTCAAAGTATCCGTAACAGGATTGCTTTCTAAGTAGAAACTACGAGTGTATAAATAGTGCAAATCAGAATTCGGATTTACCCAAATTAATTTGTCTGTCTTTTTTAGATTTTGAGTTCTTATTCTGTGATTGCTTAAAAACTGTTCGTCTAAAAATGGAATTGCGGTCGCTGCAATTTGAGTGATTTTTGCTTTATTATCTTCCGTTGGACTTAGTTTTAACAAATGTCCTAACCCAGCTAAAATATGACGGCTGATATATTCGTTTGGCTCGTTTCCACCAAACCAAGTAAAACCTCCAGACGCAGTTTGTTTCTTTTTCAGTTTTTCAAAAGTGGCATCTTGTGAACTTTTCATTTTTTCTAAATCAAATAACAAAGCCAAGTTTTTCTTTTTTTCTTCCTCGCTTTGTGCGTCTTTGATCCATGGTGTTTCTGCTAAGATTAATGATTTAAGTTCTTCGTTTTCTTCTAGTTTTGAATGTGGTTTTCCGTCTTTTTTCCACGATTCAAAAACAGCGGCGATTTGAGGATTGCTTGTAATAATTGTAGTTGCTAATGCATTTGCATAGAAACGAGCAAACGTTTGTTCTGAAGATTCGTGTTCAGAGTCCATTAAATAAGGCAAAGATTGGAGGGCAATCCACGTAGGGTTTGAGGTGTATTCTAAAGTGAATTGATGGTTTCTAAGTGTTGTTGAATTATTGTTTTTTAAATTTTCAAAGGTGTACTCTTTTTTCGAATTTTCTCTAAACCAAATAGGCATACTCTCCGTCACGAGGATTGAATTAGTAAGCACAGGCAAAATGTTTTCTTCGCCATCAGAATAGTTACCAGACTTTGCTAAAACTTTGTATTGTACACCTTGTAATCCCCCAGGGACGTAAATATTCCAACTCACAGTCGTATTGCCGTAAGCTGAAACAGTATAATTTTTCACGTTTTTTTCATTCAACATTTTTACGTCAATAGACTTCATTGTTGTTGCATCAAACAATTGCAGAACTGCTATTCCTGTTTTAGGTTCTTTAGTCAGATTTGCAATTTTTGTTGTGATTGTGATGCTGTCTTTTTCTCTAAAAAACCTTGGGAAATTCGGGGTTACCATGATGTCTTTTTGGGTAATAACGATTTTTTCTAAATATCCTGAAACTGCATTTTTATTGTGCGCCAGTAAGCGAAGTTTCCATGCTGTGAGTGCTTCAGGTGAATTAAAGTTGAAGCTCATATTTCCTTTATGATCTGTTTTTAAATGAGGATAAAAGAAAGCTGTTTCTGATAGATTTTTTCTGGCTTTGACTTGAGTTAGAGCTTCAAGTGCTTTTTTGGTGGTTATGATAATCACTCCGTTATCGCCTTTTGTACCATATATAGCTTTTGCCTGGGTATCTTTTAGAACTTCGATAGACAGTATGTCATTAGGAATTAAAAGTTGAGCGTCCTTAGCAAGCATAGGCTCGCCGTCTACGATGTATAGAGGTTCATTATTTTCGTTGATTAGAGCTTTTCCCCTGATTGTTATTCCTGCTACAGCTCCCACTAGTCCTTTTTGTTTTGTAGTTCCATAGCCCACTAAAACCACTTCTTGAAGTGATTCTTCTGCTTTTGCGTATACCGGTTTGATAAATGTAAGCTGGTCTGCATTTGGAGAAACAGAAAGTACAGCATCAGGGTCTCCTTTAATATTTTCGTTACCAATTTTTTTATCGTTTATTTCTGATGTTGTAAATGAATTGTGGTTTATTCTAATGATAGATTCATTAAAATCAAACCCGAACCACATTAATTTAGATTGTTCATTGGCTAGAGCTATTGGTTTTTGAATTGGGTTTAAATTCCTTAGATCTGTATATGTTTTGTCAAAACCTAATGTTGATTTATAGTTGATGTAGTTGTAATTTGATTCATAAAAATGTAGAGAGTTCCAGTTTGATTGCGCAAAAGAATCAAGTGATCGATCGTACATTGAAGCCAAAATTTCTGCTTCAGTATTGGGTTTTTCTGTTTTTAATTTGAACGACCAATTTTCAAGAGTTCCCGGTTCTAGCTTATTTCTAAAGGTAGCTGTTTCAATAAGAAATTTAGTTTCATCTTTCTCCTTTAAGGGTATTTGTATTTCTTTAGAAAAAGGTTGGTTTTCAAAAATGATTTGGAAACCTATTTTAATGTTGTTTTTAAATTGTTTTTGAATGGGAATTTTAATTAGTGCCTGTTTGTTCTGTAATGAAACGTAATCTTCATAAAAAAGAGTGTTTTGGTAATTTGCCGTTGTTGAAATGAATAAGGTTGGGATGCTACTGTCAATTTTTATCAACACAAAACCATCTTTTTTAGGATCAGTATTAATTTGTTTTATAGTAAGGAGTTCATTTGTTTTTAAAACATCGTTGCTTTGAATAAGTTGAAAATCTGTGCTGTCTTCTATCAAGTTGTTAAAATTGTCTTTAGCTGTAAAGACAATTTTATAATCTCCCGACTGATAGATTGAAATAAAATCAAGAGGAATTGTTTTGTCTTTTTCGCTGTTTATTGTTTTAGTATAAACCAAAGTGCCTAATTCGTCTTTCTGTATTGATTTTTCGTTTTGTTCATATGGGAAAAGTTGCTCAAATTGATCATCTTGAATTGTAACAATTTCGGGAATCGGCCACGTCCTAGATTTAAATTTGTTCGAAACGTTTTTTACGAAATATAATTTTAGTAGACCTTTAGTAGGGACAAATTGGCCATTTAAAGTTGTGGTTGTAAGTGTAATTATATTTTTATCTTTCGTTTCGATTAGAGGAGTAATATTAGCTTTCAGTTGAAGCGTGTGGTAGCCTAGTTTTATTGCTGTTTGATTATCATGAGTTTCACCATTGTTATCAGTCACACTTGCTGAAATTCGGTAATTAAAAACGGGTAGCTGTTCTTTAGTTGAATTCGGAGATGGTTTTGCTACAAAAGCAATTGTGAAATTACCTGATGAATCAGTTGTAGTTTCATCAGCTTTAATTACTTCAGATTCTTCTTGTTGGTAGCGTCTAGCATAATTGTTAGTAAAGCGCGTAACAGTATAATTTACTTTTGCCTCAGTAATATTGCTGCCGGTAAAAGCTTTAGCGCTACCTTTTACTTGGATGTTTTGGTTTACTTGGTAACTTTCTTTAGTTGGTTCAAAGGTAACTTCAAACTTAGGACGTTTGTATTCCTCAACTTTAAAATTTATTCTTGAATTATCAAAATCGACGTGGTCCCAGAAAGGATGTTCGTCTCGCGTTTTGTCATAAGCAATGTCTTTTTCGTAGTCATCAGGCTCTTGTGCTTCGATGCTAAAGTTACCAGTTAAACCAGTCTTAGGTAAAACAAATTCTCCCGAGAAAGATCCAAATTCATTTGTGACAACATCAAACTCTTTCAAACTTTTATAATTTGCGTCGTCGAATTTGATTTTGAACGTTGTATGAGATACAATAGATGATGTTTCTTGCTTTTTTTCAAATGCAATTCCTTTGTAATATACTGTTTGTCCGGGCCTGTAAATGGCACGATCTAGATAAAATTCAACTCTAGCTTTATTACTGTTTTCTTTTTTGGAACTGTAGTTATTGATGTTAGTAATGTAGTTTTTATTAATTTGAAGCGTATCGTTAATAAAGACTAAATCAATTTGTTCTCTGTTGTAATTGTTAATTTCTTTCCTTTGGTACTTAGCGATACCTCTTTCATTTGTTAGTAAGGAAAAAGAAGGTGATTTTAAAGTTGCCTTTTCTAAAGGCATACCGGTTTTTCTGTCTAAAACCTGATAGTATTGTACTTTTTCATTTTGCCAAGCCAATAACGATAAATTAGAAACCGAAATAGTCTCGTAAGCATATGCTTTTTGTTCTTTAGAACCAGTTTCACTTTCAAAATAAACCAAATAATTTCCTAATTCTATTGGAGGTAAAAGGAGTTCAGTACTGTACTCGAAATAGTCCTTCTTGTCAGCTAATTGGTTTTGAATTGTTTTAAAAGGATTATTCTTTTTTATTATCGAATTAACTAAACTGTCATTGTTTACTTTATTATAGCCAAAACCAATAGCCATTTTTTGATCGATTTTGTAAAATGAAATTGTTATGTTTTCTACATTTTTAAAAGTAACAGATGCTCTTGTATTTTCTAAATTATATTGTTGTTTTAGAAGTTGTATTGAAAGCTTTTTATTTTTAATTTGCGCTTTTAATTTTTGTGCAAGTATTAAAGTATTAGAGCGATCTTTGCTCGAAATAATGCTGTCCAATATGACTATAGCTTTTACATTGTAATCAGGATGTGTTTCTTTTGAAGCTTGACGAATATAGCTATTGGCTTTTTCAAGCTGTATTTTTTGTATTACCGTTGCGGTAGAAACAGCTTTTTGTAACTGCTCTAGTACTGAAATCCATTCAGTTTCTGATTTTAAAATGTAGTTTTTTACAAATAGGATGCGTTGTAATTGTTTTTCGCTTGTGGGTAAGTTAGTTTCTTGTTTTTGATGAAATCAAGGCTTAATTTGCTGAATTGGTTACTGCTGCCATATAAAATGTCTTGATAAGGTTTAAAGTCTTTAGATTGAATTTCCCAATTGTTAATTCTGGAGGTGTAAAAAGCTATGTTTTCTTCTAATATATAGCCAAAAAGGGTTTGTTTTTCGAAATTAGTGTCGTTTGAATAATCAAATAGCGTTTCATATTTGTGTAATGGTGTTTGCTTTAAAATAGTTTCGTTTTCTATCGATTTGGCGTATGCTTTCTCGGTTTGCTTCTCAAAATCGACTTTTGTCCAAGTTAGAAAATCATCATTTGGATTTGTAGTATTGGTCCGATTTCTAATAGTATAACCATTTTGTTGGTAATAGGAATTCAAACATTTTCCGAAAACCAAATTCAAAATGGCCTTGGTAGGAATTGACGCTCGATTAATTTCGATCCTTAAATGATTGATGATTTTTGTTTGGGCATTTTCATCTAGTACTTGACTGTATTTTGATTGGTAGAAAAAGCATTTTATTATTTGGTCTTCGTCATTTTTACGTATCGCTTTATAGTAGATGTTTTCTACAATTGCATTGGCGGTTTTTATTTTTCCGGCATTTTCGTTTTCAATAACTTTTCCCCATTTTTTGTCATATTGTTGACCAACAACTGTAATTGAGCTTAGAAGGAAGAGTAGGAATAATTTTTTCATGCAAGTTTTAAATAATGATTAATGACTTTGTTTAAGTGAATTTAGTACTATTTATCTTAACTATGCTTTTTTGAGGTTTATTTTTGAGCTATTATCACAGCGGTGTTGTACTTTTTTTTCTTAAAGTATATAGTTTTTAATTCATTTTAAATACGGAGTGAATAACCCAAGCTGGTCCAATAAGTAAAAACTGTAAATCTTTGATAAAAGATGGTTTCTTTCCTTCAATCTTGTGACCGTAAAATTGACCAATCCAGCCTACCGTAAAGACCGCAATTGAAAACCAGAATAATGGTAATGATTGAGCAATAATGTAATTTCCAATAAGACAAATCGTTGTGAAAACAAGCATTTTTAATCCCATGGCGATAGATAGTCTAAAATAAAAAAACAAGACAAACAGTAAAACGACAAATGCCCAATTAGCTAAAACGGGATGTATTGAAGCTAGTGGATTTAGAATTTGACTTGGAATAGTCATAAACAGTCCAACTACCGAGAAAAAAATTAAAGGAACACAGATGTAATGGATTTTTTTATTGGTTAAGTTTTTATGGCTCACGCTATATTCTTCAAACCATTCATTTAATGTTTTCATGTGTTATTTTTACTATTGCAAGCTAATTTAATAAAAAAATTAGAAAACAATTGTTGTTTTGGCTGATTTACTGAATTATTATTAGTTAGGAGAATTATGATCTTATACGAGTTGGTTTTTTGGATGAGGGATAGTAGTGGAAATCCTTTTTTGAGGTTTTTTTACCTCAAAAAGATTGTAACATATAGCCCGACCCTCCTTTTTTTGGAGGGGCAGCCCCTGAAAACAAATTGATTTAATATTGTTTTATTCTTTGTAGGTGTCAAATAAATAGTCAAGTGTTTCTGGGATGTTGTTGGCTTTTATGGTTGGGTAGAGGATCTCTTTGTCGAGCCAGCTTTCAATAATTAAGTTAAAGTCATCTTCAACATCATAAACAACGGGAACGCCAAGTTTTTTTAAAGCTGCGGCATTACATTCTTGTTCGTAATGATTGCGAATAGGTATACTAAGGATTTTCTTTTTAAGATAAAGCGCTTCTGCTGGAGTTTCAAATCCGCCACCTGTAATTATTCCTTCGCAGTTGATTAAGCTTTTATTGAATTTTTTTTGATTGACTGGATAGTAGGTAATATTTCTAATCGTGTAAGGTGATTCTACATCATTTAAAAACCAATGAAAATGAACATGGTTTACTTTATTGAACGCTTTTTCTAAGCAGTCTTTGTCAAATGAAGGCAGGTAGACTGTAATGTGCCCTAAGTTTTTTGGCTCTGCTTCTATAATTTGATCCTTGATAATAGGAGGACGAATAAAGCTGTCGTAATTTTCAAAATGCAATCCAATGTTTTTAGGAGAAGGGGCGTAGTGTTTGAGAATCATTTCGCCCATAAAGCTTTTCTTATTGGGTCTTGGAGTAGCCTTAGAAATGAAACTGGCTTGATGTCCAAATTGTACTGAATGTACATTTTGTAATTTACAGGCTAACGCTGTTATCGAGTCAAAATCGTTGATTATTACGTCATACTCTTTTAATGGTAATGCATCAGCATCTTTATACATTTGGCGTGGCCTGATATTTGTAAGTGTATTCCAATAATCGAGACCGCCGCATTTGCTGTAATGAAGACTACAACCTTTACTTTTGAATTTTATTGGTAATTTTATGTCAAGACTAGCATTGTTGCCGCTTAAGAAGAAATCTACGGTGCCATATTTAAGTAGGTAGGGATGTAATTGTGTAGCTCTACTGATGTGTCCGTTTCCGGTAGCTTGGATAGCATAAAATATTTTCATTTCGTAAAGCTTGTTATAATTAATTAAGAAGATGAATTAACTTGTAGTAATGCTTTACGAAAGTAGCTTCTAGATGTTATGTTAAGGTTTTTTAAAGTTTTCTATTGTATTATAGTTTTCCTTTTAAATTGGGGTAAATTTGGTTTTTATCTCAAGTAGTAATATTTTTATACCTTATTTTTGAAAAATGAAACAAATTATATTTCTCTTTTTATTCTTTCCAATGATGATTTGGTCGCAATCTAATTTTGACAAAGCTGAAAAACTATTCAAAGATGGAAAGTATGAACAGGCACAGCCTGTCTTTGAAGCACTGTTGAAAACGGATTCGTCTAATTTAAGAATAATAGAATGTTTAGGTGATATTGCGGGAAGTCGCAAGTCGTGGGAAGAGGCCATAGGGTATTATGAAAAGCTGAAAGATTTAAAACCTACGGAGGCAAATTATTTTTACAAATACGGTGGAGCGACTGGAATGCGTGCTTTGGAAGTTAATAAATTTAGGGCGCTTGGAATGATCGATGAAATCAAATCATCCTTTGAAAAAGCATTACAACTTGACCCAGGACATATTGATGCCAGATGGGCTTTGGTCGAACTTTATATTCAATTGCCAAGAATTGTGGGTGGGAGCGAAGGTAAGGCAATACGATACTCGAATGAACTCTTGAAATTGTCTCCTATAGATGGCTATATGTCAAGAGGGCGTATCGAAGAATACTTTAAAAGATATAAGTCAGCAGAGTTACAATACAAAAAAGCAATTGCCGCAGGAAATTCTGTAGAGAGCTATCAAATGCTTGCGGACTTATATAAAAATAAGATGAATGAACCAGAAAGAGCCAAAGTAATCTTAGAAGAGTTCAAAAAGAAAAACCAAGCGATTAAATAGAAAATCAGCTGGTTGAATAGATATACAAACGGATAATTGAATAAAAAATAAATGAGAACACATTTTATCGCCATAGGAGGAAGTGCAATGCACAACCTTGCATTAGCATTACATAATAAAGGGTATCAGGTAACGGGAAGTGACGATGCGATCTTTGAACCTTCTAAATCACGTTTGGATAAAAAAGGAATTTTGCCTGCTGAGATGGGTTGGTTCCCAGAAAAAATCACAAATGATATTGAGGCGGTGATTTTGGGGATGCATGCTAAAGCGGATAATCCAGAATTGTTAAAAGCGCAGGAGTTAGGGCTGAAAATTTATTCCTATCCAGAGTTCTTATACGAGCAGTCTAAAAATAAAACGCGTGTTGTTATAGGTGGGTCTCACGGGAAAACAACTATAACATCGATGATTCTTCACGTCATGCATTATAATGATATAGCGGTGGATTATATGGTAGGGGCACAATTAGAAGGCTTTGATACGATGGTTCATCTTACAGAAGAAAATGATTTTATCGTTTTAGAAGGGGATGAGTATTTGTCATCGCCAATAGATAGAAGACCTAAATTTCATTTGTACCAACCTAATATTGCTTTGATATCTGGAATTGCATGGGATCATATCAATGTCTTTCCTACCTATGAGAATTATGTAGAGCAGTTTGAGATTTTTGTAGAAAAAATTACACGCGGAGGTATTTTAGTTTATAATGAGGAGGATGCAGAAGTGAAACGTGTGGCCGAAGCAGCAATAAGTCCAACACGAAAATTAGGCTATACTACTCCAAATTATAGAGTGGAGAACGGAATAACTTTATTAGAAACTCCTGAGGGAGATATGCCTATTGAAGTTTTTGGAGGGCATAACCTAAATAATTTGGCTGGTGCCAAATGGATTTGTCAAAACATGGGTGTTGATGAAGCTGATTTCTATGAAGCGATTGCGAGTTTTAAAGGAGCTTCAAAACGATTGGAAAAAATTGCTGAAAGTAAAACTACAGTAGCCTATAAAGACTTTGCTCATTCACCAAGTAAAGTGGCTGCGACTACCAAAGCTGTAAAAGAACAATATCCGGATCGAACTTTAGTAGCTTGTTTAGAATTACATACTTACAGCAGTTTGAATTCAGAATTTTTAAAAGAATACGAAGGAGCATTGGAATACGCAGATGTAGCCGTGGTTTTCTATTCGCCCGATGCGGTTAAGATCAAACAACTTGAGGAAGTGACTTATGAGCAAATTGCTACTGCTTTTAATAGAAAAGATTTAATTATCTATACAAATCCAAAAGACTTTAAAGATTATTTGTTTAATCTAAACCTTGAAAACTCAGCGTTGTTGCTAATGAGTTCAGGAAATTACGGCGGATTGAATTTTGATGAGGTAAAAGAATTGATTGAGTAATACAGTTTGTAACAAAATAGTAGAGCCAATTGTCAATTTGATAATTGGCTTTTATTTTTTGTATTTATAGTATTCTACACTTTAAAAATTAAATAAATAATCAGCGAGAACTCAACCTCTGCCGATTTTATGTGCTATTAAAGTTCGCTTTGTGCCAACTGATTTGTTGTTGGTTATAAATCCTATATTAAGTGACTTTTTAGTTTAAATAATTGCATTGGTACGTACATCTTTATCTGTAGCAATATCAACAGAAGGTTATTCAATCGAAATATCTGGAATTATAGATTATTGAAGGATTAATTATGGATAGTGCTGCATCTGATAATTTTTGTTCAAAGGGTTTTGTAGTTGCATTTTTGACAATTAGCGAGGCTTTGTTTCCTTCTTATTGACCGCAAGAATAAAAGGATAGAAAGGTTGTGGTAGCAATAGTGAATTTCATTTTTTTATTTTAAAGTTATGGATATTTTTGACAGGGGTTTAGTTAAGTTCCTTTTTTTGTGTAGTTTAGCTAAATAACATTGATACAAAAATTAGTATGGAAAAAAATAATTTTCCAATTACACATTGGTCAGAAGACGATAGGCCAAGAGAGAAGCTTATGCTTAAAGGTAAAAGCGCTTTGAGTGACGCTGAACTAATTGCTATATTGATAGGGTCTGGAAGTCGAAGCGAATCAGCAGTGGAATTAAGTAAAAGAATTTTGGCGGGTGTAAATAATAATCTTAATTCGTTAGGGAAGCTTACTATAGCACAATTAATGCAGTATAAAGGAATAGGCGAGGCAAAGGCTATTTCGATAATTGCAGCCTTAGAATTAGGAAGACGTAGGAGGTCAGAAGATGCCGTAGATTTGGTTAAAATCACTTCCAGTAAAGCTATATTTGAATTAATGCAGCCGCTTATAGGCGAATTACCACACGAGGAATTCTGGATTGTGTATTTAAACAACTCAAATAAAGTTTTGTCAAAAGCACAGTTAAGTAAAGGCGGAATTACTGGAACTTTAGTAGACGTTCGTATTGTTTTTAAATTAGCTTTAGAAATAGGTGCTACGTCATTAATTCTGTGTCATAATCATCCTTCAGGAACATTAGTTCCTAGCGAAGCTGACAAGCATATAACTAAGAAATTGAAACTTGCTGGCGATAGTTTAGAAGTTAAAGTTTTAGACCATTTGATTATTACTGAGGTAAATTATTTTAGCTTTGTAGACGAAGGAATATTTTAAAAATTACAAATGAAGATTACAAATATTAGCGATGTGTTCTTTGACTTAGACCACACACTGTGGGACTTTGATAAAAACTCAGAGATAACCTTTGCAGGTATCTTTCAAAGAAATCACCCCACAGTAGAAATTAATACGTTTATCGAAAAGTACGTACCAATAAATCAGGCGTGTTGGAAATTGTATCAATATGATAAAATTTCGCACCAAGAGCTGCGTTATAATAGATTGAAACATTCTTTTGATGCAATCAATTATTCCATTTCTGATGAGCAAATTGAAAGTATTGCTCAGGAGTACATACAGATGTTACCAGATAACAATCATCTTTTTGATGGGACTTTTGAGATTTTAGACTATTTAAATAAAAATTATAAACTTCATATTATTACTAATGGTTTTGCCGAAGTGCAACAAAGAAAAATTACAAATTCTAAGTTGCATGATTATTTTCATACCATCACAAACTCTGATATGGCAGGAGTAAAGAAGCCTAATCCTATTATTTTTGAATATGCATTGGATTTGGCTAAAGCCAAAAAAGAAAGCAGTATTATGATAGGAGATTCCCTAGACGCTGACGTGCAAGGAGCTCTTGATATGGGACTTGATGCTATTTTTTTTAATGAAAAGAAGACCCAAGTGGGGAATGATATAAAACAAATAAACCATTTATTAGAACTTAAAAAATACCTTTAATTATGAGAAAATATCTTTTATTACTGCTAATCGTAGCAGGGAATTTTGTTAATGCACAATCAGTAAATAATTACAAGGCAGTTGTTGTACCTGTGAAATTTGATTTTTTGAAATCAGAGAATGCATATCGTTTAAATACTTTGTCAAAGTTTAATTTGAAAAAAGCAGGATTTGAAGCTTTTTATTCGAATGAACAAATGCCAAAAGAATTTGTTAAAAGATGTGATTTACTATATGTGAACGTCGAAAAGGAAGGCGGATTTTTAGTTACAAAACTTTTTATAACCTTAAAAGATTGCGAAGGAAAATTAATCTTTCAGTCAGAAACAGCTAGAAGTAAAGAGAAAGATTATGAAACGGCATATGTGGAATGTTTAAATCAAGCATTTGAATCAATTTACGCTTTGCATTATAGTTACGCAGGGTCAGCTAAACCACTTACTGTCGGAACTGTAGTTGCGGAAGAAGATATACCTGAGACAATTATCAAGGAGGAGCTAGTTAAAAATAATGTGACAGCGGTAGTTCAAGAAGTTGCAAACGCAACCGACATATTATACGCGCAACCTATAGAAAACGGATATCAATTAGTAGATGCAAGTCCTAAAGTAGTTATGAAAGTTATTAAAACATCTAGTCCGTCAACTTATATTGCCTCCAAAGGAGAAGTTCAAGGGGTATTAGTTTCTAAAAATGGAGCATGGTATTTTGAGTATTATAAAGATCAAAAGCTTATCTCAGAGAAAATTGCGGTTAAGTTTTAGATTTTAACAATTTTAAGGAAAAGGTTCTAAAAACAGATTTATGCTGTTCTTAGAACCTTTTTTCTTTAATAACCGTATTTACCTTTCCAACGATTTTTTAAAAAATCTCGGGTCGTATTTTCTCTTGAATTAGTACCAGGAACGTATAGTGGTGTATTTTTCACTGCTTCGGGTAAAAATTCCTGTTCGGCAAAATTATTAGCAAAATCATGTGAATATTTATATTCGTCGCCATATCCAAGCTCTTTCATTAATTTAGTAGGCGCATTGCGCAAATGGATAGGGACGGGGAGGTCACCAGTTTGCTTTACCAGTTGCTGCGCTGTACCAATGGCTAAATAAGAAGCGTTGCTTTTAGGAGAGGTAGCAAGATAGATGGCACATTGACTTAAGATAATTCGGCTTTCGGGATAACCTATTGTGGTTACCGCTTGAAAAGTATTATTGGCCATTATAAAAGCGGTGGGATTTGCATTACCAATATCTTCACTAGATAGAATAAGCATGCGTCTGGCTATGAATTTTACATCTTCTCCGCCTTCGATCATTCTAGCTAACCAATAAACAGCTCCATTTGGATCACTACCACGAATTGATTTTATAAATGCCGAAACAATATCATAGTGTTGTTCGCCACTTTTGTCATACAATACTGTATTTTGTTGTACTAGTTCAAAAACGCGGTCATTAGTAATAATTATTTCGTCTTCAGCTGAGGCGTTTACGACGAGTTCAAATATATTCAATAGTTTGCGCCCGTCACCTCCAGAAAGACGCAATAAAGCCTCTGTTTCCTTTAATTTTATATTTTTAGACATTAAAAAACTGTCTTTTTTTAATGCACGTTGTAACAAAGACTCTAAATCCTCTTTTGTAAAAGCATTTAAGATATAAACTTGACAACGCGATAGCAAGGCGGGAATAACTTCAAAGCTCGGATTCTCGGTAGTGGCACCTATTAATGTAATCCAACCTTTTTCAACTGCGGCTAATAAAGAGTCCTGCTGTGATTTACTAAAACGATGAATTTCATCTATAAATAAAATAGGATTCTTAGTGGTAAAAAGGCCTCCGCTTTGTTTTGCTTTTTCGATTACATCCCTAATGTCCTTTACTCCTGAATTAATGGCGCTTAAAATATAAAAAGGACGTTTTGATTCTTGAGCAATGATTTGTGCTAATGTTGTTTTCCCCGTTCCCGGCGGGCCCCATAAAATTAGAGAAGGAATAATTCCTTTTGCTATTTGTTGGGTCAACGAGCCATTTGGTCCCACGAGGTGAGATTGGCTTATGTAGTCTTCTAGTATTTGTGGACGTATTCGTTCTGCTAATGGTGCTTCCATTCTGCAAAATTACTGTTTTTATTTGAAGCTATTCCAGCTCTACACTATATCTTTTGTTTCGTTAAAAAACGAAATAAAAGGATGCCGTTTTGATCTGGGCTATTTTTTGAATAGTATATTCTAAGGAGGAGGAAAATTCATTTTTAGATTACAATCCCGATTATCTGACAAAATAGCATTAAATTGCTTTTGGATATATATTTGATTTATCTTTTGAAATAAAAATACTAGGATGGATAATCAGTTTAAGTTTACCAGTGCCGTTGTAGGAGTGCCGCTTTTTTTTGTGCTTTTCCTTTGGTTTGTCTATTGGATCGAAATTCGATTTGGTTTGGATTTCGTTAAAAACGGAATTTTTCCTCGAACATTTTCTGGTTTTCAGGGCGTTTTTTTTAGTCCGTTCATCCATTCAGATTTGAAACATCTTTATAATAATTCGATGCCTTTGCTGGTTTTGCTAGCCGCTCTGCAATTTTTTTATGCAAAGCAATCGTATGCAGTTATAGGGTACGGAATTTTGTTTTCAGGAATTTTGACTTGGTTGATTGGTAGGTCCAGTTATCATATTGGTGCGAGTGGGCTGATTTATGTATTAGTGTCTTTTATTTTTGTTAAGGGAATATTGACGAGGTATTATCGATTGGTCGCGGTGTCACTAGCTGTGATAATGCTATATGGAGGAATACTTTGGTATGTTTTCCCAGAGGTAGACAATACTATTTCTTGGGAAGGGCATCTTGCGGGTTTGATAACTGGTTTTGTGCTTTCTTTTGTCTATAAAACTCCAGAGTATGAAAAGCCAATTAAATACGATTGGGAACAACCTAATTATGATGAATCAAAGGATAAGTTTATGCAGCGATTTGATGAAAATGGCAATTTTACAAACATACCAGAAGAGGTTTTAATAGAAGAAACAGTGCCTTTTTTTGATTCGAATTTTAAAATAAATTATACAATCGTGCAGAATAAGGAGAGTGAATGAATTGATATTTTTATAAATACAAAAAAATCCCGTTTGCTTTCGCATTCGGGATTTTTTAACTAAGTCAATTTAAATACTAATTAGGATTCTGCTCAATTGCAGGGTTTGCATTAATTTCTGCTCTTGGGAACAGCCATTGCCATCTTTTGTCACCAGCAGGAATGCTAAA
Source organism: Flavobacterium sp. Arc3 (assembly GCF_041431375.1). NCBI lineage: Bacteria > Pseudomonadati > Bacteroidota > Flavobacteriia > Flavobacteriales > Flavobacteriaceae > Flavobacterium > Flavobacterium sp. Arc3. The sequence continues at coordinate 311,705 of NZ_JASMRI010000001.1, read as the reverse complement.
TACTTGAGCAACTGATGAAATATGGTTAGATGTCGTTGCAGGAACTGTTGTAGGTCCAACTCTGTCTAATGGTGAGTTTGTTCTTTTTAAATCGTAAAATCTAAATCCTTCACCCCATAATTCAATTCTTCTATGCAAATAGATTTCATTAACTAAGGCTTGACCTGTAGCTGTAGACTTCACATAAGCAGGATTTCTATTTGAAATTAAAGTAAACAAAGCTGTAGAAGCCGTAGCATCGTTCATCTTCGCTTTTGCTTCAGCTTCAATAAGGTACATTTCAGCGATACGCATGTAAGGAATATCACATCTACTATCTCCAGTACTTACCGAAAGGAATTTTTGGCTTGTATAAGGGAATTTTACTGCAGTAGAAACTAAAGTAATATTTGGGTGTAATCCTGTTTTACTAAAGATTGTAGTACGTACATCTGTAGAAGGAAATTGGTCCCAAAGCTTATTAAAAATTGCTTTTGGACAAGAACGAATAACAGTAGAACTGTAATTACGAGACATATATGCTCCAAAGTTAGCAAATGATTCAGATTGAAGTTCGTTTACATAACTTCCCCACATCCATTCTGAATTAGTATAAGAATTGAAACCTGAGACATAAGCTGCATTAGTCATTAATGATTTACCAGCTCTTGCAAGTATCGCGTTAGCAGATGCTACTGGCCAGTTTTGTTGAACTAAAGCTACACGTGCTTTTAATCCTTGCGCCACTCTTAGATCTAAATGAGAATTATTTGGTTTTTTGTATCCTACTAATAAAACTAAAGCATCATCAATATCCTTGTTTATTTGAGTATAAACCTCTTCAACTGTTGATCGAGGTAATTGATCATTAGATACTTTTAGTACTAAAGGTATTCCTAATTGGGTATTAGGTATAGCTGTTGCATCATAACGTTTTCCGTATAATTGTACTAATTGGAAATGAGCAAATGCACGGTATAATAAAGCTTGACCTTTGATTATTTTTCTATCAGAATCTGATCCAGTTGCTACATCAACAGATTCTAATATTGTATTAGCATTTCTGTTAATTCTATAGAAAGTTCTATATGGAAAAGCAACGTCTTGTGAGTTTTCATTGCTTAAGTTAGTCCAGTTATAAACCCCTAAAAACCATCCATTTGATATTGGGTAGACAAGATCTTCTCCTGCAATATCAATTTGCTGCATACATCCTGCAATTCCTGTTTCGTTTTGTGCCTCATATCTAATATATAGAGATCGGTGGATTCCGTTTAATAGGGAAAATAGATTGTCAGTAGTAGACGTAGCTGAAGCGTAATCTACGAATTCAGTTGGTGTTTTTACTAAGAAGTCTTCTGAACACGAGCTTAATGACAGTATTGATAATACCACCAGTAAAAATTTTAAGTTAAATGTTTTCATGATATTATATTAAAAGTTTAAATTAAGTCCTAATGAAATAGTTCTAGATGGAGAGAATCTATTTTGAGTAGTTCCATTATAATTAGCTTGTGGATCCATTCCTTCTCTTTTAGTGAATAATTTTAAATTTTCACCATTAACGTAGAACTTCATAGCATCAATTTGTAATTTCGAAATTAATTCTTTTGGCAAGTTGTATGATAATGAAACTTGTCTTAATGAAAGATAATCTGAATCAACTAACCAACGATCTGAAGCTGCAGAATTTTGAGTGTTTCTAGCTATGTTTAATGCAGGCACATCAGTAATGTCACCTGGTTTTTGCCATCTGTTTAAGATTTCTGTACTTAACGCAGATCCGTAATTACTACCTGAATGCATTAAAGCAGAATAGTTAGAATCATACGTTTGTCCACCAATTTGGTAAGTGAATAAAACATTCATTTCGAATCCTCCTACTTTAAAAGTATTGGTAAAACTACCAAATAAATCAGGTAAAGCAGATCCGTGGTATTCGTATAATGCTTTGTTTTGATTAATTGTTACATTAACTCCGTTTACTGTTCTTGAGTCAGTGTCCGTTGCAGTTGTTAATAATGGGTCAACTATCCATAAGGAATATCCATCTGCTGGATCTACACCCGCATAACTTCTTAACCAATAGTCATAAATTGAACTTCCTACTGCGTATTTCTTAGTGCCATTAATAATTTCTTTTTGTGGCAACGCAGTGATCTCATTTTTAATAGTAGATGCATTAACATTGATGTTCCATGAGAAGTCTTTTGTTTTTACAACCGTTCCGTCAATTGAAACTTCAAATCCTTGATTGAACATAGATCCAATGTTTTCAACCTTAGAATCTAGTCCTGAAGAAACAGGAACAGGCACATTAAAAATTAATCCATCGGTTTTTCTATTGTAGTATTCTACCGAACCTCTTAATCTGTTACCAAAAAAAGCAAAATCTAAAGCGATATCTTTTTGAGTATTCTTTTCCCATTTAAGGTCTGGAGATCCTTGGTCATTGGTAAGGATTCCAACTTCACTTGCGTTATTAAGACCTAGTGAAAAAGTAGGTGCGCCTATGTAATAATTTAATCCAGTATAACTAGTATGTGAATCATTACCTACTTCACCAAATGAACCTCTTAATTTCAATTCATTTATATATGTATTGTTTTCAAGAAATGATTCTTTACCTAAGTTCCATGCAGCACCTACTGACCAGAAATTACCCCATTTGTTTGCATCTGCAAATTTTGAAGAACCATCTCTACGAATAGAAGCAGATAGGATATATTTTCCATCATAATCATACCCTAAACGAGAGAAGTAGGATTCAGTTGCATAGTTTCTTGTGTACGAATTTAAAGTAGATACCGTAAGGTAGTTTATGAATTCGTTGTTATTAGGAACACCTTGTCCTCTTTTTGATCCGTAAAGGTAATTATACTCGTAGTCAAAACTTTCGTGTCCTAATAAAGCGGTGAAATTATGATTGTTTACAGTTTTACTATAGTCAAGTAATTGATTAAAAGTAATTCCCGTTGTAACAGTATTAGTACGAGATGCAAACCCATCAGGAGCACCGTCTCCAATCACTTTGTTCCAGAAAACATTATTGTTGAAGTGAGAATTATCAAAAGCGAAATTTGTAGTTAATTTAAAATCTTTTAAAAATTTCAATTCTAAATAAGTACGTCCATTAAAAGATAGGTTTTTATCTTTATTTTCATTGTTTAAAGTTTCATAAACAACGTTTCTTCCATTTGAAGCTCCTGATCCACGAAGTTGTGAATATACTGGATTACCAGTTGCATCTAAGATTACCGCTCCAGTAGTTGCGTCGTGACTTAATACAGGGTAAATTGGCCCCATATAACGAATAGTACGGAATGGATTGTTAAAAGACGAAGTGTTATCTACTCCATCAACAGCCTGATTTGAATCAGTGTATGTAGTTGCTATGTTAGCGCCCGTTTTGAACCATTCTTTTAATTTGGTATTTACGTTTATACGCGCAGTTGTTCTTTTAAAATCAGAATTTTTAATTGCAGCTTCTTCACTTAGATTACCAATCGAAACATAGTAATTAGTTCTTTCTGTATTTCCTTGGTAAGAGAAGTCAATATTTCTTCTAACTCCTGCTCTTTCTAGTGCCTTTGCCCAATCTAAATCATCTGGATATAGAAGTGCTGCACTAGGATTTAATTGCCCGTTTGCATCAAATAAATTTGCGTTAGATACATTAAATGGATTGTTTACCAAATCTATTGGAGTTCTTGTAGAAGCATATGCATTTGCAGTGGCTAGCAAAGCAGGTGTGCTCATAGGTCTACTGTTTCTGATAGCTTCCCAAGTTAATTCATAATAATCAAAAGCATTAACTCTTTCATATTCAGGAATTGATCTTGTATTAAGACCTGAGCTCATGTTCAAAGTAAATTTGTCTTTAACAGATGCTCCTTTTTTAGTAGTGATAATAACAACACCATTTGCCGCTTTTGACCCATATAAAGAGGTAGATGCAGCGTCTTTTAATATTGTCATACTTTCAACATCGGCTGAATTGATGTTGGTTATGTCACCTGTATACGGTACTCCGTCAACAACATAAAGAGGGGTATTAGAACCACTAATAGAACTAAAACCTCTAATTCTAACTGAAGGTTGTGAACCTGGTTGTCCTGTAGCACTTTGAATTTGTACACCAGAAACTGCACCTTCAATTCCAGCAAGTACGTTTGTAGTTGGTCTGTTTCCAAGTCCTTCTCCTTTGATGGTTGTGGCAGATCCAGTATAAGAAGATTTTTTAGCACTACCATACGCTACAACTACAACTTCGTCTAAGTTTTGGGAGATGTCCTTAAGTTTGATGTTGATAACTGTTGAAGCGGCATTTGCTTCTTGCTTTTCAGTCCCAATGTAAGAAAAAGATAACGTTTGGGTTGCTGCGGCCTTAATGGAATATTTTCCATCAAAATCTGTTTGGGTACTTGTTTGTGTACCTTTTACAATAACAGTTGCTCCAGGTAGTGGTGTTCCTGAATTGTCTGAGACGGTGCCGGTCACAGTCCTGTCTTGCGCAAAAGTAATTTGCGTAATTAATGCTAGTACCAGCATTAAAATGTGATTAAACTTTGGTTTCATTTTAAGAGATTTTGAATTAGTGCCGCAAATATCTTAAGATAATGTTAACATTACTATGTTTTTTAAAGTTGGATGTTATTAAATATTTTCATATCTGTGAGGTTAGTTGAACATATGTTGTTGTTCGTGTTAAAATCATGCAAAGGTTTGATTTAATTGGCTTTTGTGTTCTTTTTCTTCCTGTTGTTGTGAGTAAATTGATAGTCAGTAGGCGGCAAAATTAGTATTGAGATTGGGGGGAAACATATAATTATAACATTTTAATCTATAATTGTTGTAATAATATAGGTGTTTTATACGTTGGGGCAGCAATAATATGGGATTTGTAAAAAAAAAAAAAGAGAATCAATACCGAAGTACTGATTCTCTTTTGAAAGTTAAGATATGTTTGTTTAGGTTCTTTGTCGTACTACCTCATATAAAAAAGCACCGCAAGCTACAGAGACATTTAAGGAACCAATAGTTCCGAACATAGGTAGTTTAGCTTTTTCATCTACAATTTTTAAAACAGAAGGGTTTACACCTCGGTCTTCTGATCCCATTATTATAGCTACTCCTTCATTTAAAGAAATATCATAGATGGTTGTGTCGGTTTTTTCGGTTGCAGCAATAGTTTTAATTCCGCTCGCTTGAAGAAGGAAAATTGCGTCCTTGATATGTTCTACTTTGCAAATGGGGATATTAAATACAGCGCCTGCTGATGTTTTTACCGTGTCACCATTTACTGGTGCTGACCCTGCTTTTTGTACTATAATACCATTTACTCCTGTACATTCGGCTGTTCTGATGATCGCACCAAAGTTACGTGCATCTGAAATTTGATCTAGGATAAGAAATAAAGGCTTTTTTCCATTTTCTACTACTGTGTCAATTAAGGTCTCTAGATCAAAAAAGGAAATAGGTGAGATGCTTGCTACAGCACCTTGGTGGTTATTAGGTGTTAGTCTGTTTAGTTTTTCTACAGGAACATAGGAGAAGTTCACGTTGGCACGCTTCATCACTTTCATCAAGTCTTTCATTAGTTCGCTACTTGCTTCCTTTTGAATATAGACTTTATCTACCGTTGTACCTGCTTGAATAGCCTCGATTATTGCTCTAATCCCAAATATTTGATGTTCTTTTTCCATGTCGCAAAGATATAAAAAAAAACCACCAGCTTTCGCTGATGGTTTTAATAATATTTAAATGATAATTAAAGTTTATCCCAAAATACGTGTTTAATTACAGTATTTCCTCCTAGTTTAGTAGAAGCAGCTTCTAAATTAGTAGCATTGATAGTTTCCTCTGCTCCAGGATATGAGTAGCGTTTAGGAACTTCCTTAATGTCACCGAAGGTTACAGTAGGAACTTTTAATACTGGGAAGTCTAATCTTCTGTAAGATGTCCAAGCTTCAAAACCTCTGTTAAACAAAGCAATCCATGATTGCTCACCTATTTTTTGTTTCCATGTCCCAGTCGCAGTTGCATAAGCTACATCTGTTCTTGCTAAGTAAGTAACAATATCAGCACTAGCAACACCCCAGTCTTGTAATGATGCAGTAATTGCTGCATTATAATGAGATGTAGCTGTACCGCCTACTGCAATACCTCTTTCTACAGCTTCGGCTAATAAGAATTCAACTTCAGAATTAGTAAGTAAAACTCCTGGATAAGTAGGTGTTTTAATAGTTTCTGTAAGATGAGAAAAGTTAGCATAAGTATTAAGTACACCATATACTCCTCCTTTATAAGTCGTTGATCCCACTGGAAATGGAGTGAAGTATTTAGCTCTTCGTGGGTCACTAAGTGCATTTAACTTATTTACAAATGTATCTGCAGGTACAAAGTCATTACGTCCACTTGCTACTAAATCAACATAAAGTGGGTTTGTATTAGGTTGTACAGATGCGTATTTAAGGTAAGCGCTATCAGCAGTAGTAGTAATTACACCAGCTGCTATAGCTGCCAAAGTTTGAGTTGTCGCATATGCATGGTCAACATCATCCATGTTTATCGCCATTCTCAAACGAAGTGTATTTGCAAATTTCTTCCATTTTGCAGCATCTCCTCCGTATACTAGATCAGCACTTCCAAAACTTCCTGCACTAACATCTAAAGAACTAGAAGCAGTTGTTAGTTTAGCAATAAGATCCTTGTATATCGTTTGAGCGTCATCATACTTTGGTTGTGGGTATTTAATAATATCCAAAGATTCAGTATAGGGTACATCCCCAAAAGTGTCAACTAAAACACTATAAGAGTAAGCGCTTAATATATCAAGTATAGCTATTTTATTATTTAAAGCTTTTGCTTCAGTAGCTGATCCTGTAAAAGTTGCTTTCTGTGCAATTAACAAGTCTTTTGCTTCTTTAAAATCTCTTAAAACATCACGATAATAAACAGTCCAATGCGTGTCAGGAATTTTTCTACCGGTAAGGTCATATTGACTTTCTTGTGGGTATAGTGTTTCTGTCCATTGTTGTGCAAATAATCTAAATACGTTGTAATTTACAGACGTACTTGTTACTTGATCCATCATTGCATGTTCTGCGCTTGTAAATAGGAAGTTTGCTTCTGTTACTGTGGCGCGTTTTGTGTCCGTATTCAGTCCTGTAATGTCATCACTGCATGACGATACAAAAAGACTGATAGCCGGTATTAATATAAGCAGTTTATTTTTCATAGTTTAAAATTTTATTGTTAGGTTGCAACCAATGTTTCTAGTTGTTGGTAAAGAACCAATAGACAGTCCTAATGAGCCAGCATTTGAACCTACCCCACTTTCTGGGTCAGCATCTGGAAGATTTTTTTGGATGATCCATAAGTTTGATCCAACAAGAGATACTTTCATATCATTTAACTTCAGTTTTGATACAAGTGCTGTTGGGAAGTTGTAAGTAATGTTTACTTCTCTTAATTTAATAAAACCAGCATCGTATACATAAGCTTTTCTAGCTCCAGTTCCTCCAGCGTAAGCCTCAGTAATAGCTCCTCCAGCAAAATATGCTGATCTTACTGTATTTGGCGTTCCGTCTGCATAAACACCAGGTAGTATTACACCACCACCGTCAGCAAGAGAATTTCTTTTTGGATTGCCTAGATCGTTGTTTCCAACTGTTTGTACTCCTAATCCTCCTCCTACACCATACCATTGATCAGTAGAGAATACATCTCCTCCATGTTTGATATCTATTAAGAAGCTAAAAGATAATGATTTGTAGGTTAATTTATTGCGAATACCTCCAACCCAGTCAGGGTTTACATTACCAATAATGTTATTAGTATTAGTGTTGATAACATATTTACCAGTAGTAGGGTTTATAATTTTTTGGCCATCAGCAGTGTAAGTAAAATCTGTACCTTTTAATACTCCAAAAGGTTGTCCTACTTCTGCATTCAATGTAACAGTACCAGGAAATGAGCTAACTTGTAAGTTGTCTACTCCGTCTGCTAATTTAGTTACTAAGTTTTCGTTTTTAGACCAGTTTAAATTGATGTCCCAAGCAAAATTAGCTGTTCTTACTGGAGTCGCATTAAATTGAAGTTCGATACCTTTATTCTCAATAGTTGCTGCGTTCAAATAACGAGCAGAGTTTCCAGTAGAAGTTGAGTAAGGCACGCTAACAGCTTCTCCGTCATTAATGTTTTTATATAAACTTACATCAAATCCAAGTCTTCTTTTGAACATTTGTGTTTCAAGACCTATTTCATAAGTCTGTGTCTTAATTGGTTGTAAGTCTGGATTGTTTTTGGTACTGTTTACTGAGTACTGTTGTTGTCCGTTAAAAGCATCAGATTTTGAATAGGTATCAACTAGTGCTAATCCTGGTGTTCCAAGAGGGCTTTCAGAATAACCTCCTCTTACTTTTCCAAAAGATAACCAATTTGTTTCAATGTTGCTTGAGAAAACCCAGCTACCTGAAACAGAATTACTAAATAAATAGTTATCTCCTACTGGTAAGTTTGAGAATGCGTCTCTTCTAGAAGTAGCGTCTAAGAATAAGAAGTCTTTATATCCTAAAGAAGCTGATCCGTAGTAACTATTTACTCCGCTTTTATTAGCCCTTTCATATGCGTATGGACTTGTTGAAAGTGAGTTGTCAAGAGCGTATAATCCTGGAACAATTAGCCCACCTTGAGTAGAAGCTGTAATAGAATTGAAAACATTTCTTCTTGCTGTTCCTCCTACAAGTGCAGTTAAATTGAAATCTTTACCAAAATCTTTCTTAAACGTAAGAATTAAATCATAATTCTGCTCAGAAAAGTTCCCGTTATAACGTTGGTAACCTGAAGTTTCGTCTAATCTATTGATACCGAAAGTTTTTGCTACTGAACCAACAGCAACTCTTTCTTCACGTATTTCAGAGTAAGTATCTGTAGATATTTTACCTGTTGCAGAAAGCCAATCGTTAATTTTGTATGTTAAATTTGCATAACCTACAAAACGGTTTCTAGAATCATTTTGATAGTTTTTGTAACGTTCAAAATATGGATTATTCCAGAACGCTGGGCTTCCGTCAGTAGCTGAAGTTCTGTTCCAAGTGATGTTTTGTTCTCCTGAGGCGTTGTATGCTTGCTCAAGTTGTTTGATGTCAGCATTAGTTTGCCACCATTGACGGAAACCAGTAACGAAGTTATCACCATATCCAGTCAAGTTTCTACCTGTTGTAGCTTGATTAGAAAAGTTAGCAAAAGAGCTAAGTGATAATTTATCTGTAAATTGATGATTTAATTTTAAACTAAAGTTGTTTTTATTCAAATCACTATTAGGTAAAATTCCAGTTTGCTTAGTATTACTATAGTTAAAAACCATATTACTCTTGTCGTTAGCATCTTCAAACGAAACGCTGTTTACAAGCGAAAGCGAGTTTTTGAAAAAGCTAGTAGGATCATTTTTAGCTCCAACCCATGGAGTTGCTTTACCATAATTTGCATTTCCAGGGTAAGCAGAGTATGCATCCCATTGGAATAAGTTTAAAGTAGGGTCGAAAGCATCACCTGCTGATGCATCAGCATCAAAGTAAACATTTTTATCACTGTCGTAAGATTCACCGTAACCTGCACCATATTCTTTTTGATATTTAATAAAAGTGCTTTTGTCAATAGAACCAGATACTACTTCAGATGAAACAGTGATTCCTAATCCTTTTTTAGATCTACCTTTTTTAGTAGTAATCATCAATACTCCATTTCCTGCTAGGTAACCATATAGCGCTGACGCTGCGGCTCCTTTAAGAACGTTAACACTTTCGATATCGTCGGGGTTGATGTCCATACCATTATTTCCATAATCATATCCTTCTCTACCAGTTGATTGGGCGGTTAAACCGTTGATAGAAGTGTTTGAATTATTGATAGGCATTCCATCAATCACGATAAGCATCTCATTACTTTGACCGATAGATTTGATACCACGAGATATCGCACTAGTAGATCCACCAAAGTTTGTGTTTCTTGTGATGTTAACACCTGCCACTTTTCCAGAAAGCTCATTTAAGAAGTTTCCACTTGAAGTTCCAGATTTTAACTCATCAGATTTTATTTCCTGAGTTGCATAACCTAATGATTTTTTTTCTCTCTTAATACCTAAAGCAGTTACTACTACTCCTTCAAGTTCTACTGCAGTACCAATCATTGTAACGTTAACAAGTGATGATTTAGCTGCTAGTGATTGGGTTTTCATCCCAATGTAGCTAAAAAGTAAGATTTGACTTGGAGCTGCTTTGATAGCGTATTTCCCGTCAAAATCAGTTTGTGTGCCAGATTTTGTTCCTTGAACTAATACACTTACACCTGGTATAGGCATTCCTGCATTGTCAGAAACGACTCCTGTCACAACTCTCTCTTGCGCAAAAGTTAGTTGCGCCATCAGTACTACAAGTAGTACTAAGATTCCATTGAACTTTAGTTTCATTTTTAATTATTTTGAATTAGTAACACAAAAATCTTAATAATTTGTTAACATTCCTAATAAAATAAAAGCTTTTTTATGCACGCATCTAAAATTTAACATTGTAACTTATGTGAATGATTGTGTTATATAAATATATTTTTTTACTTTCTACTCCGCCATTTGCTAATGATATTTTTAGTAGGCCAGTAGTTGTTTTGGCGCCCATTCCTATTCCTATTCCTAGTAAATTTGTTTTGTTGTCGGTTGTACTAGATGTGGTTAGTCTGCAATAGTCCAGTATAGTATGGAAATAAAGGTTCGGTGAGGCGATATATCGATATTCTGTAATAATGGAAGTCATGAAATTTGCTGCCAGACTGTTTTCTGTAAATCCTCGGATAGAATTTACTCCGCCAAAACGATACAATTCATTGTCTAAATAGTCGGAACTGTGTAGATAGTAGTTTTGCGTTTTTATGTTAATATTATTTTTTGCATTAAAGTAGAAATTATGCATAGCCTGGAGTTCTATGTAGAATTGTTTGTTTTTTTCGCTGTTTTCTGTTTGGTTGTCTGTTTCTCTTTTGCCTAAACCGGTTTTTAATGCTACCGATGATTTTTCGAAAAACAAAGTGCTTGTATAGTCGCGGTTTGAATAGTTTAAATTTGCGGTTACAAATTTATTTTTGTAATCGGTGATGATGGTGTTGTCGCTGTTTTGTATATCGCTGGATACAGTTGATTGATATCCTATATAGGAACGGGTATTATAATTAATAAAATAACTGATGTCGATTTCGGTTTTGGTATTTTGAAAGGTACTGTCTTGTTTGAAAATGTTTAATTGTGCTTTAAGTCCAATCGGACTTTTAAAAAGGTAGGGGAGTTCTAGGGATGTGTTGAATGTTCTTTGCTGGTTTCCGTCACTTTTCCAATAAAGCGAGAATTGTTCGCCTACTTGCAAGGTGTTCTCTAATGTTAGATCGAGGTAGCCATTTAATGTTATTTTTTTATTTTCGTTATTGCTGAACCCTATGAAGCCATCAAAAGTGTTTGATTTCCGGTTTTCTAGATACAGGTAAACTTTGGTAGAGTCTTTTGTGAATAATATTTCTGGGTATTTTGTTTGGGTTATGAAATTGTAGGTTTTAAATTCATTGTGAATTTTAGCTACCAGGTCTTGGTTGAATATTTTGTTTTTGTATTTGCGGTTTATTTGTGCTAAGTAGCTAGCTGGGAAATTGGTATTCTGTAGTTTGTTTGTGTATTTTATTACAATAGAATTAAGTTTCCTTTGATTTTCTGATTCAAATGAAAGTTCGGCAAAAAGTGTGTTTTTTTTTCGTTGGATGTTTGTCAGTTTAAGTTTGGCTAACGAATAGCCTTTGTTTTCTAAAGCGATCGTGTTCTGATTTAAAAAATTTTCGATGACGGTGTAATTTAGGAAGATGGTGTCTTGTTTTGTGTTGGGCAATAGCAGTTTTACTGTGGTTTTTATTTTGCCTACATATATATGTATGTATTTTGTTTGCGTGCCTAAGTTGAAGCGTGCGATATAGGTTGTGTCATTTATCTTAAGCTGCTCCGTTACTTTGTTTTGGATATAGCCTAGTTTCGATAGTTTTTGCGAGGTTTGTTCGATTTCGGTGCTTAAAGATTTTATGTTTTTATGTTTTGAAATGTAGCCTAAGGAGTCAATTATTTTGTTTTCTAGAACGCTGTTGCCGGTTAATTGCAATTCAAAGTTTTGAGCATGACAATTCAGGCTTGCCATGAGAAGAATAAAAAGGATTAAAAAATATTTCAATTTGAATTTAAGTTTTTATAAAAGTAATGCAAATAACGAAGGTTTGATGTAAAAATCAAATCGCCGAGCAAGCATATTAAAAATAGCCTTGAAATCGGGAAGTTGTTTTTGCTTCGGGAGAGATAACGGAGATTCTTTATTAGGTTAAATAACAAATGTTTACTTGTGGTAAAAATTAATCAATTAACGTTTGTGGAGTGAAAAATATTTTATACATTTGCAACCCCGTAAAAAGCGGGAATTAAATATACATAATAAATTTTTAGTATTAATTATGCCAACAATTCAACAATTAGTAAGAACAGGAAGAACTCAGATGACTAAGAAGAGTAAATCGGTTGCTTTAGATTCTTGTCCTCAAAGAAGAGGGGTTTGTACGCGTGTTTACACTACAACACCAAAAAAACCAAACTCTGCAATGCGTAAAGTAGCGCGTGTACGTTTGACAAATGGTAATGAAGTAAATGCATACATCCCTGGTGAAGGACACAATTTACAAGAGCACTCGATAGTATTAGTTAGGGGTGGAAGGGTAAAAGATTTACCAGGAGTTAGATATCACATCGTTCGTGGTGCACTTGATACGTCAGGAGTAGCAGGAAGAACGCAAAGAAGATCTAAGTACGGAGCAAAACGCCCAAAAGAAGCAAAAAAGTAATTTAAAATAATGTATTTGTAGTGTCGTGATTTATTGCGATTAAATAAGTATGGTATTTTATTAAAAAAAAGACATGAGAAAAAGAGCGGCAAAGAAAAGACCACTTTTACCAGATCCAAGGTTTAACGACCAATTGGTAACACGTTTTGTGAACAACTTAATGTGGGATGGTAAGAAATCAACAGCTTTTAAAGTTTTTTATGATGCAATTGACATTATAGAAGCTAAAAAGCAAGATGCAGAAAAACCATCATTAGACATTTGGAAAGATGCTTTAGCAAACGTTATGCCTCACGTAGAAGTACGTAGTCGTAGAGTAGGTGGAGCTACATTTCAAATTCCAATGCAGATTAGACCAGACAGAAAAATTTCTATGGCAATGAAGTGGTTAATACTTTATGCAAGAAGAAGAAATGAAAAGTCTATGGCTCAAAGGTTGGCTTCAGAATGTTTAGCTGCGGCTAAAGAAGAAGGAGCAGCTGTTAAGAAAAGAATGGATACTCACAAAATGGCAGAGGCTAACAAAGCATTCTCTCACTTTAGATTTTAATTCATAAGAAATGGCTAGAGACTTAAAATATACAAGAAATATAGGGATTGCTGCTCATATTGATGCTGGTAAAACAACAACAACAGAGCGTATTCTTTTTTATACTGGTAAATCACATAAAATTGGTGAAGTACATGATGGTGCTGCAACAATGGACTGGATGGCTCAAGAGCAAGAAAGAGGTATTACAATTACTTCTGCTGCTACAACTTGTGAGTGGAATTTTCCAACTACACAAGGAAAGCCGTTACCGGAGACGTTACCTTACCACTTTAATATTATTGATACTCCAGGACACGTTGATTTTACCGTAGAGGTGAATCGTTCATTACGTGTGTTGGATGGTTTAGTTTTCTTGTTTAGTGCTGTTGATGGTGTAGAGCCTCAATCAGAGACAAACTGGAGATTAGCAGATCAATACCGTGTACCGCGTATTGGTTTTGTTAATAAAATGGATAGACAAGGATCTAACTTTTTGATGGTATGTCAGCAAGTAAGAGATATGTTGAAATCAAACGCAGTTGCAATCACTTTGCCAATTGGTGAAGAAAATGATTTCAGAGGTGTTGTGGATTTGGTGAAAAACCAAGCTATTGTATGGCATGAAGAAGGTTTAGGAGCGACTTATGATATTGTGCCTATTCCTGAAGATATGCTTGAAGAAGTTAAAGAATACAGATCAATTCTTATTGAAGCAGTAGCTGATTATGATGAGAATTTGCTTGAAAAATTCATGGAAGATGAAAACTCTATTACAGAGGAAGAAATCAACATTGCGTTAAGAGCGGCTGTAATGGACATGGCTATCATTCCAATGATTGCTGGTTCTTCTTTTAAAAACAAAGGTGTTCAATTTATGTTGGACGCAGTTTGTAAATACTTACCATCTCCAATGGATAAAGAAGGTATCGAAGGGATTCATCCTGATGATGCTGAATTATTAGAAGAAGATCAAACTAAAATCATTCGTAAGCCAGATGTTAAAGAGCCGTTCGCTGCTTTAGCATTTAAGATTGCTACAGATCCTTTCGTAGGACGTTTAGCTTTCTTCCGTGCTTATTCAGGACGTTTAGATGCAGGTTCTTATGTTTTGAACACTCGTTCTGGAAACAAAGAAAGAATCTCAAGAATATATCAAATGCATGCTAACAAGCAAAACCCAATCGATTATATCGAAGCAGGTGATATTGGAGCAGCAGTAGGGTTTAAAGATATTAAAACTGGAGATACATTGTGTGATGAAAAACACCCAATTATCCTAGAAAGTATGAAATTCCCTGCGCCGGTAATTGGTATTGCAATTGAGCCTAAAACTAAAGCTGATGTAGATAAAATGGGTATGGCTTTGGCTAAATTAGCTGAAGAAGATCCAACGTTTACTGTTAGAACGGATGAGGCTTCAGGGCAAACTATTATCTCGGGTATGGGTGAACTTCACTTAGATATCTTAGTAGATAGAATGCGTCGTGAATTCAAAGTTGAAGTAAACCAAGGTGAGCCTCAAGTTGAATATAAAGAAGCTTTTACAAAAACTGCAATTCACAGAGAAACATACAAAAAACAATCAGGAGGTCGTGGTAAATTCGGTGATATCGTATTTAAACTTGAGCCAGCTGATGAAGTTGATGGTAAAGTTCCTGTAGGTTTACAGTTTGTTAACGCTGTAAAAGGTGGTAACGTACCTAAGGAATATATTCCTTCTGTAGAAAAAGGATTTAGAGAAGCTATGAAAACGGGTCCTTTGGCTGGTTATCAAGTGGATAGTTTAAAAGTAACTTTAACTGACGGATCTTTTCACCCTGTCGATTCTGATGCACTCTCTTTTGAGTTAGCGGCAAGAATGGGGTATAGAGAAGTTGCTAAAGCTGCAGGTGCTGTTATTCTTGAGCCAATCATGAAAATGGAAGTTATTACACCAGAAGAAAACATGGGAGATATCGTAGGTGATATCAACCGTCGTAGAGGTCAGGTTAATGATATGGGTGATAGAGCTGGTGCTAAAACTATTAAGGCTGATGTGCCGTTGTCAGAAATGTTTGGTTATGTTACGACATTAAGAACGTTATCATCTGGTAGAGCAACATCTACTATGGAATTTTCACATTATGCGGAAACTCCTTCTAATATTTCAGAAGCAGTAATTAAAAAAGCAAAAGGAAACGCTTAATCTTTAAGAAAATGAGTCAAAAAATCAGAATAAAACTAAAATCTTACGATCACATGTTGGTAGACAAGTCTGCTGAGAAGATTGTAAAAACGGTTAAGAGTACCGGTGCAGTAGTAACAGGACCAATTCCATTACCAACTCACAAAAAACTTTTTACAGTGCTACGTTCTCCACACGTTAACAAAAAAGCGAGAGAACAATTTGAAGTAATGTCATACAAGAGATTGATTGATATTTATTCATCTTCATCTAAAACTATTGATGCTTTAATGAAATTAGAATTGCCTAGTGGAGTTGAAGTAGAGATCAAAGTTTAAGGATTTACTTAAGAGTAAAAAGGGCACTTTGTTTAAGTGGAAATTTTTTTTGGATTGTGTGTAAATAAGTTATACTTTTGCACCACTTTAAAAATGAGTTCCACTTAAATGATGTGTTCTATTTTTATATTTAATAATTAATAATTAATATTTATGTCTGGGTTAATTGGTAGAAAAATCGGCATGACTAGTATTTTCGATGAAAACGGGAAGAATATTCCTTGTACAGTAATTGAAGCTGGTCCTTGTGTTGTTACCCAAGTCAGAACCATTGGTGTTGACGGGTACGAAGCGTTGCAACTGGGTTTCGATGACAAAAACGAGAAACATTCCACAAAAGCGGCTTTAGGTCACTTTAAAAAAGCGGGAACTGTAGCTAAGAAAAAAGTCGTTGAATTTCAGAATTTTGCAACAGAACAAAAACTAGGAGATCTTATAGATGTTTCTATGTTTGTAGAAGGAGAATTTGTAGATGTACAAGGTGTATCTAAAGGTAAAGGTTTTCAAGGGGTTGTAAAACGTCACGGTTTTGGTGGTGTTGGTCAAGCAACTCACGGTCAACATAACCGTTTAAGAGCGCCGGGTTCTGTAGGAGCTTCTTCTTATCCATCTAGGGTATTCAAAGGAATGCGTATGGCTGGAAGAATGGGAGGAGAAAATGTAAACGTTCAAAACCTTAGAGTTTTAAAAGTAGTTGCTGAAAAGAATCTACTTGTTATAAAAGGATGCGTTCCTGGATGTAACAACTCTTATGTAATCATTCACAAGTAATGGAAGTAAAAGTATTAGATTTCAACGGAAAAGATACTGGAAGAAAGGTTGAACTTTCTGATTCAGTATTCGCAATTGAACCAAATAATCACGCAGTATACCTTGATGTTAAGCAGTATTTAGCTAATCAAAGACAAGGAACGCACAAAGCAAAAGAAAGAGCTGAAGTAGCGGGAAGTACACGTAAGATTAAAAAACAAAAAGGAACTGGTACTGCTCGTGCGGGTAGTGCAAAGAATCCATTGTTTAAAGGTGGTGGAACGGTTTTTGGACCAAGACCAAGAAGTTATTCATTTAAATTGAATAAAAACTTGAAACGTTTGGCAAGAAAATCTGCTTTCTCAATTAAAGCAAAAGAGGCAAATATTATTGTTCTTGAAGACTTTAAATTTGAAACACCAAACACTAAAAATTTCATTAATGTTTTGAAAGCTTTAGAGTTAGAAAATAAAAAATCTCTATTTGTGTTGGGCGATGCGAATAAAAATGTATATTTGTCGTCACGCAATTTAAAGGCGTCTAGCGTAGTAAGTAGCTTAGAATTAAGTACTTATGCTATTCTTAACGCTAATAACCTAGTTCTTTTAGAAAGCTCTTTGGAGATAATTGAAGAAAATTTAAGTAAATAATAGGATATGAGCATCATAATTAAACCTATAGTAACGGAAAAAGTAACCAAAGAAAGTGAAGTTTTAAACCGCTTCGGATTCGTTGTTAACAAAAAAGCAAATAAAGTTGAGATTAAGAAAGCTATTGAAGCTGCTTATGGTGTGACTATTTTGAGTGTTAACACGATGAACGTAAGACCGGATAGAACTACAAAATACACTAAAAGTGGTTTAATCAGTGGAAAGACTAATGCAATTAAAAAAGCAATTGTTCAAGTACAAGAAGGAGAAACAATTGATTTTTACAACAATATCTAAGATAGAAAAATGTCAGTAAGAAAATTAAAACCTATTACCCCAGGTCAGCGATTTAGAGTTGTGAATGGTTATGACGCCATTACAACTGATAAGCCGGAACGCTCTTTGATAGCGCCGATAAAAAACTCTGGAGGTAGAAATAGTCAAGGAAAGATGACCATGCGTTATACGGGTGGTGGTCACAAGCAGAGATATCGTATTATTGATTTCAAAAGAACAAAGGAAGGGATTCCTGCGACAGTGAAATCAATTGAATATGATCCAAATCGTACTGCATTTATCGCATTGTTAGCTTATGCTGATGGTGAGAAAACTTATGTTATTGCTCAAAACGGATTGAAAGTCGGTCAGAAATTAGTTTCTGGTCCAGATTCTCAACCGGAAATTGGTAATGCATTGCCGTTAAGCAGAATTCCATTAGGAACTGTTATTTCTTGTATTGAGTTAAGACCAGGTCAAGGAGCAGTAATTGCTCGTTCTGCTGGAACATTTGCTCAATTAATGGCAAGAGACGGGAAATACGCAACAATCAAAATGCCTTCAGGTGAAACGAGATTAATCTTGTTAACCTGTGCTGCTACAATTGGAGCTGTTTCTAATTCAGACCACCAATTAGTTGTATCTGGTAAAGCAGGTAGAACAAGATGGTTAGGTAGAAGACCTAGAACAAGACCTGTTGCAATGAACCCTGTCGATCACCCAATGGGTGGTGGTGAAGGACGTTCTTCTGGTGGACATCCACGTTCAAGAAATGGAATACCAGCAAAAGGTTATAGAACTCGTTCTAAGAAAAACCCGAGTAACAAGTATATCGTAGAACGTAGAAAGAAATAATAAGATATGGCACGTTCATTAAAAAAAGGACCTTTCGTTCATTATAAGTTAGACAAGAAAGTTCAAGAAAACATCGCAGGTGGAAATAAAGGAGTTGTAAAGACATGGTCTAGAGCTTCAATGATTACTCCAGACTTTGTTGGGCAAACTATCGCAGTTCATAACGGTCGTCAATTTGTACCAGTTTACGTAACAGAAAACATGGTAGGTCACAAATTAGGAGAGTTTTCACCAACTAGATCTTTTAGAGGTCATGCTGGAGCAAAAAATAAAGGTAAAAAATAAGAAGCAATGGGAGTTCGTAAAAGAGAAACAGCAGATGCGAGAAAAGAGGCTAATAAGTCTATTGCTTTCGCGAAATTGAATAACTGCCCTACTTCACCTAGAAAAATGCGCTTAGTAGCGGACTTGGTAAGAGGTCAGAAGGTAGAAAGAGCACTAAACATCTTAAGATTCAGTTCTAAAGAAGCTTCAAGAAAATTAGAAAAATTGGTTTTATCTGTTATTGCCAACTGGCAAGCAAAAAACCCTGATGCTAATATGGAAGAAGCAGGTTTATTTGTTAAAACGATTACAGTAGATGGTGGAATGATGTTGAAAAGACTTCGTCCAGCTCCACAGGGTCGTGCACACAGAATAAGAAAACGTTCTAATCACGTTACAATCGTATTAGGATCTATTAATAACACACAAGCAATTTAATACAAGATGGGACAAAAGACAAATCCAATTGGAAATAGACTTGGTATCATCAGAGGATGGGACTCAAACTGGTATGGTGGAAATGATTATGGTGATAAACTTGCCGAAGATCACAAAATCAGAAAGTATATCCATGCTCGTTTATCAAAAGCTAGTGTATCAAAAGTAATCATCGAGAGAACTTTAAAACTTGTAACCGTTACTATCACTACTGCTAGACCTGGTATCATTATCGGAAAAGGTGGACAAGAGGTAGACAAGTTGAAAGAAGAACTTAAGAAAATTACTGACAAAGAGGTTCAAATCAACATCTTTGAAATCAAAAGACCTGAACTTGACGCGTATCTAGTTGCTACAAGCATCTGTCGTCAAATCGAAAGCCGTATTTCTTACAGACGTGCAATCAAAATGGCTATTGCTGCTTCTATGCGTATGAACGCTGAAGGTATCAAAGTTTTGATTTCTGGTCGTTTGAATGGTGCAGAGATGGCACGTTCAGAAGGTTTCAAAGAGGGAAGAGTTCCTTTATCAACTTTCAGAGCCGATATTGATTATGCATTAGCTGAAGCGCATACTACTTATGGTAGAATGGGTATCAAGGTGTGGATCATGAAAGGTGAAGTTTACGGAAAGAGAGATCTTTCTCCGCTTGCTGGAATGGACAAGAAACAATCTGGCGGAAAAGGTGGAGATTCTCCTCGTGGGAAATCTAACTTTAATAAAGGTGGAAAACCAGACGCTCGTAAAAGAAAGTAATTTTTAAATTAAAGAAAAATGTTACAGCCTAAAAGAACAAAATACCGTAAGGTACAAAAAGGTAAAATGAAGGGGAACTCTGGAAGAGGGCATGAACTTTCTAATGGAATGTTTGGTATTAAATCTGTACATGAAGATGGAATGTTTCTAACTTCACGTCAAATTGAAGCAGCGCGTATCGCTGCAACTCGTTTCATGAAAAGAGAGGGGCAATTATGGATCAAAATATTTCCAGACAAACCTATTACTAAGAAACCTCTTGAGGTACGTATGGGTAAAGGTAAAGGTGCAGTTGAGTATTGGGCTGCCGTTGTTAAACCCGGAAGAATTATGTTTGAAGTTGGAGGAGTTCCTTTATCAGTTGCAAAAGAGGCGTTACGCCTTGCGGCTCAAAAGCTTCCAGTAAAAACTAAATTCGTAGTTGCTAGAGATTTCGAAGCATAATTTATATTATATTATGAAACAATCAGAAATAAAAGATCTTTCTGCAGCGGAGTTGCAAGAGAAGCTTAGTTTGACTAAGAAAACATATGCTGACCTAAAAATGGCTCATGCTTTATCACCAATTGAGAATCCACTTCAAATTAGAAGTGTAAGAAGAACAATTGCGAGATTAGCTACAGAGCTAACTAAAAGAGAATTGCAACAATTGTAATCTGCTGAAAGATGGAAGAAAAAAGAAATTTAAGAAAAGAAAGAGTTGGTGTTGTAACTTCGGACAAAATGGATAAATCTATTGTTGTTGCAGAAGTGCGTAAAGTAAAACACCCATTATACGGTAAGTTCGTGTTGAAAACTAAAAAGTATCATGCACACGACGAAACGAACGACTGTAACGTTGGAGATACTGTAAGGATTAGCGAAACGCGTCCTTTAAGTAAAACTAAATGTTGGAGGTTAGTTGAAATCCTAGAAAGAGCTAAATAATTATGGTACAACAAGAATCAAGACTAAAAGTAGCAGATAACACAGGGGCTAAAGAAGTTTTAACTATCCGTGTTTTAGGAGGTACCAAAAGAAGGTATGCTTCTGTTGGTGACAAGATTGTAGTTTCTATCAAAGATACAACTCCTAACGGAAGCGTTAAAAAAGGAGCTGTTTCAACTGCAGTAGTTGTACGTACCAGAAAAGAAGTGAGAAGAGCCGATGGTTCTTATATCCGTTTCGATGACAATGCATGTGTTCTTTTGAACGCTGCAGGAGAAATGAGAGGAACTCGTGTTTTTGGACCGGTAGCAAGAGAACTTCGTGAAAAACAATTCATGAAAATTGTATCATTAGCACCTGAAGTGCTTTAATTCGTTTTAAGATGATAAAGCTAAAAATAAAAACTGGCGACATTGTAAGAGTAATTGCTGGAGACCATAAAGGTTCAGAAGGTAAAGTATTGCGTGTTGACCGTGAGAAAAACAAAGCGATTGTTGAAGGTGTAAACATGGTTTCAAAACATACGAAACCAAGTGCGAAAAGCCCTCAAGGTGGTATTGTGAAAAAAGAAGCTTCTATTCAAATATCTAATATATCTCTAATTGATCCTAAAACAAAGGAAACAACTAGAGTTGGAATTAGAGTTGAAGGAGATAAGAAAGTAAGATTTTCAAAAAAATCTAATCAAGTACTATAGTAATGGAGTATACACCTAGACTAAAAGAAGAATATAAGAACAGAGTAATATCTGCTCTTAAAGAGGAGTACGGATACACAAACGTAATGCAAGTTCCAAAATTGGAAAAAATCGTTTTGAGCCGTGGAGTTGGAGCAGCAGTTTCTGATAAAAAATTAATTGACTATGCAGTTGATGAATTAACAAAGATAACTGGACAAAAAGCGATATCTACAATTTCAAAGAAAGATGTTGCATCTTTCAAATTGAGAAAAGGAATGCCAATTGGTGCTAAAGTTACTTTACGTGGAGAAAGAATGTACGAGTTTTTAGATAGACTTATTACTTCTGCTTTACCACGTGTTAGAGATTTCAGTGGTATAAAAGCTACAGGTTTTGACGGAAGAGGAAACTATAACCTAGGGGTTTTAGAGCAAATCATTTTCCCAGAAATTGACATTGATAAAGTAAACAAAATATCAGGTATGGATATCTCTTTTGTAACTACTGCAAAAACAGATAAGGAAGCAAAGTCATTATTGGCTGAATTAGGATTACCTTTTAAAAAGAATTAAGATATGGCTAAAGAATCAATGAAAGCCCGTGAGGTGAAGAGAGAAAAAACGGTAGCTAAGTATGCTGAGAAAAGAAAAGCTTTGTTAGAAGCTGGAGATTTCGTAGGTTTGCAGAAATTACCTAAAAACGCTTCACCTGTTCGTTTGCACAACAGATGTAAAATTACAGGTAGACCTAGAGGTTATATGCGCCAATTTGGTGTTTCACGTGTTACATTTCGTGAAATGGCAAATAACGGATTGATACCAGGGGTTAAAAAAGCTAGTTGGTAGAAAATTAATTTTAATTGGTTAAAGGTTCTTCAGAAGGTCTGAAGAAAACCATAACCGCAAATTTATACATATGTATACAGATCCTATTGCAGATTATTTAACAAGGGTTAGAAACGCTGTGGCTGCAAACCACAAAGTTGTTGAAATCCCTGCATCTAATCTAAAAAAAGAAATAACTAAGATCTTATTTGATCAAGGTTATATCTTAAGTTACAAATTTGAAGACAACGCTGTTCAGGGTTCAATCAAAATTGCTTTGAAGTATGATAAAGATACTAAAGAGTCAGTAATAAAAGATATCCAAAGAATTAGTAAACCAGGTTTACGTAAATATTCAAGTTCTTCAACCATTCCAAGAATCCTTAACGGATTAGGTATTGCTATTGTTTCTACATCAAAAGGATTGATGACAGGAAAAAAAGCAAAACAATTGAATGTTGGTGGTGAAGTAATTTGTTACGTATACTAATAAATAGACTATAAGATGTCAAGAATAGGTAAAAGCCCAATTGTAATCCCTGCTGGAGTAACTGTAGAAGTTAAAGATGGTATTATTACAGTAAAAGGAAAAAATGGTCAACTTACACAGGAGTTTTCGGACGTAACTGTTACAGTTGAAGACGGTCAAGTTCAAGTAGACAGATCGTCTGATCACAAAGACCAAAGAGCAAAACACGGTTTGTACAGATCTTTAATCAATAACATGATTATTGGTGTAACTGAAGGTTTTACAAAATCATTAGAATTGGTAGGAGTTGGTTATAGAGCTTCTAATCAAGGACAAAAATTAGATTTAGCTCTTGGATATTCTCACAATATCGTTTTGCAAGTTGCTGCTGAAGTAACTTTAGAGACTATATCTGAAAAAGGTAAAAACCCAATTGTTAAGCTTACATCGTTTGACAAACAACTTTTAGGTCAAGTTGCGGCAAAAATTAGAGCTTTTCGTAAGCCTGAGCCGTACAAAGGAAAAGGAGTTAAATTTGTGGGTGAAGTATTAAGAAGAAAAGCAGGTAAATCAGCTTAAAAAATAAGATTATGTCATTATCAAAACCTGAAAGAAGACAGAGAATTAGATTCAGAATTAGAAAAACGATTAGTGGTTCTGCTACTAATCCAAGACTATCTGTATTTAGAAGTAACAAAGAAATTTATGCTCAACTTATTGATGACGTAAACGGAGTTACTATTTTGGCTGCTTCTTCAAGAGAAAAAGAAATAGGAAAAGGTACTAACGTAGATGTTGCTATTGCAGTTGGAAAACTTGTAGCAGAGAAAGCGTTAAAAGCTGGGATAGAAGTTGTAACTTTCGATAGAGGAGGTTACTTGTATCACGGCCGTATTAAATCATTAGCAGAAGGCGCGAGAGCGGCTGGACTTAAATTCTAATATATTATGTCTAATAAATACAAGAATGTAGAGTTGGTAAAACCAAGTGGTCTTGAATTAAAAGATCGTTTGGTGAGTGTTAATCGTGTTACTAAAGTTACAAAGGGTGGTAGAGCTTTCGGTTTTTCTGCTATTGTAGTTGTAGGTGATGAAAATGGTGTTGTAGGTCATGGATTAGGAAAATCTAAAGATGTTTCTGAAGCAATTGCGAAAGCAGTAGAAGATGCTAAGAAAAATCTAGTGAAAATTCCTTTGAATGGACAATCAGTACCACACGAACAAAAAGGTAAATTTGGTGGAGCACGTGTGTTTTTAATTCCTGCCTCTCATGGTACAGGAGTTATTGCAGGTGGAGCTGTTCGTTCAGTTCTTGAGTCAGTTGGGATTCACGATGTATTGTCGAAATCTCAAGGATCATCAAACCCTCACAACGTAGTTAAGGCGACTTTTGATGCGTTGTTACAAATGAGAAGCGCCTATAGTGTTGCAAAGCAAAGAGGAGTTTCTTTAGAAAAAGTTTTTAAAGGTTAATTCAAGGAAATTATGGCTAAATTATTAGTAAAACAAGTTAGAAGTAAAATCAACTGTCCTCTTACTCAAAAAAGAGGATTGGAAGCTTTAGGTCTACGTAAAATGGGACAAATTGTAGAGCATGATTCAAACCCTACAATCCTTGGGATGATAAACAAAGTTAAACACTTAGTTTCTGTAGAAGAAGCTAAATAACAAATACTGGTATGAATTTAAGTAACTTACAACCAGCTGAGGGTTCAACACACAGTCAAAATAAGAGACTAGGTAGAGGAGAAGGTTCTGGAAAAGGTGGTACTTCGTCAAGAGGTCACAACGGACAAAAATCTCGTTCTGGTTATTCTAAAAAGATTGGTTTTGAAGGTGGGCAAATGCCACTTCAAAGACGTGTGCCTAAGTTTGGTTTTACAAACATCAATCGTAAAGAATACGAAGGTGTGAATCTTGATACACTTCAATTGTTAGTTGACAATGGTGTGATTACAGATACTGTCGATATGACAGTTTATGTTTCAAATCGTTTGGCTACTAAAAATGAGATCGTTAAGATTTTAGGAAGAGGAGAATTGAAAGCAAAATTAAAAGTAACTGCTCACAAATTTACTGCTACTGCAAAAGCTGCTATTGAAGCTGCTGGTGGAGAAGCGGTAACAATGTAATTTTTCAATTAATATGAAGAAATTTATTGAATCAATAAGTAATGTTTGGAAAATCGAGGAACTAAAAAACAGAATCCTAATTACATTAGGTCTGCTTTTAGTTTATCGTTTTGGAGCACATGTTACGCTTCCGGGAATTGATGCAACACAATTAAATAGTTTAGCAGGTCAGACCAAAAGTGGTATCGGATCTATCCTAGACATGTTTACTGGTGGTGCATTCTCTAAAGCGTCAGTTTTTGCTTTAGGAATTATGCCTTACATTTCGGCTTCTATTGTTGTACAGCTTATGGGAATTGCGATTCCTTATTTGCAAAAACTTCAAAATGATGGTGAGAGTGGTAGAAAAAAGATTAATCAGATAACACGTTGGTTGACTATTGTTATTACACTAGTACAAGGACCAACTTACATCTATAATCTATATAGAACTTTACCTAGTAGTGCATTTTTATTAGGGTTTAATTCTTTTGAATTCTTATTTTCTTCAGTGATTATCTTAGTTACAGGTACAATATTTGCCATGTGGTTAGGTGAAAAGATAACTGATAAAGGAATTGGAAATGGTATTTCACTTTTAATTATGGTAGGTATACTTGCTAGATTTCCTCAAGCATTTATACAGGAATTTACTACTAGAGTTACGAATAACAACGGTGGACCAATGTTATTGGTTATCGAAATTATTATTTGGCTTTTAGTTATTGTTGCCTGTGTTTTATTAACTATGGCAATTAGAAAGATACCAGTACAGTACGCTCGTCGTACTACGTCAGGTGATTTTGAACAAGATATGATGGGTGGTAATAGACAATGGATTCCATTAAAGCTTAATGCTTCTGGAGTTATGCCAATTATCTTTGCTCAGGCTATCATGTTCATACCTGCAGCTGTAGCTGGGTTGTCTAAATCAGATGCATCACAATCAGTTGTTGGCGCTTTTAGTAATATGTTCGGTTTTTGGTATAATCTTGTTTTTGCAACTTTGATAGTTGTATTTACATTCTTTTATACAGCAATTACAGTTCCTACTAATAAGATGTCGGATGATTTGAAAAGAAGTGGAGGATTTATTCCAGGTATTAGACCAGGAGTAGAAACTTCCGATTTTCTGGACAAAGTGATGTCTTTGATAACTTTCCCAGGATCTTTATTTCTAGCTCTAATAGCTGTGTTCCCAGCGATTATTGTAAGTCTTATGGATGTTCAACAATCTTGGGCAATGTTTTTTGGGGGTACCTCATTAATAATTATGGTTGGAGTTGCCATAGATACAATTCAACAAATTAATTCATACTTGTTAAACAAGCATTATGACGGTTTAATGAAGAGTGGAAAAAATAGAAAAGCAGTAGCTTAATCGTATGGCAAAACAATCAGCAATAGAACAAGACGGATCCATAATTGAAGCATTATCAAATGCGATGTTCCGTGTAGAGTTAGAGAATGGACATATTGTAATTGCTCATATTTCTGGAAAGATGCGTATGCATTATATCAAATTATTACCTGGTGATAAAGTGAAACTAGAAATGAGCCCTTATGACTTGTCAAAAGCAAGAATTACTTATAGATATTAAAGGATATTCACAATGAAAGTTAGAGCATCAGTAAAAAAGAGAAGTCCCGAGTGCAAGATTGTGCGTAGAAAAGGGATATTGTACGTTATAAACAAAAAGAATCCTAGATTTAAACAAAGACAAGGATAATTATGGCAAGAATAGCAGGGGTAGATATCCCGAAAAACAAGAGAGGTGTTATAGCACTTACCTATATCTTCGGATTAGGAAATAGTAGAGCTATTGAGATTTTAGAAAAAGCTCAAGTTAGCCAAGATAAAAAAGTTCAAGATTGGAATGATGACGAGATCGGAGCAATTCGTGAAGCGGTATCTGAATTCAAAATTGAAGGAGAATTGCGTTCTGAGGTTTCTTTGAACATCAAACGTTTAATGGATATTGGTTGTTATAGAGGTATCCGTCATAGAACTGGTCTTCCTTTAAGAGGGCAAAGAACTAAAAACAACTCTAGAACAAGAAAAGGTAAAAGAAAAACTGTTGCCAACAAGAAAAAAGCAACTAAATAATAAGTAATATGGCTAAAGCAACTGCAAAAAAACGTAAAGTTATCGTTGAATCAACGGGAGAAGCTCATATTTCTGCTACCTTCAATAACATCATTATTTCTTTGACAAACAAAAAAGGTGAAGTTATTTCTTGGTCTTCAGCTGGTAAAATGGGTTTTAGAGGTTCTAAAAAGAACACTCCATACGCGGCCCAAATGGCAGCAGAAGATTGTAGTAAAGTAGCTATTGAAGCAGGACTTAAAAAAGTTAAAGTTTATGTAAAAGGACCAGGAAACGGACGTGAGTCAGCTATCCGTTCTTTGCATAACGGTGGAATCGAAGTAACTGAGATTATCGATGTTACTCCAATGCCTCACAACGGATGTCGTCCTCCTAAAAGACGTAGAGTTTAATAATATATTTAAGTATAACTAGGTAGAAAACACGATTATCGAAGGATATGACCTGAATTCATAATCTCTACCTTAATAAAATTTTTAGAAATGGCAAGATATACTGGTCCAAAAACTAGAATTGCTCGTAAATTTGGCGAAGCAATATTCGGAGATGACAAAGCTTTCGAAAGAAGAAGTTACCCACCTGGGCAACACGGAATGGCTAAAAAAAGAGGTAAAAAATCTGAATATGCAATCCAGTTAATGGAGAAGCAAAAAGCTAAATATTCTTATGGAATTTTAGAAAAACAATTCAGAGGTTTATTTAAAAAAGCATCAGCTACTAAAGGTGTTACTGGTGAAGTTCTTTTACAATTGTGTGAAGCAAGATTAGATAACGTAGTATTTAGAATGGGTATCGCTCCTTCTAGAAGAGGCGCTAGACAATTAGTATCTCACAGACACGTCACTGTTAACGGTGATGTAGTAAATATTGCTTCTTACCACCTTAAACCTGGTGATAAAGTAGGAGTTCGTGAAAAATCTAAATCATTAGAGGCTATCGAACGTTCTTTATCTAATTCAAGTCATGTTTATGAATGGATTACTTGGAATAATGACGTTAAAGAAGGTACTTTCGTTTCTGTACCAGCTAGACTTCAAATCCCAGAAAACATTAAAGAACAATTAATCGTAGAGTTGTACAACAAATAATAATTGACTTAGTCGAAATTTATGGCAATATTTAATTTTCAGAAGCCCGATAAAGTTATCATGATCGATTCAACCGATTTTGAAGGTAAGTTTGAATTCAGACCTTTAGAACCAGGATACGGATTGACCGTTGGTAATGCACTTAGAAGAGTTTTGCTTTCAGCATTAGAAGGTTATGCAATTACATCCGTTCGTATTGAAGGTGTAGATCATGAGTTTTCTACTATCTCAGGAGTTGTTGAAGACGTTACCGAAATTATTCTTAATCTTAAACAAGTACGTTTTAAACGTCAAATTGAAGATATAGATAATGAGGCAGTTACTATTTCTGTTTCAGGTAAAGATCAATTAACAGCTGGTGATTTTCAAAAATTCATTTCAGGTTTCCAAGTTTTGAATCCAGAACTAGTTATCTGTAATTTAGATCCAAAAATCAAACTGAACTTCGATTTAACAATCGAAAAAGGTAGAGGATATGTTCCTGCTGAGGAGAACAAAAAACAAAACGCTGCAATTGGAACTATTTTTACGGATTCTATTTTTACTCCGGTAAAAAACGTAAAATATTCAATTGAAAATTTCCGTGTTGAGCAAAAAACAGATTATGAGAAGTTAGTTTTTGAAATAAAAACTGATGGATCTATCAATCCAAAAGATGCGCTTACTGAAGCTGCTAAAGTTTTAATTCACCATTTCATGTTGTTTTCTGACGAAAGAATTACACTCGAGGCTGATGAAATCGCACAAACAGAATCGTATGATGAGGAATCATTACATATGAGACAATTGCTTAAAACTAAGCTTGTTGATATGGATTTATCTGTAAGAGCGTTAAATTGTTTGAAAGCGGCTGAAGTTGATACACTTGGAGATTTAGTATCGTTCAATAAAAATGACCTAATGAAATTCCGTAATTTTGGTAAAAAATCTTTAACTGAACTAGATGAACTAGTTGCTATTAAGAATTTGAACTTCGGAATGGATTTAGCAAAATACAAACTAGATAAAGAATAATTTACTTCATATTTTGCTCTCCATAATGGATTGTAGCAAGATGAAGTTAAAATAAATTGGTCATGAGACACGGAAAAAAATTCAATCACCTTAGCAGACAGACTGCACATAGAAAATCTATGTTAGCTAATATGGCTTGTTCTCTTATTGAGCACAAACGTATTAACACTACTGTCGCTAAAGCAAAAGCGCTTAAACAATTCGTTGAGCCCTTAATAACAAAATCAAAAACTGATACGACTCACAATCGTCGTATTTGTTTTGCTTACTTACGTAGCAAATATGCGGTAACTGACTTGTTCAGAGACGTAGCTGCTAAAGTAGGAGACCGTCCAGGTGGATACACACGTATCATTAAAGTTGGAAATCGTTTGGGAGATAATGCTGATATGGCAATGATCGAACTTGTAGATTTCAATGAGCTTTACAATGGTGGTAAAAAAGAAGTTAAAAAAGCAAAAAGCCGTCGTGGTGGAAAAGCTAAAAAAGCAGATGAAGCTACTGAAGAAGCTCCAGTTGCTGAAGCTGATACAACTACAGACGCTGCTGAGTAGTTATGAAGATAACCATTCAATAAAAATTAAGGATAAACTATTAGTAGTTTATCCTTTTTTTTTGCTTTTTTTTGAACAAACGTATTAGATTTTTTAGTCTTTCCCGCTGTACTGTTAGCCTTTACATTCAATTAATTAAAAGATGTCAGAAGGGTTATTTTTCGCCTTTTATTTTATAATAAATTTTAAAAGTTTGCATCCATTGTATTAATGGATTAAATTTGCACAATATTTAACTACTCATGAAATATACAACACGACAAAGCGCCATACTTTTACTAAGTGATGGAACCATTTTTCACGGAAAATCTATAGGGATCAGTGGAACAACTTATGGAGAAGTATGCTTTAATACCGGAATGACCGGTTATCAAGAAATTTTTACTGATCCATCTTATTTTGGACAATTGATGGTCGCCACTAATGCTCATATTGGGAATTATGGTGTAAATGAAAACGAAGTTGAATCCGATGGAATAAAAATATCTGGCTTGGTTTGTAAAAACTTTAGCTTTAATTATTCTAGAGCAGATGCTTCAGAGAGTTTAGAAGACTACTTTATTAAGCAAAACCTTATTTGTATTTCAGATGTTGACACTAGAGCGCTTGTAAGTTACATTAGAGATAATGGAGCTATGAATGCTGTTATTTGTACTGATGGAACTTCTCTAGAAGATTTAAAGAAGTCGTTAGCAAATGTTCCTGATATGAAGGGATTAGAACTAGCTTCAAAAGTATCTACTAAAGAGCCTTATTTCTATGGTGATGAAAATGCAACGTATAAAATTGCAGCATTGGATTTAGGGATTAAGACAAATATCCTTCGTAATCTAGCTAAGAGAGATTGTTATATTAAGGTTTTTCCTTTTGATTCAACCTACACAGATTTAGCCTCGTTTAATCCAAATGGTTTTTTCTTATCTAATGGCCCTGGTGATCCAGAACCACTTTCAGGAGCTATTCAAGTGGCAAAAGAGATTCTAGCGGATAATAAGCCATTGTTTGGAATTTGTTTGGGACACCAAGTAATTGGGTTAGCCAATGGAATTTCGACATACAAAATGTTCAATGGACACAGAGGAATAAATCATCCGGTAAAGAATTTGATTTCTGGGAAAGGTGAGATTACGTCACAGAATCATGGTTTTGCAGTTAATAAAGAAGAATTAGAAAACAATCCTGATTTAGAGATTACACATGTCCATTTAAATGACGGAACTGTTGCTGGTATGAGAATGAAGCACAAGAATTGTTTCTCAGTTCAGTATCATCCAGAAGCAAGTCCGGGACCTCATGATTCATCTTATTTATTTGACCAATTCATTGAAAATATTAAAGGATAAGATCACAGATTTCGTATTTATCTAGACTATAGGGGTACTTTCTTTTTTATTAAAGTTAGTATCCTTTTTTAATTGATGTCTTTATGAATCAACGGGATTTGGTTAAGAAATCTAAACAAAGGTGTGGTTTTCTTTTTATTTTAGTTGCTTATTTTAGATTTGTAGTGACAATACCTTTTCTTTTTACTTTACGAAAATGTAAATTTTATGTATTATTTCTGTAAAATTACAGATAGAATTTTTATTTACACATAATTATAACGTTTTCGTTAATAAGATTCATTATTTTCATATTATCATTAGAAAAGATAGAATATATTTGTGTTATTAAAAATTAAAATAAAGTAGTATGAGTATTATTATCAAAATTCACGCAAGACAAATTTTCGATTCAAGAGGGAATCCTACTATAGAAGTAGATGTAGTTACTGAACATGGTGTTTTGGGTAGAGCTGCAGTTCCATCTGGAGCTTCAACTGGAGAACATGAAGCAGTGGAATTACGTGACGGAGGGAAAGCCTATTTAGGAAAAGGAGTTTTACATGCAGTGAAAAATGTTAATACCATTATTGCTGAAGAACTTTTAGGTACTTCTGTTTTCGAACAAAATGTAATTGACCAAATGATGATCGATTTAGATGGAACTCCAAATAAATCAAAATTAGGTGCAAATGCTATTTTAGGGGTTTCCCTTGCTGTGGCTAAAGCAGCGGCTAATGAATTAGGATTGCCATTATACAGATATGTAGGTGGGGTTTCTGCAAATACATTG
Organism: Flavobacterium sp. Arc3; assembly: GCF_041431375.1. Taxonomy (NCBI): domain Bacteria; kingdom Pseudomonadati; phylum Bacteroidota; class Flavobacteriia; order Flavobacteriales; family Flavobacteriaceae; genus Flavobacterium; species Flavobacterium sp. Arc3. Next base: position 279,901 of record NZ_JASMRI010000001.1, on the reverse strand, counting down.
CCAGTTCCTATGATGAATATCATTAACGGTGGTTCACATTCTGATGCGCCTATAGCGTTTCAAGAATTTATGATTATTCCAGTAAAAGCAGTTTCTTTTACACAAGCTATGCAAATGGGAACTGAAATTTTTCATAGTCTTAAAAAAGTATTACATGACAGAGGTCTTTCTACAGCTGTAGGTGATGAAGGTGGTTTTGCTCCAACCTTAGCTGGTGGTACGGAAGATGCTTTGGATACAATTAAGTTAGCGGTTGAAAATGCAGGTTATACTTTTGGAGATGAAATTATGATTGCTCTAGATTGTGCTGCTGCTGAATTTTATGTAAACGGTAAATACGATTATTCTAAATTTGAAGGTGAAACAGGTAAGATTAGATCTTCTGCTGAACAGGTAGATTATTTAGCTGAATTAGCTGCTAAGTATCCAATTATCTCAATTGAAGACGGAATGGATGAAAATGACTGGGACGGATGGAAGTTGCTTACTGATAGAATTGGAGATAAAGTTCAATTAGTAGGAGATGATTTGTTCGTAACTAATGTAGAGCGTTTGTCTACAGGTATCGATAGAGGAATCGCTAATTCAATTTTAGTGAAAGTCAACCAAATTGGTACATTAACAGAAACTATTGCAGCTGTTAATATGGCTAAAAATGCGGGATATACTTCTGTAATGTCACATCGTTCTGGAGAAACTGAAGATAATACAATTGCTGACTTAGCAGTTGCTTTGAACTGTGGTCAAATTAAGACTGGTTCTGCGTCTCGTTCTGATCGTATGGCAAAATACAATCAATTATTAAGAATAGAAGAAGAGCTTGGTGAAACAGCTTATTTTCCTGGGAAAAAAGCATTCAAGATAAAATAAGATTTTATATTTTTATTTATAAAAAGCCATTCGAGTTATTCGGATGGCTTTTTTGTTTAATTTAACAATAACATTATCGATTTCGCTTTTTATTTAATGTTATTATCCTTAGATTTGGTAGATTATTAAATATAAAGTTTTATTTTCAAAATATTATGTCAAAAACAGCTATAGTAGAAATTGATGGTAAGAGGTATGAGTTTCCTGTTGTAGAAGGAAGCGAAAACGAAGAAGCTATCGATATTAACAAATTACGAGATTTAACTGGGGTAATCACTCTTGACCCAGGGTATAAAAATTCAGGTTCTTGTACCAGTAAAATCACTTTCTTAGATGGAGAACTTGGAATACTTCGCTACAGAGGATATTCAATTGAAGAATTAGCTGCTAAAGCTGATTTTTTAGAGGTCTCTTTTCTTTTAATCTTTGGAGAGTTGCCAACTGCTGTTCAGTTAGAGCAATTTGAAAATGATATTAGAAGACATACATTAGTTAATGAGGAAATGAAAAGCATCATTGATGGTTTTCCTAGAACAGCGCATCCGATGGGTGTTTTAGCTGCATTGACTAGTGCATTAACAGCATTTAATCCTAAATCAGTAAACGTTGATAATGAAAAAGAAATGTATCATGCCGTTTGTAAAACTATGGGGAAATTCCTTGTAATTGCAACATGGACTTACAGAAAAAGCATGGGTTACCCTTTGAATTATTATGATAATACAAAAGGATATGTAGAAAATTTCATGAGATTAATGTTTGAAATTCCAACGGCGCCTTATAAAGCAAGTCCAATTGTAATTGATGCATTAAATAAATTGTTTATTCTTCATGCAGATCATGAACAAAACTGTTCTACATCTACTGTAAGAATGGTTGGTTCTTCTCATGCAGGATTATTTGCATCAATATCAGCAGGTGTTTCTGCACTTTGGGGACCTCTACATGGAGGTGCAAATCAAGCAGTTCTTGAAATGCTAGAAGAAATCCATAATAATGGAGGGGATACTGATAAGTATATGGCTAAAGCCAAAGATAAAAACGATCCTTTTAGATTAATGGGTTTTGGTCATAGAGTTTATAAAAACTTTGATCCACGTGCTAAAATCATTAAGAAAGCGGCAGATGAAGTTTTAGAAACTTTAGGTGTTGATGATCCAATTCTTGCTATTGCAAAAAAATTAGAAGCATTAGCTCTAGAGGATGAATATTTCAAATCAAGAAGCTTATATCCAAATGTGGACTTCTATTCTGGAATCATTTATAGAGCATTAGGAATTCCTACTGACATGTTCACCGTAATGTTCGCTATTGGACGTTTACCAGGTTGGATTGCACAGTGGAAAGAAATGCGTGAAAATAAAGAGCCTATCGGAAGGCCAAGGCAAATATATACAGGGTCTCCGTTGCGAGATTTTGAAACTTTAGATAAACGTTAAATTCAATTTTAAAAAGCTTCACTTTCTAGTGAGGCTTTTTTTATCTTTGTCCAAATTGAAATACTATATGTTAAAATTAAATGTAAAGAATGAGACTTCAAGATTACGCGCAGTAGTTTTAGGAACTGCGACTAGTAATGGTCAAATACCGTCAATAGCTGAAGCGTATGATCCAAAATCATTAGAACATATATTAGCAGGGACTTATCCGATTGAAAAGGACATGGTGGCTGAGATGGACGCTTTTAATAAAGTGCTTCAGAAGTATGATGTTACAATTTTTAGACCCGAATTAATTGCTGATTATAATCAGATATTTACAAGAGATATTGGTTTTGTGATTGATGGTGTTTTTATTAAGAGTAATATTTTACCAGAACGTGAGAGAGAACTCGATGCGATTCAATATGTAATTGATCAGATAGACCCTTTAAAAGTCGTTCGTCCTCCTGAGGAGGTGCATATAGAAGGCGGCGACGTTATGTTATGGGATGATCATATATTTATAGGTACTTATAAAGGAAGTGACTACAAAGATTATATTACGGCAAGAACAAATAAGGAGGGCGTACAATTCATAAAAGATTTGTTCCCTGATAAGATCGTTAAAGAATTTGATTTAGTAAAATCTAAAATTGAAGCCCGAGACAATGCTTTACATCTTGATTGTTGTTTTCAGCCGATAGGACCTAATAAAGGAATTATCTATAAAAGCGGATTCCGTGAAGAGGCAGATTATATGTATCTTGTTAATCTTTTTGGAAAAGAGAATTTATTTCACATTAGCAGAGATGAGATGTACACTATGAATTCTAATGTGTTTTCTATTGATTCTAATGTTGTGGTTTCTGAAAAGAACTTTACGAGATTAAATAATTGGTTGCGATCTGAAGGTTTTACAGTTGAGGAGGTTTCTTATGCTGAGATTTCGAAACAGGAAGGATTATTACGTTGTTCCACATTACCTTTAATAAGAGATTAATTCGATTAGTGATACATTTTAATGTGTTACAATACAAATAAAAAACAAAATGAAACAAACAACAAATTCTATATTAATGATTCGGCCAGTGGCGTTTAGAATGAACGAACAAACGGCAGTTAATAATTATTATCAAAAAGTATTAGATGATCTTTTACCAGCAACGGTAAATGCAAAAGCGCAACAAGAATTTGACACTTTTGTTGAAAAGCTAAGAGCTGTTGGTGTTGATGTTACTGTAGTTGACGATACATTAAATCCAGATACTCCTGACAGTATTTTTCCTAACAACTGGGTTTCCTTTCATGAAAATGGAGATGTGGCATTGTACCCTATGTTTGCAGTGAATCGTCGTGAGGAACGTCGTGAAGAAATTTTGGATGTGTTAGAAGAAAAAGGATTCAAAATGGATTCTATTGTAGATTATACTTCTGCTGAAGAAGATGGTTTTTTCTTGGAAGGAACGGGAAGTTTACTACTTGATAGAGCAAACGAAAAAGCATATTGTGCTTTGTCTCCCCGAGCCGACGAAGAACTATTCATAGAGTTCTGTGAAGATTTTGACTACGCACCTGTATTGTTTGAAGCTTTTCAAACTGTAAATGGAGAACGAAAATTGATTTATCATACTAACGTTATGATGTGTTTAGGTGAAACTTTTGCGGTAATTTGTGCAGATAGCATAGATGATAAAAAGGAACGTAAAATGGTTTTGGATAATCTTAAAAAAGATAATAAAGAGGTGGTTTTAATCACAGAAGAGCAGGTTAATAATTTTGCTGGAAACATGCTGGAAGTTCGTGGTGCCAATGATAAAAGATATTTGGTTATGAGTACGGCTGCGCATCAGAGCTTAAAACCGAAGCAAGTAGAGCAGTTAGAAAAACATGCTACGATTCTTAGCTCAAGTCTAGACACTATCGAGGCTTGTGGGGGTGGAAGCGCCAGATGTATGATGGCTGAGATATTTTTGCCAAAAGCATAAAAAAAAGACCTTCAATGTTTTTGAAGGTCTTTTTTTTTTGAATTATAGCGATCTTTTTTTACATCAAATTTGTTTTAACTATTGTTATGATTGAGCTGATAATGTATTGAACTCCTATTGCGATTACAATAAAACCTACGATTCTTGAGATAGCGACGATTCCTGAAGCTCCAAGTATTTTAGCTAGATAATGAGCGCTTCTTAAAATAATAAAAATGGAGATGGAAACGGCGATCATGGCCAAGACTGAAATAATTATTTGGGACGTCTCCTGATGTTCGCTGTAAAATGCAATTAGCAGAGACATAGATCCAGGTCCGGCAAGCATAGGGATGGCCAATGGAGTTAAAGCAATGTCATTTCGTTTTTGTGCATCATTTTCTACTTTCTTACTCACGCCTCTTTTTTTATTGAATTGACCAGATAGCAGTGAGAATCCAGAAGTGGCGATAACTATTCCTCCCGCAATGCGTAAAGCTTCCATACTAATTCCAAAAAAGGACAAAACATATTCCCCTAAAAAAAAGGAGATAATCATAATCACAAAAACATTGATTGCCGTCCATAGTGAAATACGAGAGCGTTCTTTTTTGTTGTCACCCTGTGTTAGTCCAACAAAAATGGGAACTGTGCCTATGGGGTTGATGACTGAAAAAAGGGCAGCAAACAAATAAATAAAAAGTTCCATGTTTTTTCGCGAAATTAGTTGGTTGTATTACTTTTTAAAGCTTCTTTAGGATTAAGAAAAGGTTAAAATATGAAGAATAGGTTCCTAATATAATAAAGTTAGAATCGAAAGATATTAATTTTTATTAAAACGGACTATAGTATTTTAGTACTTTTACAAAAAAACAATAAATAATGAAAAATAAAAAAACTTTAGTTCTTGGTGCATCAGCAAAACCAGAGAAATATGCTTATAAAGCGATTACGATGCTTGTTGAAAAAGGGCATTCAGTTCTTGCTATCGGTCAAAATGCTGGAGAAGTAGCTGGAATCAAAATTCAAACTAAAGCGATTCCTTTAAAAAACATCGATACGATTACTCTATATTTAAATCCTGCCCGTCAAAAAGATTATTACAATTACATAGTAGAAACTAAGCCAAAACGAGTGCTTTTTAATCCAGGGACTGAAAACCCAGAGCTTTATCAACTTTTGGAATTGAATAATATAAAATCAGAAGTGGCTTGTACATTGGTTTTATTGACTACAAATAGGTATTAAATAACTGAATTTGTTTATAAATTGTGAAGTATTTTAATACTTCCTAAATCACAATATTGTTTTCATCTCGTCTCGTTTTAGTATTGAGACGAGATGCAATTACAAAATGTTTCCTTATAGTCTGTGTGAAATTAGAAACGAGTTTCTTGTGAGGTGGGTTTGCTAATCACGAGCAGTCCTGTGAAAGTGATTAGTCCATTTACGATTATCAGTTCGTTATCAAATACATATCCAAAAAATAGTGCTTTTGAATTTTCGCTAAGGAGATAAGTTAGCGCAGGAGATAATATACAGATAAGCGGTACAAATTGATCCTTAACTGTTTTTGTTTTTATGAATAAACCAAAACCATACAATCCCAGTAATGGTCCATAGGTATAAGAAGCAATCCTGAAAATCATTCCTACAACAGAACTGTCGTTAACAGAGTTGAAAAATACAATCACTAAGAACATAAGAAATGAAAACCCAAGATGAGTAAAATGTCTGGCTCTTACTGCATTGGGTTTGTTTCGGTTTTCAGTTTTATCCATGCCCAAAAAATCAACACAAAAAGAAGTTGTTAGCGCTGTTAAGGCAGAATCTGTTGTAGCAAAAGTTGCCGCTGTCAAACCTAACAAGAATATTACTGACGGAATCAAGGTTAAATGATGAAAGGCAATTTCAGGAAATAGCAAATCAGTCCTTGGTTTTCCGGTAACCAAATCTGTAGGGACTTCAATTCCGTTTTTTGCAGCATAGATATAAAGTAAGGCACCCACACTTAAAAAGAATATATTAATCAGTACAAATATTCCGGTGAAAGTAAACATGTTCTTTTGGGCTTCGCCAATGGTTGCGCAACTTAAATTCTTCTGCATTAAGTCTTGATCTAATCCTACCATAGCAATTGTAACGAAAATTCCACCTAGAATTTGTTTTACAAAGTGAAATTTACTGGACAGAAAATCATCGAAGAAAAATATTTTAGAATAGTTACTGTTTTTAACTTCTTCAAAAGCTTCAATTACATTAAGGTCTAGACTTTGACAGATAAAATAAATAGTCATAAAAACAGAAGTGACTAAGAAAAATGTTTGTAAGGTGTCAGTGATGATAATCGTTTTTAAACCTCCGCGATAGGTATAAGCAAATATCAAAGCTAGTGAAATCAATACAGTAACAGCAAAGGGAATTCCGTAAAAATCAAATACGAAGCGCTGTAAAACTATCACGACGAGATACAATCTAAACGCGGATCCGATAGTTCGGCTAATCAAGAAAATAGTGGCCGCAGTTTTATAGGAGTAGATTCCTAGACGACGTTCTATATAGCCATAAATAGACGTCAAGTTCATTCGGTAATATAAAGGCAATAGTACTTTGGCGATGAATATAAATCCTATAGCATTCCCCAAAACAAACTGAAAATATTTAAATTGTTCTCCACTTGGCGCACCCACTTCGCCAGGAACAGAAATGAAAGTGACACCAGAAAGTGCTGTTCCTATCATCCCGAAAGCGACTAAATACCATTTAGAGTTTTTATTCGCATTAAAGAAAGCGTCATTCCCACTGTCTTTTTTACTCGTAAAATGAGAGATAGTGAATAATATTCCGAGGTAGATAACGATAAGCGAGAGAATGGCGAAAGGTGTCATTTTTTGGATTTTGAAAAGCCAAAGTACAATTTTTTAGTTAATCTCTTTAGGTTTAATTCCTGTAACGGCTGCTTCATTTTTTGCCAGAGGTCTGCACGTGGAAAAATGATTTTTTAAAATCGGTAAATGCTACTTCGTTAATACCTTGTTGACTATGTTTATAGGTTGTTTGTTTCTTTATTTCAACCAAATCGAATTTATAGAAGGGATTAAGTAAATAACTATTTAAAGAAATAAACAAATTGCTACATTTGCAGTTATGGAATTTTCTTCAAAATTAATAGAAAAAGCAGTTAACGAAATATCTCAATTACCGGGGATAGGGAAGAGAACTGCCTTGCGTTTAGTGTTACATTTATTGAAACAGCCCAAAGAACAAACCAGTTTTTTGTCTCAAGCATTGGTGAATATGCGAGAAGATATCAAGTATTGTACAAATTGTCACAATATTTCAGATAGTGATATTTGTGAAATCTGTGCTAATAAAAATCGGAATCATCAAATTGTTTGCGTTGTAGAAGATATTCGTGATGTGATGGCAATCGAGAATACAGGACAATTTAGAGGGGTTTATCACGTTTTAGGTGGTAAAATTTCTCCTATTGATGGAGTAGGTCCTAGTCAGTTGAGAATTACAACATTAGTAGAAAAGGTAAAGGCAGGAAGTGTGAATGAAGTTATTTTTGCTTTAAGCTCAACAATGGAAGGGGATACCACAAATTTTTATATTTATAAACAAATAGCTGAGGCTGATATTGTAATTTCTACAATTGCTCGCGGAATTGCCGTGGGTGATGAATTGGAATATGCAGATGAAGTTACTTTGGGAAGGAGCATATTGCAGCGCGTACCATTCGAAAAGTCTTTCAAAAATAATTAATTGTCTTAATAAATAGCTAAACTTTTGATATAGTAAATGAAAAGCTATATTTGTTATCTAAAATATAAAAATGAGCAAGCATATATTCTATTTATTACTTAGTATAAGTGTGTTATTTACTTCATGTATTCCTACTCAGGATTTGATTTACTTGCAAAAAAAGAATAATTCTGAAACAGAAACAGGAATTTCGGCTATTGTAGCTAAGCCCTATAGATTGCAAACTAACGATGTTTTAAGCATTAGTATAAAGGCTATTGATCCAAAATTAGTTGCTATTTTTAGTACCACAAACGAGGGTGTCACTGGTAAATCTGAATCGGGATTGTATTTTGATGGTTTTACGGTTGATGATCATGGGAATATTAGGATGCCTGTTTTGGGAGAAATTAATGTAATTGGATTTACTTTAGAGGAAATAAGAGTTAAAATTGAAAACCAATTGTTAGCTGAATATTTTAAGAAAGAAGCTAATATTTTTGTTATTGTAAAATTAGCGGGTTTCAAGTATACCATAAATGGCGAAATAGGAAGTACAGGAACCAAGACTCTATTTAAGGATAATGTGAATATTATGGAAGCTATCGCAAATGCGGGAGATATAACGATAACAGGAAATAGAAAAGCAGTAACGATTATCAGAAATTCTCCAACGGGAGTGCAAATGCATGATCTCGATCTTACTGATATCAACGTAATGAATTCACCTTATTTTTATCTGCAACCGAATGATTATATTTATGTAAAACCACTCAAACAAAAAACTTGGGGAACAGGAAAAACGGGGATAGAATCGTTAGGAACGATTATTACCTTGTTGTCACTGGCTACTACAACCTTTTTCTTGCTATTTAAAAATTAAAACAGAGATCAAAAAATGTTAGATATAAAAGATTTTTCGATTTTTGAAAATCAGGTTAGTTTTGACTTTAAGGGATTTCTAATAAAAATAGGAAGTTACTGGAAATGGTTTCTATTAAGCTTAATAATCACTTTTGCTATTGCCTACCAGGTAAATATTCGTAAAGAGAAAGTGTATAGTATGGAGACGCTTATTTCTGTAAAGGAAGAAAGTAATCCGTTGTTTACTTCAAATACTAGTCTGGTCTTTAATTGGGGTGGTACTTCTGACCAAGTTCAAACCATTTCGACCACGATACAGTCTAGATCTCATAACGAACTTGTGGTTGATAAACTGCAATATTATATTAATTATCTAGTTCAAGGTAAGTATGCCCTTGAGGATGCTTATGGCGCAGTTCCTTTTTACGTTGATATCGACAAATCAAAAGGACAGCTATCAGGAAACCTCATTGGGATTCGCTTTGTTAGTGAAAATGTTTATGAAATTAGAATTCCATTTGCAAGTCAAAATGCTTCCTTAATTACCTACTCTGATAATTCATATAGTACTACAGCTGTTGCGACTGGGGATTTTGTTAAGCGATATAAGGTGGGCGAAAGGGTTTCTTTACCATTTCTAAATTGGAAATTGCAGATAAATGACAATCCTGGGTTTTACAAAGGCAATGAATACTTTGTTTCGTTTAGTGATTTTAATGGAACTGTTGCAGGGTATCGAGGGATAAATGTTCGTTCAGATGACAAGGGCGGTTCTATAATTACGCTTGGAATGCAAGGAGCAAATAAGGCAAGAATGGTTACATACCTGAATTCGACCGTAGAAATGCTTATCAAAAGACAACTGGATAGTAAGAATCAGTTTGCCACAAATACAATTGCTTTTATTGACAGCACATTAATTGCGATGGAGTCGCAGTTAAAAGAAACTGGAAACGAACTAAAAACATTTAGGAAAGGCAAGAATATCTATGATATTGAAGAAGGAGGCGCTAAGTTTTCTGATAAGATGCTCGAATTTGATGTTAGCAGAGATGAAATCACCCGAAAAATATCCTACTACAACTCCTTAAAGTCTTATTTAAAAAACAGTGTCGATTACTCAAAACTTCCAGCGCCATCAGTTGCGGGTATTGATGATCCAAATGTGGTGACTAATGTCTCCAAATTAATTTCTCTTTCAGGTCAACGATCAGAAATGGCTTACGCAGTAAAAAGTGATAAGATATTTAAAGATTTTGATAATCAAATGGTGGCTATTAAAAATGTATTATTAGAGAATATTGCTTCAGCAAAGTCTTCTCTTCAATATGATCTGGCATTGATTAATAATAAAATTAGTCAAACAGAAAGTACGATTAAGGCGCTTCCTGATGAGCAGCAGGAGTTAATAAAAATAAAGAGAAAATACGATTTAAGTGATAATATTTATAATACTTTTCTTCAAAAAAGAAGCGAAGCTGATATTGTAAAAGCGGCAAATTTATCTGATATTCACTTTATTGATCCGGCAAAAGATGTAGGTGGTGGGCAAATTGGTCCAAGAACATCCGCTAATTATGTTTTGGCACTTTTTCTAGGGATATTGTTTCCGCTGTTGTTTGTGTTTTTTATTTTCTTTATCAATGATTCCATTCAAAATACGGACGATATTGGAAAACTCACAAAAATTCCCTTGATTGGAGTTGTAGGTCTAAGTAAGGAAAGTTCGGAGTTAGCGGTTTATGACAAACCGAAATCAGCATTGTCTGAATCCTTTAGAGCAATTCGCTCTTCGCTACAGTACTTGTATAAAAAACAAAATGTAGGTGGAGCTAAAACATTGATGATAACATCGTCAGTCAGTGGGGAAGGAAAGACATTCTGTTCTATAAATATCGCTACTGTTTTTGCGTTAAGCGAAAAAAAGACAGTTATTATAGGTTGTGATTTAAGGAAACCCAAATTATTTGACGAGTTTAATTTGTCTAATGAAGTGGGAATTGTCAACTACTTAATAAAGCAGAAAAGTGTGGATGATATTATAAATCATACTCAGATTCCATATCTCGATGTCATCCTTTCGGGTCCTATTCCTCCTAATCCGTCAGAATTGATTTTGAGTGATGGAATGGGAGAATTAATCGAAGAATTAAAGAAAAAGTACGATTATATCATATTGGATACGCCACCGGTGGGACTGGTTTCTGATGCTTTGGAATTATCACAATATTCGGATGTTACTTTATATATTGTAAGACAGAATTTTTCTAAAAAGGAAATGATCACTTTATTGAATAATAGAGTAAAACGAGGAGAACTAGACAATGCCAGTATTATTTTAAATGGTTTTGAAAATAAGGCTAAATATGGTTCTGGCTATGGTATGGGCTATGGCTACGGTTACGGTGCTTATTCAAATGGATACACAGATGAAGATAAACCAAAAAATTTCTATGATTCAATTCTTAGAAAATTAGGTATAAAAACAAAAAAATAATAGAAGGATTTTTAAATTAGTATAAATGAAAGAGGGAACAAAAAGCAGCATATTGATTACAGGTGGAGCCGGGTTTATTGGTTCTAATCTTTGTGAGTATTTTTTATCTAAAGGACATGAAGTAGTATGCTTAGACAATTTTGCTACGGGGCACAGACATAATTTAAAGGATTTCATTACTAATCCCAATTTTAGGTTGCTTGAAGGCGATGTACGAAACGCTGTTGATTGCCAGAATGCAGTAAAAGACATCGATTATGTTTTACATCAGGCAGCGCTGGGTTCAGTACCTCGTTCTATTAATGATCCGGTTACGACTAATGATGTCAATGTATCTGGTTTTTTAAATATGCTTGTGGCTGCTACAGATGCCAAGGTGAAGCGATTTGTGTATGCAGCCAGTTCTTCTACTTATGGAGATTCGGTTGGATTGCCTAAAGTGGAGGATGTGATCGGAAAGCCACTCTCTCCTTATGCCATAACTAAATATGTAAATGAACTGTACGCTGATATTTTTAGTAAAACGTATGGTTTAGAAACAATAGGATTGCGTTATTTTAATGTTTTTGGGAGAAAGCAGGATCCTAATGGAGCGTATGCAGCGGTCATTCCTAAATTTGTGATGCAATTAATGAATCATGAAGCGATCACTATTAACGGAGATGGGAATTATTCACGCGATTTCACTTATATTGAGAATGTTATTCAAATGAACGAATTAGCAATAACTACAGAAAATCCAGCTGCGGTGAATACGGTGTATAATACGGCATTTGGAGATCGAAATACATTAAACGATTTAGTGAATTATTTGAAAGAATATTTGGCTAAATATGATTCTGCAATTGCTGATGTTGAAGTGGTTCATGGTCCAAATAGAGCTGGAGATATACCGCATTCTTTGGCCAGTATTGATAAAGCAAAAGAATTATTAGCATATAATCCGCAGTATTCTTTACAGCAAGGGTTGAGAGAAGCGATTGATTGGTATTGGAATAATTTAAAGTAGATTGTTGTCGGTTATCACAGCTAATGTCTATTCGATTGCGGTTGTCTAAAGATAGAGGTACTTAATAGAAAACTTTTAATAGAGAGCAAAGAACAAAGAAAATAGTAATAAAAGCACAAACGGTATCGCTTTTTTTATCAAGACAAATCGATAATTCATTGAACACTACTTAAAATACAAGTTCAGTAAACCTAAAACGGACCTTAGAAAAAGAGGCTAGAAAACGTTGAACAAATAATTAGGAATAAAGAATAAAGAAAAACAGAAGAAATGAAAATCACAAAAATTTGTTGCATTGGAGCCGGATATGTTGGCGGACCTACAATGGCGGTTATAGCACAAAAATGTCCACAGATACAAGTTACGGTTGTTGATTTAAATAAAGAACGAATAGCGGCTTGGAATGATGAGGATTTAGATAATATTCCTATTTACGAACCGGGATTGGATAAAATTGTTAGCGATGCAAGAGGGCGAAACTTATTCTTTTCTACGGATGTTGAGAAAGCAATTGACGAAGCCCAAATTATTTTTATATCGGTAAATACACCTACTAAAACCTATGGTAAAGGCAAGGGAATGGCAGCCGATTTAAAATACATTGAATTATGTGCCAGACAAATTGCTAAAATTGCCAAGGACGATAAGATCGTAGTCGAGAAATCGACATTACCAGTTCGTACAGCTGAGGCTATTAAAAGTATTTTAGACAATACGGGTAACGGCGTGAAATTTCAAATTTTATCTAATCCAGAATTTTTGGCCGAAGGTACAGCGGTTCAGGATTTATTGAACCCAGATAGGATATTAGTTGGAGGAGATACGACTGAAGACGGTCAAAAAGCGATAAAAGCATTGGTAGATGTATATTCTAATTGGGTTCCAGTTGATAAAATATTGACTACTAATGTATGGTCATCAGAGTTATCTAAATTGACCGCAAATGCGTTTTTGGCACAAAGAATCTCTTCTATTAATGCGATGTCTGAGCTATGTGAAAAAACAGGTGCTGATGTAAACGAAGTGGCAAAAGCGATAGGAATGGACAGCAGAATAGGATCTAAATTCTTAAAAGCATCTGTGGGATTTGGAGGTTCTTGTTTTCAAAAAGACATTTTGAATTTAGTTTATATTGCAAAATCCTACGGATTGAATCAAGTGGCTGATTATTGGGAGCAGGTTATTATTATGAACGACTATCAAAAAAGACGTTTTGCAAATAATATAGTGGAAACACTTTACAATACCGTTTCTGATAAGAAAATTGCTTTATTAGGATGGGCTTTCAAAAAAGACACTAACGATACTAGAGAATCTGCAGCGATTTATGTGGCAGATAACCTAATCAATGAAAATGCAAAAATTGCCGTTTACGATCCTAAAGTCACAAGAAACAAAATTCTAATGGATTTAGATTATTTAGAAACTAGAACTGCAGATAAAAACAGCAATAGCGTGATGTCATTTGAGGATCCTTATGACGCATGCAAGGAGGCACATGCTATAGCGATACTTACGGAATGGGATGAGTTTGTTCAGTATGATTGGCAACGGATTTATAACTCCATGCAAAAGCCTGCTTTTGTTTTTGACGGAAGAAATATATTGGATGGTGCGGCTTTAGAAAAAATTGGATTTGTATATCAAGCTATCGGTTCTTAAATCCTAACATATCGTCTGAGCTATCGAGACTATTCTTAAAAAAAATGGAATTTGTTTCTTGTAGTGGAAAATGCTGAACGAAGAACGAAGAACGAAGAACGAAGAACGAAGAACGAAGAACGAAGAACGAAGAAGAAAGAACAAAGAACAAAGAGCAAAGAACAGCCTTGTTAAGTACTATGTTTCCGCTCTTAAATTAAAATCGTCTTAGCATAATAAAAACACAATCGGTATTTAAAGAAGTTTAAATATGAATTAGATAATTTGGAGTTAAAACGGTCATAAAGGAATCGAGCAGTTTTGATAATTCATGATTACTGCTAATTTTGATAATTCGAGGCTGAAAAATAATGTGGGAACAACAAATAGAGAGTCATATATAAACAAGAATAACAACAAGATGTTATTTCAACACAACGCAAATGAAGAACTGGTACGTGGTGTATACAAAACCTAAATGGGAGAAGAAAGTTGCGGAGCAACTTACAAAGATTGGGGTAGAATGCTATTGTCCTCTGATTACACAGGTGCGCCAATGGTCTGATAGAAAGAAGAAGGTAATTGTGCCTCTTTTTAATTCCTATGTCTTTGTGCAAGTAACGGAGGCCGAAAGAAACCTAGTGTTTCAATCAGCGGGGGCGGTTCGCTATTTGTTTTGGTTGGGAAAACCTGCAATTGTTCGTGATGAAGAGATAAGTACCATTAAAAAATGGTTGGATACTCCTGACACTTATGATGTGTCTATAGACTCGATACAAGTAGGGGATAAAATTACTTTAGAAGATGGTCCTTTTTCTGCTCAGGAAGCCGTTGTACAAGAAGTGAATAAAACGCATTATATCCTTGTTTTAGAAACCTTGGGATGTGTTTTGAAAATGAAAATTAAGTAAAATGACTTATTTGTAATGTTTTAGAGTAATTTAAAAAACAGACTTGAATTCTTAAAATATTGAGATCAAATAAAAAAAAGAATTAACAATGCTTGACGGCTCAAAGTTTAGGCGCTGTAATTTGTTCGTTATGAGTATTTTTAATTTTTGAGAGCTAAATGCTGTTCCTATAAAATTTAAGGGGTCAGGTTTTTTGGGAACCGCCATAATTAGATTTTTGGTTGCTTGATTTGGAATTATTCTTATGAATAGTAGGGGTAACCAAATTAGGTGATTTTTTTGACAACTTATTAAAATAATAGTTTGTTTTAGGCTCTGATTAACAATAGGTTAGTTGTTTCTCTTGAGATTAATTAAATTTTAATTGTTCAGGGTTAATTTATTAATAAAATAAACTGGCTTATTGTACCTATATTTGCGCACTTGAAAAAACATGATTTGAGCGCACTAATGTGGGTTTGAGTTGCAAAGCGGTGCTTTTTTACCAACAAATAGCTTAGAAAATAGTTTTAAAGAGATGGAAATCAATTCAAAAATAGCAATTATTGGCCTTGGGTATGTAGGTTTACCTCTAGCGCGATTATTTGCCACAAAACATGCTGTTGTAGGTTTTGATATTAATGAGACCCGAGTAGCAGAATTAAAATCTGGCGTTGATACTACTCTAGAAATAGACTCTGTTACTTTGCAAAAGGTATTACAGGAAAAACAAGGGAGTAGTAACGGTCTGTATTGCACGACGGTGTTAGCTGAAATCGCAGATTGTAATTATTATATTGTGACGGTACCTACACCAGTAGATAAAAATAACCGACCTGATTTAACTCCACTTTACAAGTCGAGTGAAACAGTAGGCAAAGTACTTAAAAAAGGAGATGTTGTCGTATATGAATCAACGGTATATCCAGGAGTAACAGAGGAAGAATGCGTACCTGTTTTAGAACGAGTTTCGGGATTACGATTTAATATTGATTTTTTCGTGGGTTATTCTCCAGAGCGTATTAATCCAGGAGATAAGGAACATACGGTAGATAAAATATTAAAAGTCACCTCGGGTTCTACTCCAGAAATTGGACACAAGATAAACGAATTATATCAAACTGTTATTACTGCAGGTACCTATTTAGCTCCTTCTATCAAGGTAGCCGAGGCAGCCAAAGTAATCGAAAATTCACAACGGGATATTAATATAGCCTTTGTGAACGAACTGTCTAAAATATTCAACTTAATGAATATAGATACTCAAGCAGTTTTAGAAACGGCTGGGACCAAATGGAATTTTTTACCCTTTAAACCAGGATTGGTTGGAGGGCATTGCATAGGGGTTGATCCTTATTATTTAGCTCAGAAGGCTCAAGAATTAGGCTATCACCCTGAAATTATTTTAGCGGGTAGGCGCTTGAACGACAGCATGGGAGAATATGTGGCTTCTCAAATTGTAAAGCTGATGATCAAGAAAGGAATTTCGGTTAATAATGCCTCACTTTTAATGCTTGGTATTACGTTTAAGGAAAACTGTCCAGATGTTCGTAACACTAAAATTGTAGATGTCATTGCCGCTTTAACTGATTATGGAATTACTGTAACTATATATGATCCTCTAGCTAATCCTGCTGCTGTGTTTAAAGAATATAAATTAAAGACAACTAATGTTGTGCCCAATCAAAAATTTGATACTCTTGTTTTAGGAGTAGCTCATAATGAATTTTTAAACCTAGACTTAACACAATTACAAAACACCATAAGTTTAGTGTACGATGTAAAAGGGGTTTTAGGGGATAAGGTTGACGGAAGGTTATAAACAATTTTAAGATATAATTTCAGCTAATTCAACACTAAAGTTAACTATAAAAGAAAAGTATGGAAAACAAGAACTCAATTACTCATGTTATACTAACTGGAGGAGTCGGTAGTCGTTTGTGGCCATTGTCTCGTAAAAGTCAACCCAAGCAATACTTAGATATTTTTAATGGGAAATCTTTGTTTGAGATGACCGTCGATCGCAATAGAAACATTGCCGATAAAGTGATGGTGGTAGGTAACATCGATAATTGCCATTTAAGTAAAAAAGTATTAGAAAAATCCAATACTTCTTATATTGATATCATAGAGTCTACGCCAAGAAATACTGCGGCAGCGATTGCTTTTGCAGCCTTTGCTTCTGATCCTGATGATATCTTAGTAGTTACTCCGTCTGATCATATTATTGATGAGATGCAAGATTATGAACAGGCGATAAACGAAGCGGTTGATAAAGCTTCAAATGGATATATTGTTACTTTTGGGATTGTTCCCACTAAACCGGAAACGGGATATGGATATATTGAACGTAAGGGAGATGATGTGATTTCTTTTAGAGAAAAGCCTAATCAAGTTTCTGCTCGTGATTTTATAGCCAAAGGAAATTTTCTTTGGAACAGCGGAATGTTTTGCTTTAAAGCAGGAGTCTTGTTGGAAGAATTAAAGGCGTTCACTCCAGAAGTGTATGAGAAATCAAAACTAGCTTGGGAAAACAATAGTAGTGGAAATTTAGATTTAGCGCTTTCTATGGATATTCCATCCATTAGCATTGATTATGCGGTGATGGAACGCTCAAAGAAAATTAAAGTGGTTTCCTCTAAATTTGGCTGGTCTGATTTGGGGTCTTTTGAATCGGTTTATGATTATTTGATAACCATTGGTCATCCGGTGGATGAAAATGGAAATATGGTGATCGGGACTACTAATTATACTGCTTTTATAGGGGTACAGGACACTATTTTTGTTCATACAGATACAGCTAATTTAATTTTGAAAAAAGAATTTTCTCAGGATGTGAAAAGCGTTTATAATGCTCTAGAACGAGAAAAATCAGATTTACTAAATTAATATCATCATGAATAAAGATACTAAAATATATATTGCTGGACACAACGGAATGGTGGGTAGTGCTATCTGGAGAACACTGACGGCTAAAGGTTATACTAACCTTATTGGAGCTTCCAGTAAGGAACTGGATTTGAGAAATCAACAAGCAGTTAAGGACTTTATGGCTACCGAAAAACCGGAAGTGATTATTGATGCTGCCGCAAAAGTGGGAGGGATATTAGCTAACAATGATTTTCCGTATCAATTCATAATGGAAAATATGCAAATCCAAAATAATCTAATCGATACCGCATTACAATCCGGTGTGGAGAAGTTTATATTTTTGGGAAGTTCTTGCATTTATCCAAAACTGGCGCCACAACCATTAAAAGAAGAGTATTTGTTAACAGATACTTTGGAACCGACTAACGAATGGTATGCTATTGCAAAAATTACAGGGGTAAAAGCCTGTCAAGCTATTAGGAATCAATTTAGTAAGGATTACGTAAGCTTGATGCCGACGAATCTTTATGGTACCCATGATAATTTCGATTTAAATTCTTCTCATGTTTTACCCGCTATGATACGTAAGTTTCATGAGGCAAAGGAAAATGGCAATGCTCCGGTAACCCTTTGGGGAAGTGGGACCCCTATGAGAGAGTTTCTTTTTGTAGATGATATGGCGCAAGCAGTGGTATTTGCATTAGAAAACAAACTACCCGATTATTTATATAATGTGGGGACAGGGGAAGACTTGACCATCAAAGAATTGGCCGAAACGATTCAAAAAATAACGGGACATCAAGGAGAAATCATTTGGGATGCAACAAAACCAGATGGTACTCCTAGGAAACTAATGGATATTTCTAAAATGCATGAATTAGGTTGGAAACACCAAGTAAAATTAGAAGAAGGAATACAAAAAACATACAATTGGTTTTTGGAAAATATCGACCGATTTAAGGAAGTGAAAATGTAGAGGAGGTTAACTGTTTAGGAAAAGTTTAACTGTTTAATCGGTTAGGAAAAGGTTAATTGTTTAGGAAGAGTTTAATTGTTTAAAAAAAAGTTTAATCGGTTAACTGATTAGAAAAAGTTTAATTGTTTAAAAAAAAGTTTAATTGTTTAGGAAGAGTTTAATTGTTTAAAAAAAAAGTTTAATTGGTTAACTGGTTTTTAATAAAAATGTATGATGAACCAATTAACTAAATTTCAATCAGAACACGCGATTAATCATTTCAACAATTCAACAATTCAACTTTTGTTCGATTAACCATTTCACCAATTAAACAAATAACCGATAATATTTCAACTGAATTTCAATCACACCACACGGTTAAACAATTAACCAAATAGACGATTAACGATTTAACCTTTTTTCCCATGAGTTACCATATCTATTCATTCGAAAAATTGGAGGTATATCAACTATCTAGAAAGTTCAAAATAGATATAAAGTTGATGAGTCAAAGATTTCCAAAAGAAGAGAGATTTGATTTAATCAGTCAAATTAATAGGGCATCAGCCAGCATCTCCGCTAATTTAGCAGAGGGTTCTGGAAGGTCTTCTAATTTTGACCAAGCCCATTTTACTAATATGTCCTATTCAACGGCGCTGGAAACGATAGATCATTTGAATACAGCCTTGGATATGAAATATATTAATGAAGAGAAATATACGGAACTTAGAATAAAACTAGATGCTATTCTAAATAAATTGAATTCACTTTATAAATATCAAATCAATAATAAAGAGACTTTGAAAAAGAGAGTTTAATCGGTTAGGAAAGGTTTAGTCGGTTAGAAAAAGTTTAAATGTTACATTCGGTTAAACAATTAACCAGTTCACCAATTAAACGATTAAAGAAATAACCAATTAACCATCGTATAACTGAATCTCATTAAGAACATACGGTTAAACAATTAACCAATTCACCAATTAAACTTTTGTTCGATTAAACAATTAACCAGTTCACCAATTAAACCTTTGTTCGATTAAACAATTAACCAATTCACCAATTAAACTTTTGTTCGATTAAACAATTAACCATTGAAGCATTGAACAACTGAATTTCAATTACAACACACGATTAAACAATTAACCAAATAAACGATTCACCATCGTATAAAAAACACACGAACAACAAGCAATAATATCATGGATACAACACCACAAAAAGTAGCATTAGTAACAGGAATAACAGGTCAAGATGGATCTTATTTAGCAGAATTATTATTAGAAAAAGGATATATGGTCCATGGTGTGAAACGTCGTGCCTCTTCTTTTAATACGCAACGTATCGATCATATCTATGTAGATCAACATGAAGTGCATGTTAATTTTAAATTGCATTATGGCGATTTGACCGATTCTACTAATATTATACGAATTATACAGGAAGTACAGCCTGATGAAATCTATAACTTAGGTGCGATGTCTCATGTAAAAGTGTCTTTTGATTCTCCTGAATATGTGGCTAATGTTGATGGATTAGGGACCTTGAGAATTCTTGAGGCTGTTCGAATTTTAGGTTTAGGAAATAAAACGAGAGTGTATCAGGCTTCTACATCTGAATTGTATGGCGGATTAGCTGAGAATAAAAATGCAGCAGGTTTTTATGACGAGAAATCGCCTTTCTACCCGCGTTCTCCTTATGGAGCGGCTAAGATTTATGGTTTTTGGATTACTAAAAACTACCGTGAGGCTTATAATATGTTTGCTTGTAATGGTATTCTTTTCAATCACGAATCGCCTCGACGCGGTGAGACTTTTGTAACCCGTAAAATCACAATGGCAGTAGCGGCTATTGCTAAAGGAAAGCAAGATTGTTTGTACTTAGGGAACTTGAACTCGCAAAGAGACTGGGGGCATGCTAAGGATTATGTTGAGGCTATGTGGAGAATTTTACAACAAGAAATGCCAGAAGATTATGTAATTGCAACTGGTGTGACCACCTATATTAGAGATTTCGTTATCATGGCTTTTGCTGAGGTGGGTGTTACTTTAACTTTTGAAGGAGAACAAGAAAATGAAACGGCTACCGTTGCTGCTTGTGCTAATCCTTTATATCAAATAGCGATAGGTACAGTTGTACTTAGAGTAGATCCAGAATATTACCGTCCTACTGAAGTTGATTTATTGATTGGAGATCCTACAAAGTCAAAAACACAGTTGGGATGGAAACCACAGTATGACTTAGCGGCTATGGTTAAAGAGATGGTGGCAAGTGATTTGAAATTGTTTTAAAAAAGTCCAAAAAAAACTCCGAATTTCTGATTTATACTACTTAGTTGAAACTACATTTTTTGGGCCAACAGAAGTTGATTTATTGATAGTCGATTCCACTAATATTATAAGAATACTTCAGGAAGTACAGCCTGATGAAATTTATAACCGTGGGGAGATGTCTGATGTAAAGGTGTCATTTGATTCTGCAGAATATGTTGCTATTGTTGATGGAATAGGTACATTACGTATATTAGAAGCGGTAAGAATTTTAGGTTTAGGAGAAAAAACCAGAGTGTATCAGGCTTCTACTTCTGAATTGTATGGAGGATTGGCAGAGAATAAAAATGCAGCAGGATTTTACGATGAGAAATCTCCTTTCTACCCACGTTCTCCATATGGAGCTGCTAAGATTTACGCCTTTTGGATTACTAAAAACTACCGTGAGGCTTATGATATGTTTTCTTGTAACGGAATCCTTTTTAATCATGAATCTCCTAGACGCGGTGAGACATTTGTTACCCGTAAAATTACGATGGCAACTGCTGCTATTGCAAAAGGAAAGCAAGAGTGTCTTTTTCTGGGGAACTTGAATTCGCAAAGAGACTGGGGACATGCCAAAGATTATGTAGAGGCTATGTGGAGAATCTTGCAACAAGATAAAGCTGAAGACTATGTAATTGCAACAGGAGTAACAACTTATATCCGTGATTTTGTGCGTCTTTCTTTTGCTGAAGTAGGTGTTGAATTGGTATTTGAAAGTGAAAATGCTAAAGTTCTGGTTTGTAATAATCCGGATTATCAACTAGAAATAGGTAAAGTAGTAGTAAGAGTTGATCCACAGTATTACCGTCCTACCGAAGTAGATTTGTTGATAGGAGACCCTAGTAAATCTAAAAAGCTGGGATGGGAACCGCAGTATGATTTAGCAGGATTGGTTAAGGAGATGGTAGCTAGTGATTTGGCGATTACTAAAAGGCTGAGGTAAATACAGGGTATTTATATTTGAATATTTTTTAATAATAAAAGTTTTGTCAGTCAATTCAATTAAACGATTTGCAAGATTTAGTAAAAGACATGATACAAACTAATTTGAAATTGATGCTTGAAGACCAATATTTAAAAGATGGTGGATATTCTATTTTGAATTACTTTGAGTAGAAAATTATAAATAAAATTATAGATGTATAGCAAAAAATACGCAGTAGTCATTGTTGCCAAAGAGATTAGTGATAACATACTTGAATATTATTCTAGTGGAGAAATCTCATATGATTTGTTTTTAGTTTCTCCGGATTATTCAACATCTTTAAAAGATAAATATAAAACTATAATTTTTAGGAAGGATAGTGAATTTTTTGACAGGGATTCATATGAAGTCATAGAGAAAACGGATCGTCCTAATTGGTATTATCAACAGTTTTTAAAATATTGTGTGGTTATTAATCTTCATAAAGAATTTTATTATGATTTTGTTCATATAGTTGACGGAGATTCTTTCCTTAGAAAAGAAATCTTGTTAGAAGAAAAAATATATTATACTCCTAAAACTATCGAAAAACAATATCAAAATTTTATAGATAGAACAGAACTAAAACTTAAGGATGATAAAAATTTTATTTCTAATCAGATGTGTTTCAATCCAATGTATCTCAATGAAATGTTGACAAATATAGCGAGAGATAAAGACTGGGTAGACTATTTTTTGGAAATTATTGTAAAAAACGATTCTTGTTGGCTTAGTGAGTATCAATTATATGCGTGTTATGTAAAGTACAAACATAGTATTGAAGAAGAGGAATTAAAAGTTTTTAGAAGGTTAGATTTAATTAATGTATCAGTTGAAAAATCTTTAGAGAAATATACTGTTGTCGCGAACGAAGTTCAACATAATGCAGGTTTATTACGGACACTTAGGGCTAATTTATATTTTGCCTTTGGAAAAAATTTAGGATAAAATGAACGAAAATTGTTTTATAATACTCTCACATAGTAGTTATTGTGATGTGTGGGAGCTGACTTTAAAAAGTTATAAAAATCATTTTAAGAGTGAGAATATTGATCTATATATTACTTCAGATGATAATATTTCACCAGAAGTTAAAAACAGGGTTGTTAATTTAGGATTTAAGATTTTATATTATCCTGAAGATATATCTTGGAGCGAATCATTGAGGTATGTGTTTAATAACTATATTTCTATAAATTATAGTGCTGTTGTTTTTAGTTTCGATGATCTCGTTTTGTTGAATGAAGTACATATTGTAAAGTTTCAGGAATGCTTGAGTAATATGACAGGAATGGATTATTTGGTTTTAAATAGTGGGCATAGAAACTTATTTACTGATATAAGTTTAATGTTTAAGGCTAAAAGACCTTATTTTAAAATTTCTAAAAATGATTCTTACGTGGGATCGCTTGTTTTTTCCATGTGGAATACAGCTTTTTTTTCCAAAATTATAAATCTTTCGGAACTAGACAACTTGAACCCATGGCAATATGAGGTTGAGATTTCGAAAATTTTAGATAAACATGAAAAAAACGGCTTTTATTCTGTTAAGAAGCCATTAATTGAATTTGCTAATGTTATCGTAAAAGGTAAAATTCTACAACAAGAACTCAATAAAGTACATAAATATAATCAAAAGGAATATATAACCAACAGATTATGTATGGATTTTAGTGAAGAAATGCGCTTTAACATTTATAGGAAGTTTTTTATGATTATGAGGTATTTACTACCACATAGTATTTTTAAAAAATTAAGAAAAACTTACTGATTTATGTCATCACTTTTAAAATCATCTTTTTTAGTATCTATTCTTACTTTAGTGTCAATTGCAATAAGTTTTCTAAATCAGGTGATGATAGCAGCTAGTTTTGGAACTGGACATGAAATGGATACTTATTTACTACTTACAAGTTTTCCTTTTCTTATATCGGGTGTGATTTCCTCAGCATTTAGTTTTTCATTAATACCACACTTTGTAACGAAATCGTTTAATTACTTTTTACAATTTATTAAGATTTGTATTGTGATTACTTTAGTGTTATTCGTGTTTTTTATTCTAGTTTATCATTTTTTTGTAATAGATTATTTTAATTTAAGATCTTTTCCAAACATCGAAATTTTAAATGTAATTGTTTGGTTAGTATTTCTGTTTACGATACCATTTAGTATTATAAGCTGTTATTTCACTAGTAAAGCTAGATTTATTATTCCTGTTGTACTAAATTTTTTTCCTTTCATTTTCAGTATTCTTTGTATACTTATTTTTGATGAGATTGGTGTAAATGCAATAATATTCGGGCTTTTACTAGGGTATTTATTCTCAATTTTTTTCTCAATTTATATGCTTAAAAATGAGAAGAGAGACTTGACAAATGTAAGTACAGCCAGTGAAGTATTTGATTTTTTGAAATCAATGAAATATTCTGTTTTTTCGATGTTAACTTTTTCTGTATTTCAAGTAGTTGATGCGTATTGGGGAAGTAAACTAGGGGAATCATCAATATCATATTTAGGGTATTCGCAAAGAATTATTATTGCTCTGGGAGCTCTTGTGATAGCGGGTCCTTCATCAGTGCTAATTCCTAGGCTTACAGAATCCTATAAGTCAGGGGATTTAAAAGCTTACTATTATGATACCTCTATGATTATAAAACTGGTTTTTGCTCTTACTTCTTATGCAGTATTAATCTGTTCTTTTTTTTCTAGAGATATAGTGATAATCATGTTTCAACGAGGTAATTTTAATGAAGCTAGTACTCAAAATGTTGCAGAACTTCTTCCTTTAATGTTAATAGGGATGGTGTTTATGCTAAGTGTTGTCATATCTTTTAGGTCTATTTTTATCCAACCAATTAATTACAAAACTGGTATTGTTGGTATCTTGACATTTTTGATTTATTTTATATTATCAGGTATCTTTTCAACTTATTTCAATGTAAAAGGAATAGCTGTAGCTTACATACTAACTTGGATTTTTATTTTTTGTATTACTATAAAGATGTTGTACAAAACAGAAGTGAAAGCATTTTTTGTAGACTTTGTCCGTTTTTTATCTAAGCAAATTAGTGTGTTAGTGCTCATCTTTGGGTTGGTATTTGTTTTGGAGTTGCTTTTTAATGGTGCCGATTTAGGTTTATTGGGCAAGTTGCTAAAATTAAGTGCCTTTGGACTAATTTCGCTGTTAATATATTTATTTATTTCTATTAGAATTCTAAAAATGAAAGAACTAATTTTTTTAATGAGTAAAATACCTTATATCAATAGATGGATATAATAGGTTTACTCCTTTATCTACTATTATTTAAATCCCAAATCAATAATTATGCAGGATAAAAAAGCAAATATTTTAATATTATTAATTTCTTTTTTTATTTATAATTTTTTTTCTTTCTTTATAGTTGAAAGTTATAGTGTCGATAATTTTTTTTTATTTACCATATTAAGTATAATACAATTTGTATATAATGATCGAAGAAGTATTTTATTAATTCTTTCAATGTACATAATATGGTTGGTTTGTTATTATATACCTGTTTTTAATTTAGGAATATATTATACGGCCGAACAGGATTTTACTGATTCCAATTACTATGATTATTATGCTTTAAAGTTTTGTCATTTACCCTTAGATGAGATTATAGTTGAATCGAATATTACTTGGCAATCTGTCTTTGTTATTACATTTTATTCCTTAATTTATAAGTTCTTTGGCTCTACTTTGCTAAATCCAATTATTATTAACCTGATATTGCTGTATCTTTCATTTTATATTTTAAAAGTTGCTCAGATAAAAAAGCGATATATGATTATGATTTGTTTACTTATTCCTTTTATGGCAGTTAATCTTGTCGTTCCAGGAAAAGATGTAATCATGATTTTTTTGATGTCGATCTATTTATCCACTTTTTTAAATAATTATTCAAAGAGAAAAAAACTCATTCTTAAGTCTTTGGCTTTAGTAGTTGGTTTTTATAATAGACCAAATACGTTGCCTATATTTTTAATTTTAGAGATGGTGAATTTTAATAATCTCAGCATAAAAGTAAAAAAGTTTTTCTACGTTATTTTTGTATTATCGATGTATTTCATTCCAATGTATATTGAAGGTATTATGGAAGGGCTAGGTTTTGAAAATTTAATTGAAAAACAAAGAGATGGTTTTGCAATGTCTGAAACTTTAATGAATATTTTGCTGCCTACTAACGGTTTACTTTATTTACTTGTCACACCATTGCGTGCTTTTGTTTATTTGATCGCTCCATTTCCTTTACTCTCTAATGTCCTAGCTTATGATCAAAATAATATGTTTTCATTTTGGTTTATATTGTTTAAATTTATTGATGGTTTTGCTTGGTTGTTGTTTATGTTTTATTTTTTCAAGAAAAAGTATAAATACAATCCAACAATAAATGTTTTAATTTTATTGTCAGTTTTTATTTCGACAGTATACTTGGTTCAAGGAGGTCGTTATAGGGTTTTTTGTGACTTAATAATGATAACTTATTTTTCGTATCAAAGTATTTATTCTGTAACGCATAATAAAAACTAATGAAAATTTTTGTTTTAAGCTTTATTGTATTTATTACATTAAAGGTTTCTTCCAATAATTCCATTAAATTATGGGGGAATACTTTTATAAAAAATGAATGTATTAGAAATGATGAATCAGTATCTGATTTTTTGGAATTTCATTATTCTAAAATAAAAATAACAGATTATTTTTGTGATACTATCACTGTAAATGTTCAACAAATAGGAGCAAAAGGGGATGGAATTACAGATGATTGGGCAGTTATTGAGAAAGCTGTAGTAAATCTTGATAAGTTGGGAGGAGGTATTCTTTTTTTTCCTAATGGGACGTATATCGTAAAGAATGCTATTAGTCTAAAATCTAAAATAATATTTCGGGGAGAATCAAAATATACGACTATAATTAAAGCTTCAAATGAAAGCCTTGACAATGTTTTTGGACAAGGATATCCATTGTATAAGCATTGGAAAAAATCGAGATTAGTTGGAGGAACAATTGATAGACTTAAGAAACCTGACTTTTTAACTAACTACAGTGAGGAAGAGGCTTTTATTACTGGTGGTATGGCTGGCTATGCTGTTACTAATATTAAAATTGAAAATCTTACCATTGATGGTAATAAAAATAATAGGTCAGAGAATAAAGTTAATTTAAGAGGCCTCTCAAGTAGTCCTTTTTTAGGAGGCGAAGCAGTTGTATCTAGTTCAGGAGGTAGGGCAGTTGTTTCTGGTTTTTTTGGTGGGGATTCAGGTTTTTCCATTGAGCCTCGAACTGTAGAAGGTGTATTTGACATAGGTGATTTAGTTCAAGGAGAAGAGTCTGGAGCTACCATGATTGTACAAGATAAAAAAGCAGACGATGCCTACCAGATGTTGATTAGATTTGATGCTGTTTCACATTCATTTGTAAGAAACTGTATTATAAAAAACTCAGTATTTACAGCCTTGTCTATTTACAACTATTCAAATAATAATAGTATTGATTCTAATGAGTTTTTCGACAACAATAAGAGAGGAACTGATTTTACATGGGGGCGAATGAATATTTTTGTTGAATTTGATGCGAGAAAAAATATTATTTCAAATAATACCGTTAACGGTGGATTGGGGTATTCAATATTTGTGCAATCAACTGGTGGTATGAATTATGATACTCATATTTTAAATAATAAAGTATTTCATCCTGGTGCAGATGGGATTAGGGTAGGTAATGAGACTAGTAATAGTTCGATTATTAATAGTAAAATTATTGGGAATACTGTTGTTGGCGCAAATGGAGAAGGTGCTGTTGGTATAAGGGTTATACATTATGGAGAAGGAGTAGTATCAAAAGCGGAGATTTCTAATAATTTGGTTAAGAACTGTATTTACGGAATTTTATTACAAGGTAGAGTGGGGGACAGTAGGATATTTGATAATTTTGTTATTTGTAGTGAAAAAGTAAATATTGCATCTACAGCATTACTTAAAGGGAATAGAATATTCAATAATAGTATTAAGGAAAATTGATTTTAAGAACTACTGTTTTAGAAGGGTATAAAATAGTTCTCATAAATATTCTTCTATTAGTTTTAGTACTATTTTTTTTATTTAGCTTATTCCATTTAATCGTAAATAAACTGTTAGTTTAATGAAAAATGTATAAAAAAAGAGAGGTTGCTTTGAATCTCATTAACGTATTGTAATGTAGATTCAATTAATAAAAATTTGAAGTAATTCAGCCGTTTACAAGAATTGTATTAATTATAAATATTGCTTGATTAATTATATCTGATGAAAAAAATTCATATTATAAACCCTTATGGTACGTTGCCTAGCGAAGGTTGGAGAAAGTACCGAACCAATATTATTGCTGAATATTTTTCAGAGCACAATTGGGATGTAAGCTACTGGATTTCAAATATCGATCACAGGTCAAAAAAAAACAGGGCTGAAAAAGACGAGGATGTTGTAATTAATTCTAATTTTCGTTTTAAAATTATTTATTCTCCACCCTATTCAGGTAATGGTTCTATTAATAGAATAAAATATGAAATAGGATTTTCTAAAAGAGTAAAAGAGATTTTTTTTAGAGAAGAGTACGCAGCTGATGTTATATTAATCACTGACCCAGCTTTGTTTTATGGACATTCTATTTATAAAATTGTAGAAAAAACAAAAAGTAAATTCTTTATTGATATCTTGGATTTATGGCCTGAAGTATTTATAACATTGTTTCCCAAAAAACTGTTATGGACATCTTCAATCGTCTTAAGTCCTTTTTATTATCTAAGGAAAAAACTCTTTAAGAAAGCAGATGGTTTTATTGCTGTTACTAAAGATTATTTGGAGATAGCTAAAAAAAATTGTGAAGACATACCTGGAGAAGTAGTTTATATTGGTCTTGATTTAGCTGCTTCAAAAAATATACAAAGTATCGATATTCAGAAAGTGAATAACGAGAAATGGATAGTTTATGCGGGTACCTTGGGGATTAATTATGATATTAAAACAATTTTAGAATTTGCAAATAAACTTGAACAAAGTAATGAAAATGCTAAACTTATTATTGCAGGAGATGGCCCTTTGAAAAATCTGGTAGAAGAAACCATTTCAGTCAATAAACTTAAAAAAACCATTTTTGTTGGAAGGCTTAATGTTGAGGAATTAAATTATGTTTATTCTAAATGTGATATTGCGCTTTCTACTTATTTAGCCGATTCCACTGTTTCTATGCCGGTAAAAGCTTTTGATTATATGGCATTTGGATTACCCGTCATAAACTCTCTTAATAGAGAATATGGGAAAATAGTGCAAGAAAGTAAAATAGGACTTCAATATGAGGCTGAAAATGTGAATAGTTTGTTCTGTGAGTTTTCTAAATTGATGGTTGACAGTGAATTACTATCGTTAATGAATAGAAATAATATAGAATTATCAAAAGAATTTGAAATATCTAATCAATACAGAAAATATTTTGATTTTGTGGAAAAAAGTTGTTAATATATTAGAAGGGGGCATATGGCTACTGTTTTTTTTAGTAATCTCTAAATATATTAAAGTTTTATCATTAGAAAAGATTTTAATTAATCTTTAGTTGTTGGCAATTGGTAAAAACTATTTTTATAAAACTAATTTCTAGAATTTATTTAGATATATTTGCAAAAATTATTAATAATTATTAAATAACGTTGTTATGAAAATAGAGGAATTTTTAGAAGTCATTAAGGTAGAATTTCTGGAGTCTGGTGATATTGTTGAAGCTAATACAAAATTCAGAGATCTAGATGATTGGGATTCTCTCACTGGTATGTCACTTATAGTACTGTTAGAGGAAACATATTCGGTATCTATACCAGATGATGTATTCTCATCTTTTACAACAATTGAAGATATTTATAATTATATACTTGAAAAAAAGTGAATGCTTACTTAAATAACATCTCTTTTTATCTGCCAGAAAACACCCTTTCAAATGCAGACATAGAAAGAGATCATCCAGAATGGTCAATAGAAAAAATTGCTGCTAAAACAGGAATATCTAACAGGCATATTGCTAAGCAGGATGAGTTTTCTAGCGATATGGCTGTTAGTGCAGCAACTATTTTTTTTAATGAAACAGATGTTGATAAGGAGGATATTGATTATTTAATATTATGTACACAAAGTCCTGATTATTTTCTGCCAACAACTGCATGCATTTTACAAGATCGCTTAGGTCTTAATAAATCAATTGGTTCTATTGATGTAAACCAAGGCTGTTCAGGTTTTATCTACTCGATTGGATTGGCCAAAGGATTAATAGTTTCTGGTCAAGCAAAAAAAGTTCTGGTCATTACTTCTGAAACGTATTCTAAGTTTATTAATAAAAATGATAAGTCTAATAAAACGCTTTTTGGTGATGCTGCAGCAGTATCTCTAGTGTCTAATGAATGTTCTGGTTTCAAAGCAAAAATCGAAGATTTTGTGTATGGAACTGATGGTTCAGGTTACGAAAGTTTAATAGTAAAGAATGGAGGATCAAGATTTAAGTTAGAAAGTGGTGAAGATATAATTGACGAAGGAAATTTTCAGAAAAATAATGATAATCTTTATATGGATGGAAGAGCTGTTTTTCAATTTACAAATTTGGTTGTTCCAGAGTTAGTCAAATCATCATTAATTAAAAATTCTTTAAGTATTGATGCAATAGATAAATTTGTTTTTCATCAGGCTAATAAGTTTATGTTGGATAAGATAAGAGCTAAATTGAAAATTCCACAAGAAAAATTTATTTTTAATTCAGAAAACATTGGAAATACGGTTTCTTCAACAATACCTATTTCACTTAGGAATTTATTTGATGTTGAAGAATTTGAAAGTGGTCAAAAACTAATGATTGCTGGCTTTGGTGTAGGATTATCATATGGAGCTACTGTACTAACAATAAATTAATAGTTTGAAAAAATCATTTTATTTAAAGCTTTACTTTTCTGTATTTGGTAAACTTATTTCTGCAATAATGAATTTGTTTAGTTTGATTCATAAGCCTTTCATGGTGTATGGATTTTTTAACAGCATTAGTAAAGAATATAACCTTAGAACAAGAATTTCAAGTACAACAAAGTTCTTGCAGCGAAAAAATGTAGATATAGCTGATAACGTTTGGGTATGGCATTATTCTATTATTGATGGATCTGCACCAGTAAAAATACATGAAGGAGTCCAAATAGGAGCCTGGGTGGGTATTTTTACTCATAGTAGTCATAACGCTATAAGAATGAATGGTGACAAATACTTTGAACTTTCTGTAGAAGATAGAGTAGGATATAGTATTGACTCAGTTGAAATTGGAGCATATACGTTTATTGGAGCCTCTTCTGTAATTTTGCCTGGAGTAAAACTTGGAAAAGGTTGTATAGTAGGTGCAGGATCTATTGTAAACAAATCGTTTCCAGATTATAGTGTTATTTCGGGTAATCCAGCAATATTAACAGGTAATACAGAAAAAATAGATAAATTTTTTTTAAGAAAAGAATCAAATAAAATTAATTATTATAATATTTAAGTAATGATACCATTCCCCGCCCCCCATTTGTAGATCAAGATGTTATTAATGAAGTTTTAGATTCTTTAAACTCAGGATGGATAACTTCAGGCCCAAAGGTAAAAATATTGGAAGAGGAAGTTGCAAAAATAACGCAGGTTGAAAAAGTAGTTTGCGTTAATTCATGGACCACGGGTGCTATTTTAGTGTTAAAATGGTTTGGAGTTAAAGCGGGAGATAAAGTAATAATTTCGGCTAATACGTATAGTGCAACTGCTCTAGCTGTATTACATTGTGGGGCAAAACCTGTGATGGTCGATGTAGGTGAAGATTTTACCATAATTACACAAAATATTGAAAAAGCAATAACTTCAAAAACTAAAATAATTATGCCTGTGGATATAGCAGGGTGGCCTTGTGACTATGATTCAATTAAAGCAATTGTTAATAAGGAACAGATTGTTACATCGTTTGAGCCAGAATCGGATAAACAAAAACAATTAGGAAGGATTTTAATTTTATCAGATGCTGCACATTCTATTGGCGCTACTTATAAGTAATTACCAGTTGGAAAATTGGCGATATTACTTTCAATTGGGGTGCTGCCTAGCTATAAGGGACAAGGAATTGGTAAAGAGTTAATAAAAAAGTTTGAAGAAGATGCAATGAATAATGGTTGCATTCAAATAGCCTTAACTACAGATTTTGAAAAGAACAATAAAGTTTTGAGAATTTTATAAAAGCACCGGTTATACAACGTATTATGATTTTATTACTTAGCCAAATCTTAAAATTTAAAAAATAATTAAAATATTAAAATAACATTATAAATTTATGCTTATACCTTTCTCGCCACCTCGAATTGATAACAAAGTTATTGATGAAATTACAAAAGCATTGCAATCAGGATGGATTACTACCGGACCGAGAACAAAGTTGTTTGAAAAAAAAATAGCTGCCTATTGTAAGGTTTCTAATGTCTTAGCTGTTAACTCCTGGACTTCCGGAGCCGAATTGTTATTGTATTGGTACGGTATAAAAGAAGGAGACGAAGTAATTGTGCCTGTTTATACTTATTGCGCGACTGCTAATATTGTAATGCATCGCGGTGCAAAAGTTATTATGGTCGATGTTACATCAGATTTTGGAATTGATTTATCAAAAATTGAAAAACACATTACTTCTCGCACTAAAGCGATTATTCCGGTTGATGTCGGAGGCTTACCTACAGATTTTTCTAAATTGAATAGTTTGTTGCAAAAGCAAAGTATAAAAGATTTGTTTGTCGCTGAATCCGAAAATCAAACAAAATTAGGTAGAATTATGGTTTTAACGGATGCAGCGCATTCTTTTGGAGCGATTTATGATAACGAAAAAGTAGGTTCTCAGACCGATTTTACAGTTTTTTCATTTCATGCTGTGAAAAACTTGACTACTGCAGAAGGAGGTGCTATATGCATTAATCTACCAAAACCGTTTAACAATTCAGAAGTTTATAATCAATTAAACATACTTACATTGCATGGGCAAAATAAAGATGCATTAGCAAAATCACAAAAAGGGAGTTGGGAATATGACGTCGTTGATGCAGGTTTTAAATGTAATATGACTGATATTTTGGCATCTATTGGTTTGGTAGAATTTGATAGGTACGAATCAGAAACTTTACCAAAGAGAAAGTGGATATTTGAACAATATACTGCTGCACTAGAAAAACAAGCTTGGGCTATAACTCCTCTGTATAAGGATGAAATAAGAATGTCCTCTTTTCATCTATACTTATTGAGGATAAAAGGAATCTCCTTAGAAGAGCGAAACTCCATAATTAAAGAAATATTTGATAACGATGTTTCTGTTAATGTTCATTATAAACCATTGCCTTTACTTTCTTATTATGAGTCTCTCAATTATGATATGAATGATTTTCCTATAGCAAAGGAATTATGGGAAACAGAAATTTCATTACCAGTTTTTCATGATCTTTCCGAAGAACAACTAGAAAGGGTAATAGAAGTTGTTGTTAATGCGGTTAATAAGATAAAAGGCCTATAATGAAAAGAATATTTGACATTGTGTTTTCTTTTTTAGGACTTGTTTTTTTATCTCCTTTATTAATCCTAATAATTGTCTTAATGAAAGTTAGTAGCAAAGGGTCTGTTTTTTATAAACAAGTTAGGGTAGGAAAGAATAATATAGATTTTGATATTTTTAAATTTCGAACCATGTTTGTTAATGCAGATAAATTGGGCTTATTAACAGTCGGAGGAAGGGATCCTAGAATTACAAAATTGGGGTATTATTTGCGTAAATATAAGTTGGATGAATTTCCTCAATTGGCAAATGTGTTTTTTGGAGATATGAGTTTTGTAGGTCCTAGACCAGAAGTGAGGAAGTACGTAAATTTATATAGTAAAGATCAATTAAAGGTGCTTTCTGTAAGACCGGGAATAACAGATTTGGCTTCTATCGAATTTAGAAATGAAAATGAAATGCTTTCAAATCAAGAAGATCCAGATCGATATTATGTCGAGGTGATTATGGTTAAAAAACTTCAAATTAATTTGGATTATTTAAAGGAAAGAAATTTAGTCAAAGATATTGGCGTAATACTAAAAACTTTTTTAGCAATAATATAGATTAAGAATAAAATGATGATGTTAGGTTAGACAAAAGTACATTAGAAGTAGATGAATAGTAAGCGTATATTCTTATCGTTAGCTCATTTAGGAGGTGAAGAACTGAATTATATTCAAAGTGCTTTTGCCGAAAATTAGGTTACTTCTGGTGGTCCTAACGTAGATGTATTTGAAAAAAATCTTGAAAATTATTTAGGAAAGGATGTTCATGTGGGAGCTTTAAATTCAGGTACTGCCGCCGTTCATTTAGGTTTGATTTTATTAGGAGTAAAAGCAGGCGACGAAGTACTTTGCCAGAGCATGACTCTTTCAGCTTCGTCTAATCCCATCTTATATCTGGGGGCAACTCCAATTTTTATAGACAGTGAAATCCAGACTTGGAATCTTTGTCCAGCGACCTTAGAAGAAGCAATTGTGGACCGAATAGCCTTGAAAAAAAAACAAAAGTAATTATAGCGGTGCATTTATACGTCATGCCGTTCAATGTCGAGGCGATTATGGCAGTAGCTCATAGATATCAAATTCCAGTTTTGGAAGACAGTGCCGAAGTATTTGGAAGTTGTTATAAAAACCAGAAAGCTGGTACTTTTGGAACAATTGGAGTTTTATCATTCAACGGAAATAAAATCATCACCACCTGAGTAGGAGACGCTATTGCAAGTAAAACGATAGAAATAAGAGATAAAGCGGTATTCCTCGCTACCCAATCTAGAGATGAAGCACCACATCACCAGCATAGCGAAATTGGCTTTAATTATAGCATGAGCAATAATTATGCCGGAATTGGTCGCGGTCAAATGGAAGTCATGGACAAACATGTGGCCTTAAGTCGCCAAATGAACCAGTTCTATTGCGATTATTTTGCCAATATAGAAGGAGTGGTTGTTTTTTCGGAGCCTAATGTCGATTATTTCTCTAACCATTGACTTACAGCCATTGTATTACAGCCTGAAAAATTAGGAGGGAAAACTAGAGAGGACTTGCGTTTGGCCTTAGAGCAAGAAAATATAGAAAGCCGTCCGCTTTGGAAACCCATGCATTTACAACCCATTTTTGAATCCTATCCGTATTACGGCAATCAGGTGGCGGAGCGATTGTTTGAAAACGGTCTCTGCTTGCGCTCTGGGTCCAATATTACAGTACTTGATAAAGAACGTATTACTATAGCGTTAAATCGATTTTTCAAGCCGTTAATTTAATACTAAATCGATTTGTATTTTTTTTGATAAATGTGATTTCATAATAATTTTGTACGGTTTTTTATAGTCCTTAATAGCAAAAATAGTAGGGCCACATAAATAACATATGTTATTGAATGAGATGTTGGAAATAATACGGATTGCAGAATCGTCTGACATTAAGTATTTTGTGGTGAAATATAAATTAATTTACCTCCTTTTAATTACATAAATTATAGTTTTTAAATAGTAACTATTTAAAAAATAATTTTTCTGTATCAATAGATTAGTGACATTTTATCTTTTGTGTGTTAAAGCTACTCTTTGAAAATATAGAATAGAGACGATTTGTCACTAATTAGATTCGGTACAATCATGAGTATACTTTAATTAAATAGTTATATTTGCACTTTTTAAATTTTAAACATTAACAAAAATTCCTTTAATGAAAAAAATAATACCGTTCTTACTTGCTTTGTTTTTATTTTCTTGTGCGTCTAGGAAAGATGTGGTTTATTATCAAGGTATTGATGGGATTTCTCCTCAGGAAAAGTCAGCCACATATGAAATTAAAATGCAGCCGGATGATTTGTTAATGATTATCGTTTC
Organism: Flavobacterium sp. Arc3; assembly: GCF_041431375.1. Taxonomy (NCBI): domain Bacteria; kingdom Pseudomonadati; phylum Bacteroidota; class Flavobacteriia; order Flavobacteriales; family Flavobacteriaceae; genus Flavobacterium; species Flavobacterium sp. Arc3. Next base: position 243,935 of record NZ_JASMRI010000001.1, on the reverse strand, counting down.
TGCCGAAGATCCAGAAATTGCTGTACCATTCAACTTAAGCTCAATTTCAGTTCAAAGTCGTGGAAATATGGAAGCTGCTATTGGTCAGCAAACCATGCAAATGTATTTAGTTGATGCTAATGGAACTATAGAATTTCCTGTATTAGGTAGAGTAAAAGTGAGCGGTTTAAGTCGCTCAGAAGTACTGGGAATGCTGCGAGAAAAAATAGGGGTTTATATTAAAAACCCAATAATTAATCTACGGATTATGAATTTCAAAGTTTCGGTACAAGGAGAGGTAACTGTACCAGGTACTTATAATATAGACTCGGAAAGGATTACCCTTATAGAAGCTTTAAGTAAAGCCGGAGATTTGACCATTTATGGTAAACGTAATAACATATTGATTATCAGGGAAATTGATGGGCTAAAATCCTATAATCGTGTGGACATTACCAACGCAGAGTTTATCAATTCCCCCTTTTACTATTTGGCTCAAAATGATGTGGTTTATGTGGAACCCAATAAAAGTAAAATTAACGGAGCTGCAGTAGGTTCTAATACGGGAGTAATCATTTCGATATCCTCACTATTGATCACCCTGATCACCTTAATAATCACGACTACAAAATAATTTTTGGATGGAAAATAATAATAACGACGATAATTTCGAAAATGATTTTGATGTAAAAGCTTTGCTACAACAGTATTTGATTCACTGGCAATGGTTTGTGCTGGCAATTTTTATTACTTTGTTAACCGCTTTTATTTATTTACGTTACACTGTACCTCAATACCAGGTCACGACAACCATTTTAGTCAAAGACGAGCAAAAAGGGGGAATGCTATCTGAACTTTCGGCCTTTGCCGATATGGGAATGGGAGGAGGGATAAAAAGTAATCTTGATAATGAAATCGAAATTCTTAAGTCGCGTACCTTAGTGGAAAGTACGGTAAAAAAGTTAAATCTAAATACCCAATTGATTCTCAAGGGTAATCTACTGGAACGTGAAATTTATGGGGATACACCCATTTCTGTTAACTTTATTGACAAGTCAAATGAATTTTATCAAAGCAGCATTGATTTGATTTTTACGGAACTTAGCGCTACAACTTTTGAATTAGTTACTAATTTAAAAAATGATTCAGGAAATAATTCTTCTAATGTGATTTTGAGCAGTAAAAAGGAGTTTCAATATGAAAAACCTATAATGACCAAATATGGTGTTTTGATTATAAGTAAATTAGGATCAAATAATAGGACGAAAAACAATGAAAATCAATCGTTAAGGATTCTCGTTAGCCCTTTAGAGAATGTTGTTGCAAGTTTTCAAAACCGTCTAAAAGTAGATCCAGTCAGTAAAACAAGCAGTGTCGTGGCCCTTTCCATGATTGACCCTGTCATTAAAAAAGGGGAAGATTTTTTAAATAATTTGACCCGGATTTATAATGAAGATGCTGCTGCTGATAAAAATTTTATATCTGAAAATACCTCCGTATTTATTGCCGATAGATTAAAATTGATTACACAGGAACTAGATGGTGTGGAGCAGGATGTGCAAAGTTTTAAGAAGTCCAATAACGTAACGGATATAGAATCAGAAGCGAAACTATACATCGAAGGTTCTAATGAATATGATAAAAAAGGGGTAGAGACGGAAATCCAGCTGAATGTGGTGTCTTCGATGTTAGATTTTATGAAGAAAAGTACCAATGCGGATCTCTTACCTACAAACATAATTTCTGGGGAGAGTAGTGCATCAGGAATGATCAACTCCTATAATCAGTTGGTTTTAGACCGCAATAGGATTCTTAAATCAGCTACAGAGGTTAATCCATCTGTGGTCAAAATGGATCAGGAAATTGCCTCGTTGAAAAGTAATGTCCAGGGAAGTTTACAGAGGATGCAGTCCAATTTGAACATTCAAAAAAGAAACCTGAACAGCGAGGAAAACATACTGAATGCCAAAATCGGAAAAATACCGGTACAGGAACGCCAATTCAGGGTGATTGCACGTCAACAAAAAGTGAAGGAAGAATTGTATTTGTATTTGTTGCAAAAAAGGGAAGAAACAGCAATCTCTATGGCAGCTACTGAACCCAATGCCAGGGTAATTGATGATGCCAAAGGAAATAAAATTCCTGTTTCGCCAAAGAAAAGTATCATTTATTTAGCAAGTTTGTTAATGGGGCTATTAATTCCTTTTGGAATCATATACACTGATGATTTATTAGATACAAAAATTAAAAGTCGCCTAGATTTAGAAGGCAAAACAATGATTCCATTTATAGGAGATTTACCTACCTCTGATACGCCTTCGGTAATTATGAAAGCAGAAAGTAGAACTAGTTCAGCTGAGGCTTTGCGTATTGTTAGGACCAATCTTGAGTTTATGTTAAGTAAAGTTCCAGAGGGGATGGCTAAGACAATATTTCTAACCTCTACTTTTCCAAAAGAGGGTAAGACCTTTGTTTCCGCTAATCTGGCGGCCACTTTTGCATTATCAGGTAAAAAAATATTATTGATAGGAATGGATATTAGGAATCCTAGATTAGATGAGTATTTAAATATACCAGAGAGAGGTGTTACTAATTATTTGTCGTCTAAGGATATGAAGCTAGAAGATCTTATCGTCAAGTACGAAGGATATGAAGATTTACATGTATTACCAGCGGGTGTGATTCCGCCAAATCCTGCAGAGTTATTGATGAGTAAGAAAGTAGATGAACTTTTTCAGACTCTAAAAACCCAATACGATTACATTATTGTGGATACCGCTCCTGTGAGTTTAGTAACGGATACTTTATTAATAGCTAAACATGCAGATACTTTTATCTATGTGGCTCGTGCTAACTTTTTAGAAAAACGAATGTTGAATATTGCAAATGGTTTGTACAAAGAAGGTAAACTACCTAATATGTGTTTGCTTCTTAATGATACTGATTCTACTAAAGGGTATGGGTATGGATACGGTTATGGAAATGAAACAGAAAAAAAATCTTGGTTCAAAAAAAGGTTTAAGTCCTAACTAGTTTTATCATCGTATACAAACGAACAAAAAATCGCAAAATAGTTTCTATTTTGCGATTTTTTTTTTTGCTTATAAATAATTGTAGTTAAACTCTTTTTAGATCCACAATCAGTTCAGTGATTGTTAGTCGGTTCTGTTTTTTTTATTGTTTAATTAAAATGTTAGCATGCATTCGATTGGGATTGGTGAAATTTGTTTCCCATTTCATGGCACAATCATAGCTTATGCTATATTTTTAGCATAAATTTGTGCGAAATTAGAAAAAAGGGTTCGCACTTTAGTTGTGAGTCACTGTGGCGAAGCCGTGGGGTTTTCTGAATATTCTTAAAGAGATTGTCTAGGTCCGTTAAGACAGGATAGAAATCTTAAATTGATAAATTAATTTTTAGATACCTTATGAAAAAAATAATTATTGTGGCTGTAATGTTATTGGCCCTTTTTCAATCATCAACGCTTGTAGCGCAAGATTTGTTAAAAAGTAATGACTTGAGCACCTTAAAAGTGGATTATCTATCAGATGCTGATATCGCAAAAATAGAATCTCAGCTGCAGTCGAATAATTTAACGATTGATCAAGCAGAACCAATGGCTTTGGCAAAGGGAATGACCGCTAGCGAATTCGCGAAGTTGAAAATTAGGCTATCGGAACTCTCAAAAGGTTCTGTTGTAGGTAAACCAGAGGAATTAATTGGTAATACAAAAAGCGCAGAGCTCACTAGAAAGCAAGAGAAAATTACCAATACAAAGGTAAAGGACAGCGTCAATGCACTAATTTTTGGGTCGCAATTATTTGATAACCCAACTTTAAATTTTGAACCAGATTTAAAACTGGCTACTCCGGTTAATTATGTACTTGGGCCTGGTGATGAATTGCAAATTAGTGTTTATGGTGTACAAGAGTTTAGTGCTACTGCGCCTGTCTCTTTAGAAGGAAAGGTAAATATACAATACGTGGGTGAAATTCCAGTTTCTGGTATGACCATCGAAGCAGCTACGCAAAAGATTAAAGCTGCAATCTCAAGAGTCTATAGCAGTGTGGCTTCGGGTCAATCTCAAGTGGGAATTAGTTTAAGTCGAATAAGAACAATTAGAGTAACATTGATAGGGAGTAGACAGCCAGGAAACTATTCGGTGTCGTCTTTGGCAACAGTTTATAATGCCTTGTTTTTAGGGGGTGGGCCTGATAAAAATCAAAGTTATAGAAATATCGAGTTAATTCGAAATAATAAAGTTTACACTAAAGTTGATATTTATAAGTTTTTGGTCAACGGAGATCAATCGGAGAACGTTGGTTTAAAAGACAATGATGTCATTCGTATTCCGGCTTACAATCAAAGAGTCACGGTAGAGGGTCAGGTGAAACGTCCTGGGATTTTTGAAATGAAACCGGGAGAATCATTTTCTGATTTATTATCATTTGCATCAGGATTCAATGAGTTTGCCTATACAGCATCAGTAAATGTGCTTCAGAAAACGGCTAAAGAATTTAAAGTACAAGATATCAAAGCTTCTGAATTTAATAGTTATAAACCACTTTCTGGAGATGTGTTTAGAGTGACTAAAATATTGAATCGCTTCGAAAATAGAATCAGAATTGACGGGGCTGTTTTTAGACCAAATACTTATTCCTTTTATGAAGGGATGCGTGTTTCTGATTTGATTGCCAAAGCAGATGGTTTAAAAGAAGATGCTTATAGTAATAGAGCGAGAATTATTCGTGTTAAATCTGATTTGACAAAGGAGATTGTTAATGTGAATTTAGCGAAAGTATTAGAAGGAGATATGGAAGCAGATATCCCATTGTTTAAAGAGGATGTAGTGACTGTTTATTCTATATTGGATTTTGTTGAGGATTATAAAATTACGATTGATGGGGAAATTAAAAAACCTGGAATCTATGATTATCAGGAAGGTCTGACCTTGAATGACTTGTTAGTTCAATCAGGTGGTTTGACAGGTTCAGCATCTAAAAATGTAGAGGTGGCAAGGATGATTATGTCAGAAGAAATTGATGATGCCAATCCTAATAAAGCGGAACTATTCAATATCGAGATCACTCCTGATAACAATGAACAGGCAGCTAATTTTTCGTTGTATCCATTTGATGTGGTAAATATCCGAAAGATGGCGGTGTATGAAAAACCAGAGATGGTAACTATTAGTGGAGCTGTAAATTATGCAGGAAAATATGTTTTGGCAAGCAAAAAAGCTAAAGTCTATGATATTGTCAAAAGAGCAGGTGGTTTGACTTCATTGGCAGATGTAGAAGGGGTTAAGATAAAACGACCAATACAAGCCAAACAAATTGAAGCGGTAGAAAGTATAGATTTGAATTTGGGTAAAAAAGATAGTATCCAGAATAAATTGGAGAAAAAACTAAAGGAAGATTTGAAATTTGCTATCATACCTGTGGATTGGAAAGCTATTGTTAAGAATCAAAATAGTAATACTAATGTTACTCTTTTCCCAGGAGATGAAATTGAAGTGGCAACCTTCAATGAAGGCGTTAAAGTGACAGGGAATGTCTTGCTTACTTCTGAAATTCCTTATGAGAAAGGTAAAGGGTTTGGGTATTATCTGGATGCAGTTGGAGGTATTGATGCTAAAGGTTGGAAGAAAAAGGCTTACATTATTTACCCTAATGGTAAGGCAGCTGTAGCGAGTTCATTCTTGTTTTTTAGGAATTATCCAAAAGTTACTCCTGGGTCGCAAATTATTGTTCCAGAAAAGCCTGAAGTTAAAAAGTTGAGCACGGGAGAATTTGTTAGTATAGCTGGTGTTTTAGCAAGTTTAGCAGGAGTTATTATTGCGATATTGCGATAGTTTAGTCGTCTTTCGTTTACCGTCCATCGATTTCCGAAAATCGTGGAACGTTTTTCGATTGAACAACGAGCAACAAACAACAAACAACGAGCAACGAACAAAGAACAATGAACACGAATATATATGAATGAACAAAACCGCAACGACGAAATATCTTTAAAGGAATTGGTTGACAAGGGAAGGGGATGGTTTGATTATTTACTGTCGCAGTGGAAAATAATCCTATTGGCCGGAGTTATAGGAGCTTTTTTAGGGTTAGCTTACTCTTTTTCTAAAAAACCAGTTTACACGGCAACTTTGTCTTTTGCATTGGAAGATGAAAAATCTGGAGGAGGATTGGGAAGTGCACTTGGATTAGCAAGTTCGTTAGGTTTGGACCTTGGTGGTGGTGGTGGAAGTGTTTTTACTGGATCCAATCTAACCGAGTTGTTTAAATCACGATCGATGGTCGAACAAACTTTGTTGAGTCCTGTCGTTGTAGAAGGTAAGACTATTTCTCTCGCTGAAATGTATATCCAAAATCAAGAATGGAGAGTTCAATGGAATAAGAATCCTAAATATAAAAGTATTCAGTTTCTGCCTAATGCAAACGGGAAAAACTTCACGAGAGTTCATGACAGTATCTTGGGGGTGATATATCAAGACTTGTCTAAAAACGGATTATCAGTTGGACAAAAAGACAAGAAAGTGACTATTATTAGTGTTGACGTAGTCTCAAATAATGAATTTTTTTCCAAGTATTTTTGTGAAGCCTTAGTAAAAGAAGTGTCTGATTTCTATATTGAGACTAAAAGCAAAAAATCCCGGGAGAACATGGATATTCTGGAACGTCAAACAGATTCTATTCGGAGAGAGTTGAATGGTGCTATCACCGGCGTGGCAGTAGCCAATGACAATACTTTTGGTTTGAACCCAGCGATGAACGTGCGCCGAGCGCCCTCCGCAAGAAGGCAGGTAGATGTGCAGGCCAATACGGCGATACTGACTGAGTTGGTGAAACAAGCAGAATTGGCTAAAGTGACTTTACGCAAGGAAACGCCTTTGATCCAGATTATAGATAAACCTATTTTACCTTTGAAGAAAGAGAAATTTGGGAAGGCACAAGGAATTGTAAGTGGGGGAATTTTAGCAGGTTTTTTGATGTTTTTTTGGTTGATAGTTAGAAGGGTATGGAGACAGATTATTTAATTTTATTTATAGGGAGCTTTTTTGCTGGAGAAGGAATTGATGTGATTTGTACAGATATTGAGTATAGGAAGATAGAAGTACTTATTTAAATTATGCTATCGGTATGGTCCAGAGATTAGAACAAAGTATTAATAGTAATGGTGTAATCGTGACTAAAAGCCCAAGTCAAGTTGGTACTGCTTAAAAATTATAAGAAGCGATTAAGTAAGAAATTCAAAAATAATAATTAGTCGTTTTTGTGATGTAAATTCAACTTCTACATTTTTAAATAGAAAAACTATTTCGCTTTGGGTATTGCTATTTAAGTTTAATTGTGACAATATGAGAGTATTACGTTCTTTGGAAATAATCGATAAATTAATTTAGATTGTTTTGGAGAACAAAATATTTATGAAAAAACATAAGTAAATAGGTTTGGGATAAAATATTATTGTGTGTGGATACTAGATTAATTATGAAAAAAAGAATATTAGTAACAGGAGGAGCAGGATTTGTCGGTTCGCATTTATGCAGGCGTTTGCTGGCGGAAGGAAATGAAGTTATTTGTTTAGATAATTATTTTACAGGAAGTAAAAATAATATCATAGAATTGTTAAACAATCCTTTTTTCGAATTAGTGCGACATGATATTACACAACCATACTTTGCAGAAGTGGATGAAATTTATAACCTAGCATGTCCCGCCTCACCAGTGCATTATCAATATAATCCAATAAAAACAATTAAAACTTCTGTAATGGGAGCGATAAATGTATTAGGATTAGCAAAAAGAGTGGGAGCAAAGGTTTTACAAGCGAGTACTAGTGAAGTATACGGAGATCCTCATGTACACCCACAAACTGAAAGTTATTGGGGAAATGTTAACCCTATTGGTCTACGATCTTGTTATGATGAAGGTAAACGGTGCGCAGAAACTTTATTTATGGACTATCACTTGCAAAACGGTGTTGCAATTAAAATCATTAGGATTTTTAATACTTATGGCCCAAATATGAATCCAAATGATGGTAGAGTTGTTTCAAATTTTATAGTGCAAGCTTTAAAAGGAGAAGATATCACTATTTTTGGAGAGGGTACCCAAACACGATCTTTTCAATATGTAGACGACTTGGTGGAAGGAATGATTAGAATGATGAATTCTGAAAATTCATTTGTGGGACCAGTGAATTTAGGTAACCCTAATGAGTTTACCATGTTAGAATTAGCTGAAAGGGTAATACAATTAACAGGTTCTGAATCAAAAATTATTTTTATGCCCTTACCGCAGGATGATCCAAAACAACGTCAACCGGATATAACTCTAGCTAAACAAAAATTAGAAAACTGGGAACCAAATATTCAGTTGGATGAAGGACTTTTTAAAACAATAGAATATTTTAAGAAAATAATATAGTTTATCATAAGCCATTTAGTGTAATTAATTAGAACAGCAGTTTCCTTTTTTTTTAGTTTAGAAATATTATAAGAAATAGCTATAAAACATTTTTTTAACTCTAAACTTGCTTGTCTTTTTGATTTTATGCTAGATGGTGTTATTAAAATTGGGAAATAAATTTTCATTAACCAAAGCTATAGAAGGTTTGTGCTCTAAATACAAGAGAGACAAATTCAGTAACTGTTAATGTAGTTGCTAAAAAATTAATAGTCTTGATTGATATATCTATTAATTAACGTTGCATACTTAATGTTAATAAAGGTAAAAGGAATCCTTATAAGACAAAGTAGTAAAGTGACGAGTGCCCCAAGATAAATAGCAAGAGAGGATTGACGATATACAAATAGTCATTTTTAATTTATGCAACCCTAAATAATTGAGTGAGTGAATCAGAGTTTTAATCAAAGTGATTTGAAAAAGAAAAATGTTGCCTTCAATATTCGAATACTTAGAGTTATAGAGAATCAATTAAATTATTATGGAAAGACATTATATTCTATAAGTAACAGTATTATTAAAGCATAATGAGATTATTTAATTTTTTTTCTTCATCTAATAGAAGAATTTCTTTAGGATTAGGGGTTATCAAGTTTTTAAAAGCAATGTTTTCTCTTTTTGTGGTAATTTTGTCAGCAAAATTTTTTGGAACTTCAGAAGAAAGGGATGCGTGGATATTAGGGGGAGCAGTAATTTCAGTGCTGATTCAGGTTGTATTTGGCCCTATAAATGAGACCTTTAGAACAAAATATGTTCATTTAAGAGAAGAGTACTCCAAAGAAGAAGTTTCTAATTCTACTGATTCTTTAATAACTTTAATTATTGTTATTGGAGTTTTTATTTCGTTATTTGTTTTCTTCTTTCCAAATATATTGGCAAATATTTTTGCTCCAGGGTTTACTGAAGCACAACGGGCTGTCTTGGTACTTATGATAAAAGTTCTAGTACCATCCCTACTAATTATAGAAGTTACTGACATATGGAATTCTATGTTGAACGCTTATAATTCATTTTACATACCTGATATATTTTCCTTTTTTTCAATAATTATAAACATACTTTTTTTACTATTTTTAGCACCATTAATAGGAATATATTCGTTAGTTATTTCTGCATATGTAAGTTCTTTACTTTTAATAGTGATAGTTTACAGAGAATTATATTTAAAATATAATTATAGATTTAAAATAGTAAAGCCTAAATGGCAATCAATCAAACCATTTGTGTTATTTGCGATCCCTTTTTACGTCAATTATGTTTTTTCGCAAACTGATATAGTTATAGAGAAGGCATTGACTTCTAAAATGATTCAGGGTAGTGTTTCAGTTTTAGATTATGCAAAAAAATTTTCTGACTTGCCTGTTAATATGTTAATTAGTGTGGTTACAACTGTATTGACACCTATTTTGGCATTAGCCTTTATGAAGAGTACTTTACTCAATATGGTTGATGAAACTCAAAGATACTTTAGAATGATATCTCTGATGATAATACCATTAACTGCATTGTTTATAGTTGTGCCCAATGAGATAGTAACATTGGTTTTAGTGCGAGGAGCATTTAAAGTAGAGAATGTAGAGCCAATAAGCAGTGTTCTGAGGTGGTATGGGCTCGGAATTTTTGTTACAGCTGTATATATTGTTTATTCGCAAATTCTAATCGCTCAGAAAAAAGTTCATTTGTTTTCATATATAGTAATAGGAACTTACATTTTTAAAATCATCTTTAATATTTCTTTATTCCGTAATCTGGGTTTACTTACTTTCCCAATTTCGTGGGTGCTGACTCAATTTATAATTAGTAGTCTGATACTGTATTTTGGGATAATTGAATTTAGAAGTCGAATAGTAAGCGAGGTAGCCAAAATTTATTTAATTCTTTTATTAACAATAGTTGTAAATTTAATGGTTTACCATCTAATACACTTCTATTTTACTGGTGTGGTAGGAACTTTGATTTTATTTTTTCTGATTAGTTTATCTATCGTTATTACAGAGATTGTCTTTGTTTTTATTTTCAAAATAGAGGAGAGAGAGTTTCTTACAAAATACTTTAAATCAAATGAGTAAAAAAATAAAGGTTGTTGAAGCTGTAAATCAGCTTAGTTTAGGAGGTACAGAATATGCTTTGCAGTTATACAGTAAGTATCTTAATAAGGAATTATTTGAAGTAGTAGTAGTAGCAATATATAATGGAGGTGAAAGGGTAAAATTAATTGAAGCTTTAGGGGTTCAGGTAATTGTATTAGATGGAGATTTAAAAAGATTTGAAGAGATTTTAAAATCTACGGATGTTTTTCATTGGCATGGCAATGGAATTCTAGACGAGAAAATCTTTAGTTTGCTAGAGAAATTTAAACCTGACTTAGTAGTACAGACGAATGTTTTTGGATATTTTGATAATTCACAATACTATAAATTAATTGATTACGATTTATATGTATCAAAAATGATTCTAGTCAGAAGGATGCAGCTTGACAAAAAACTTTTAAATAAATTTGAGAATAAAAGGAAAGTTTTATCATATCCGGTTGATATAGAGCATTTACAATCTTTAAGTCCAACTGACGAAGAAATTTCTTTATTTAAAAAAGAGAATGATTTAACTGGACATTTTGTTGTTGGAAGAATTGGTAGATCAGATGATCATAAATTTGACCTAATTACTTTAGATGGATTTGCTGAATTTGCCAAAACGAAAGAAAACGTAAAATTTTTATTAGTTGGTTCTACACCAAAAATTCTACAGCATGCTAAAAAATTAAACATATTAGATAAGATGTTGATTTTAGAAACATCGAGTGATCTAAGCGTATTGCTTCTATATTATAAAAGCTTGGATGTCTTTTTGGCGGCAAGTAATATTGGAGAGAGTTTTGGAATGGTTATAGCTGAAGCTATGTTCTCTGGAATTCCTGTAGTAACAATTAGTACTCCTGAAAAAGATAATGCACAAATTGAATTGGTTGATAATGGTGTTAATGGATTTGTGGTGCCTAGATTAAAAAATAAAATAGGAGTAGCTTTATCAAAGTTATATGAAAATAGTGAACAAAGAGTGAGTTTTTCAAAAATGGCCAGGATTAAGGTCTTAGAAAAATATGCTGCAAAAAATATTGTTTTAAGTTTTGAAAAACTTGTTTTAGAACATATCTCTTCAAAAAAACAAGAAGTAAATAGGTCAACATTAGTGATGGATTTTTCTGAGTCTTTAATCGAAGATTATAAATACAGGTGTAATGATTTATATGGAACTCTAAATGTAACTGATAGAATTGTTTTGTCAAACCAAAACGCAAAAAAGTATTTTTCATTTTCTTTCTTGAAACATTTTTTGAAACAGAAAATTAATATGATTTTTGAAAAATCTAATGTTTTATAAGCAATAGTCATAAGATAATGATTTGAGTGACTTGGTGTTTTTTTTAATATAAGTAAGGATAAGTCTGTGGATGAAATAGTTAATAATTTCAGTTGGTTTCTTTTAGAGCAATGAAACAGGACGATAAATATATAGAACCGTTTTTTAGTTCAAAACTCCCTGCATTTGATTAAATTATGTGTCAAAAGTAATTTAAATCAGCAAAATTAAAGAGCAAGGACAGCGATAGGTTAATAATCTTATTCTAATCAGGGCTGAATTCAAATCTTTAAATGAAGTTCTAATTAAACTGAAATCAGGGCTGTGTTTTTGTTCAAGATGAAGTTATTTTTAGGATAAAAAGAGTATAATAATAATTGAATAATAATATATGGGAATAAATAATTTAATTAAAGTAGGAATATTAGTCTCATATGATTGGGAATATTTAAAGCAATCTCTACCTATTATTTACGGGCACTCTGATAAAATAACTCTTGCATTAGATATAAATAGAAATACGTGGAGTGGTAATAAGTATAATCTACCCGATGAATTCTTTAACTTTATCAAGGGCTTTGATTTAGAGAATAAAATATCAATTTATGAAGATGATTTTTATGATAGTAGTTTAACTGTTATGGAAAATGATACTCGTGAAAGGAGAATGTTGTCAGATTTTATGGGAGAAGGGGGATGGCATTTACAAATAGATAGTGATGAGTATTTTATTGATTACGAAGGTTTTGTTGACTTCCTTAAAAAATCGTATAAAAAACACAAGGATGCTGTCGACGTTTATTGTCCGGTGATATCTTTATTTAAAAAAAATTCTGAAGGGTATTTTTTTGTAATACAATCAGAGGATGCAATAATAAAGTTTCCGATAGCAACAAATAAACCAGATTATGTTAATGCGCGAGTTGGTAGAAATAAAATTATTACTACTGATTTTTATATAATTCACGATACTTGGGCAAGAACTGAAGATCAACTACTTCTTAAATTGAGTAATTGGAGTCATGCAAATGATTTTGATGTTAAGAGTTACTTTGAACTGTGGAAGGCAATTGACAAGAATAATTATAAGTATATCAAAGATTTTCACCCTTTAGAAAATAAATTTTGGTATAAATTAGAATATGTAAAATCTAATAGTATACCTGAATTGTTGAAATTTTTAACCAGTAACCCACAAAAGCTATTGGCTGAAAAAGATAAAATGTTCAGCCTTATAAAACGTATAATAAAATCTTTTTTGCGAATTTTTTTTAAATTTTGATGGAGGTCAGCATAATAATAGTATCCTATAATTGTAAGAGTTTTGTTTTTGAATGTATTGATTCAATAAAGAAGTTGACAGAGTTAATTACTTATGAAGTAATTGTTGTCGATAATAATTCTAGTGATGGCATAGAGGATGATGTAGTGATTAGGTATCCAGACATCCTGTTTTTTAAAAATGATTACAACGGAGGTTTTGGATATGCCAATAATATTGGATTAGCTCACGCTAAAGGGAAGTATGTTTTCTTTTTAAACCCAGACACCTTACTTCTTAATAATGTATGTCAAACCCTGTACGATTATTTAGAGCTTAACAATAATGTCGCCGCTTTAGGTTGCAGAGTTTATGATGAAAATTTAAACAATCAGATTTCCTATGGAAGGTTTCCTAGTGTAATTCAATATTTGTTAGAAGTTTTTCCTGTAAAATGGGTTTCTGACAACTATAAAAATAAGATTTCAAGTGAAGGATACCTTACCGAGGATTTAGATTTAGATGTTGAATTTATATCTGGGGCAGATTTCTTTGTCAGAAAAAGCGTGTTGGATCATATAGGAGGCTTTGATGAAAATTTTTTCCTTTTTTTTGAAGAGGTAGATTTGTGTATGAGGATAAAAAATGCAGGATATCAGATTAGAATTACTTCACAAGCAAAACTCATTCATTTAATGGGACAAACGATGCAGGTTTCATTTCAGAAATTTAAATGGTTTGAAGAAAGTAGGTATGTTTTTTTGAGAAAGTATTATTCGAAAAAGTTCATAGTATTTTCTAAATCAATTTTTATTTTTAGATACCTATTCTTGTGGCTAAAGTATTTAGATAAAGAGTGGCATAAAAGAGCTGTATTTATATATAAATTAAAATAAATGAAAGTTCTACATATTTGTTACACTGATAATATAGGCGGTGCCGCTAAAGCTGCTTTAAGATTTCATTATGCTTTAAAAAAAAACAGCATTGACACGACGATGTTAGTTTATAAAAAAACATTGAATGATCCTTCAATAATTGAAATGTCCAGTTTTGCTGAAAAAATATTTGCTTATTTGGGTTTTTATTTTCAAAGATTTTTGATTAGTTTTTTTAAAAAAAGAAAGGGTAGTGACTTTTCTATAATGTGTTTTCCTGACAAGGGTCTTGTCCGAAAAATTAATAAATTAAATCCCGATATTGTTCATTTTCATTATTTAGGACCTGGAATTATTTCTATCAAAGGATTATCTTTAATTAAGCAAAAAATAGTTTGGACTTTACACGATTCTTTTATTTTTACAGGGGGTTGTCATACAACATATGATTGTTTAGGATATCAAAACTCATGTGGGGCTTGTAATTATCTTAATTCAGAGAAAGAGAATGATATTAGTAAGAAATTGTGGAAAAAAAAGTTTAAATATTTACATGACTACGGAAATATAAACTTGACTGCTCCAAGCAATTGGATGAAAATTTGCGCGGAATCCTCTTCTATATTTAAGAATAAAAATGTGACATGTATTCCAAATTTGATAGATACTGAAATATATACTGCAAAATCAAAAGTAGATTCAAAATCTTTTTTTGGCATTAGCTCGGATGTCAAAATAATAACTACAGGAGGATCTAATTTTGAGTTCGATGCTAATAAAGGTATGATGCTTTTTTTGGATTCTCTCCAATATTTAGATAATAAAAATAATGTTGAGATTTTTATTTTTGGGACTAAAAAAGAGGGTAGAGAAATTTTTAAAGGTTTTACCTTGAGATACTTGGGTTATATAGGTAGCCAAGATTTACTTGTAAGTCTTTTTTCGGCATCAGATGTCGTTGTTGTGCCTTCTAAGCAAGAGAGTTTTGGACAAGTTGCTATTGAAGCTATGGCTTGCGGTTCACCTGTAGTAGCATTTAATACATCAGGTTTAAAGGATATTTTAGAACACAAGGTTAATGGTTATTTGGCTCAGACTTTTGACGTACAAGATTTAGCTAAAGGAATTCAATTTGTTTTGTCAAATGACTTGTCTGAAAATGCTTTTAAAACTGTGTCATTCAAGTTCTCTGAAAATATTGTAGTTAATAATTTGATTGAATTCTATAAAATATGAATAAATATTTAAGTATTAAGTTAAAATAGATTTTTATTTTTTTTAACTGTAATCGTAGTTTGTACACATTCATATAATATAAGAATTATAAGGAATGGTGATGTTTTAAGAATTGATAAGAATTGTAACTCATTTTTTCAATATTCATTTTTTTTATATGCTTTACATGAACCAATATTGAGTTTTTTTAAAGTTGTCTTATTCCATTTTCTGGGTAATACTGAATTTATTTCTCATCTCGCTTTTACAATATTTTTTATATTACTAATTGGTTATTCTTTAAAAAAAACTTACCAAAATTTTATTATTTGATAACTAGAGGTAGGTAAAAAACGGCCATTTTTTTAGTTTGCATTAAATTTCAACGATGAAGATTTTTTTTTGTATCATAAAGCAAAGTTTTGAAGACGTTATTTATAATTTTGGGGTTAATAATGTTTGCGGTGAGAAGGCTATAAAAAAAAGAACAAGCGGAATTTGGTTTAAAGGATTATTAGTTGGGTTGGTCTGTGATTCAAAAGCTATTAAAAATAATGAATAAAAGAAATTCTATATCTACTTTGAAGGATATGACTATCCTAGTGAAAAACCAAAACAAGGATATAACATATAAACTTTAACAAGAGCTAATTCTAAGTATAATTCAAAAGAAATCTTGAATGAATTATAATGGAAACTAATAATTAAGTAAAAAAAAATATTAAATTGAGGTATAAAGTTAACATAAAGACAATATCACTATTTTTCGTGTGGCTATTATTATTATGTAATCCACCATTTAGTTTTTATCTAGTTGCGGGATTTCCGCACTTATTAATAAAATTATTTTCTTTTACGGTTTTGGCATTGATATTAATATCGAAAAAGAGGTATGTAATATCATTACAGATTTACGCAATTGTTTTTATTTTATTTTTGAATGTTGCATTTTATTTATTTTCATTTATATATCAAAATGATTTTAGTTATATATCTCAAGCTTTTCCAGTAGTTTATGTTTTGATTATGTATATTGTAATAAAGAATATAATTGGTTTTGAAAAATTTGTAAAATCTTACCTGTTTCTCATGATTGCAATGGGATTTATGGGGTTCTTTGCTTTTTTGCTAGGACTTGTAGATAAATTACCCAATTTGGGCTATGTGGGTGATCCTGTTAAGGAATCAATGAACTATCTTTTTACATTTTCTAATTCTGTTTTTAATAGAGATGGAGATTTTAAATTGATTAGAGTTGCAGGGTATTTTGATGAGCCTGGAACCATGGCCTTTTATTTAACTTTTGCGCTTTTATTAAATCAAATGACTTTTAAGAATAGATTTTATGATAAATTAATAATATTTTCAGGTATTTTTACATTTTCGCTAGCCTTCTTTTTTACTTTAATTGTGTATTTTTCGTTTTATCCAAATTGGAAAAAAACATATATAAGATTATGTATTATTTTGTGCGCATTATTTTTTACCATTTCATTGACAAAAGACACCAACTCTATATCAGGAATGATCAATTTAATGACATTAAGTAGGCTTCAAAATTCGGATGATGGAATGATTCAAGGTGATAATAGAACTGTTTATTTTGAACAAGGTATTGAATTTTTTAAAGAAAAGCCACTATTAGGTCATGGGCAAGAAAATGTATTAACGGGTAGAAAATTTTTTGGATATGACCCTTCTTCGTTTGTTGGTTATCTGGTTTTTTATGGTGTAATAGGGACAAGTATTATTTTTATGATTTATTTATATCAATTTACGTATATTTTTAAATTTAATGGTGATTTAAAAATTGATGTTTTTGTTTTAAAATTAATATTTATTGAATTACTATTGTTTATTCAACGACCATTAGTTAATGTTCCTTTAGCCTTATTGATTTTAGTAGTAATTGTTGAACTTATTAATCTACGTAGAAATTCTACAACTCAGTTTGAAAATGTATAATCCCAAAATTTCGATAATCACAATTGTTTATAATGATAAAATTGGATTAGAAAAGACAATCAATAGTGTTTTAAATCAGGATTTTAAAGATTTTGAATTTATAGTGATCGATGGTCTATCTACTGATGGCTCTTCAGATTTAGCAAACAAGTATATCGAACATATTACAAAATACGTAAGAGAAAAAGACAATGGTATCGCAGATGCCTTTAATAAGGGGTTAAAATTTTGCAATGGAGATTGGGTTTATTTTTTAAATGCAGGAGATTTTTTTGCGGAAAACAATACACTTACCAAAATTTATAATTCATTTTTAAGTTTATCAAAAAGTAGTATAGTTTCAGGAAAAGTTAAGATTGTTGATGTTAACCAAGTACCATTAGGGTATAATCATCCAAATGGAAAAGTATCTATTGATGATTTGCTGAATAGAAATATAATTGCACATCAGGCCACTTTTGTTAAGTTAGAAGTTTTCAATAAAATAGGAAATTTTAAACCTTATAAAATTCATATGGACTATGATTTTTGGATTAGGTGTTTAAGATCGGAAATTAAATTTGAATTAATTGAGGAAGTTGTTGCTTGCTTTACAAGAAATGGAGTTTCTTCATTTAGAAAGAATTATTTAATAGCAGTGAAAGAGCAATTAGGAATATTGTTGAATTATTCATTTATTAGTAAATTTAGATATTACAAGGTTTATTATTCTAATTTCTTGTATTTCTCGTTAAAAAGTTTGATTAGTCTTTTAATAGGAGAAAAAATGACTAATATTATTAATCAAAATAGACTAAAAAGATAATGAGAATAGCATTGGATGGTCGAAGTTTATCTTCTGAACCTGCAGGAATTTCAAATTTTACATTAAATGCAATAAATGCTCTTTCAGAAGACAAAAAGAATGTAATTTTTATTTTTTCTCATAAAGAAATTAACAATACCATACTAAAGCGTTTGTCTTTTAAAAATGGAAATGTTTTTATTACTGTAAAGCCTCTATTTTTCTTAAAAGATATTGGTGTTCTATGGTTTTTTTTAAAATTTCCTTTTTTGATAAGATTTGGGAACTTTGATATACTCTGGGGCCCTAGTCAAGTTTTGCCGCCTTCTTTTTTGACAGGGAAAATTAAGCGTATGGTAACCATACATGATTTAGTTTTTAAATCTTACGTCAAAACAATGTCTTTGTATATTAGAATAGAGAATTTCTTATCCACTTCAAGAACAATTAAAAATGCTGATTTTATTTGGTGTGTTTCAGATTATACTTCCAAGGAACTTAAACAGTTTTTTCCACATCGAAAAGCCAAAGATATTTTCGTAGGTTCAGGTATTGATAATTCGGTATTTAAAAAGATAAATCTTGACGATTTAGATAAAAAAAAGATAAGAGAGAAATATCATTTTAATGGTACGACTATGGTTTTTGTTGGAACACTTGAACCAAGAAAAAATTTAAAGTTTTTGCTAAGTTTGATGTCTGTCCTATCTGAAAAAGGAATTTCACTTGCAGTAATAGGGGGTAAAGGTTGGGGTAGTGTTGAAGAGGTACTTCATAATGATTCAAAAGAGCAATACGGTTCTAATGTACAATTTCTAGGATATGTTTCTACTGACTCTTTAGTTGAAATATATAATGTTGCAGATATAATTATTTCTACTTCTTTAAATGAGGGTTTTGGTTTGCCCTTATTAGAGGCAATGGCTTGTGGATGTCCGGTTGTGGCCCCTCATAACTCTGCAATGATTGATATCGTTTCAGGATTTGGCACTAGCATTGTTGGTTGGGAAAAAGATGAATGGGTTAGCGGTATCATTGCTACAATTAAAAACAGAGATGAAATGACAAAAAAGTTAGAATCTAAAGTTTCGCAATATAATTGGGAGAAAATTGGTAGCGACCTTGATGTTTACTTAAATAAATAGGAGATTGGAATTTTAATTTTTTGATATATTGGATTTGATTTTTTTGGTGTATTTAAAAGTGATATTTATTTAATAAAATTCTGTAACATAATTATTAGAATGATTTATATAAACGGTAGATTCCTTTGTCACAAAATGGATGGCATAAGTAGATTTTCACTGGAGATTTGCAAACAATTGAAAAAATTAGGTTTAGATTTTAAAATTATAATTCCAAAGTGGGTTGTATATGAAAATAAGGAGGGGTTTGAAATTGTTCAGTTTGGTCATTTAAAATCTCATTTTTGGGAACAAATAGATTTGTTGCGATTCCTTAAAAGTAAAGGAAATCCATTGCTTTTAAATCTGTCAGGATTGGGACCGTTATTTTATAAGAATCAAATCATTACCATTCATGATTTGTCTTTTTATGATAACAAGAAATGGTTTTCGAAGGCGTACACTCTTTTTTATAGTATTGCAACACCTATTTCAGCAAAAAATGCTCTAAAAATCCTTACTGTAAGTGATTTTTCTAAAACTGAAATTACAAAATATCTTAAGATTGATGAAGGTAAAATAGAAGTTGTGTACAACGCAGTTGCTAATGATCTTGAAAAATTTTCTTATAATATCCAAATTAGTCCGATTGTAAGCTGTGTTGTGGATCGTAAATATATTTTAGCAGTATCTTCAATAGATCCCAGAAAAAATTTGCAACGTTTGATAGATTCTTTTTTGGAACTAAATTTAAAAGATTACAAGCTTGTTCTGGTTGGTAAAACCTCGAGTCATTTTAACATTAAGTTGCGGTCAAATCCAGAGAGTGTTATTTTTACAGGGTTTGTTTCTGATTCAGATCTTTCTGTTTTGTATAAAAAATGTGATTTTTTTATTTACCCTTCATTATATGAGGGCTTTGGTATCCCTCCTTTAGAAGCCATGAGAAATGATTGTGCTGTTGTTGTTTCGGATATTCCTAGTTTGAGAGAGGTTTGTTCGGATGCTGCTCTTTATGTTGACCCTTTTGATAACGAGAGTATAAAAAATGGAATTTTGAAAATTATTACAGATTCAAAGTTAAAAGAAGAATTAAAACTAAAAGGGAGTTCACGTTCCAGATTTTTCAAATGGGAAGTATCTGGAGTTAAAGTATATGATGTAATAAATAATATTAGAGTTTAAAGATGAAGGTAATTCAGTTAGTGAAATATTATGATCCATGTCAAGGAGGAATGGAAACAGTCGTTAAAAATATAGTTCAGGGGATTATTGATAGTTCTGATGATATACGATTTACAGTCTATTCTAATAATCACAAACAAAATTTTGTGAAGGCTATTAAAGAAAAAGAAAGAGAAACAATCATAAAAGAAATTACACCTTTCTATTTAAAAAGTCAACCTCTAAATTTAAGATACCCATCTTTAAAAAAGTTAATAATGGATAATGATGTAATTCATCATCATTATCCTTTTCCAACAATGGAATTTGCCTTGTTGCGATATTTTAAAAAAATGTCAGGTAAAAAGTTTATAATTACCTGGCATGCAAATATTAAAAATTCGAGGTGGAGTTGGATTGAACGTGTTTATAATCCAATGATTGAAAAGGTTCTTGATAGAGCAGATGCAATTGTTGTTACGTCTCCGCAACTTTTTGAAGCCTCCCAGATACTTCAAAAATACGCTGATAAAGTACATACGATCCCGCTAAGTTTCGATCCAAAATATGCCACGACAATTTCAAAAAAATATCCAGAAGATCGCAGTTTTCAACTGCTTTTTGTGGGGAAACTGCGAAAGTATAAAGGAGTTGAATATTTGCTAAATGCCATAGTAGATTTAGACGTAAAATTGAATATAGTAGGTAATGGTGAGGAATTGGAAAGTTTAAAATCTATAGTAGAAATATTACAAATTGGTAACAAAGTGACTTTTATTTCCAATGCCAATGATGAACAGTTAGCTGCGTTTTATAAAGAAGCTGATTTGTTTGTATTGCCTTCCATTAATGAAGCCGAAGCTTTTGGCGTTGTTCAATTAGAAGCAATGGCTAACGGGCTTCCGGTGATAAATACTAATTTAGAGTCGGGCGTTCCTTTTGTTTCTTTACATGATTATTCAGGAATTACAGTCGAACCAAAAAACATTAACGAATTAAAAGAAGCTATTGAAAAAATGATTAATAACAGAGAGTTGTATGAATTATATTCTTCTAATGCCTTAGATAGAGTAAATTTATTTTCAAGGGAAAAAATGTCGAAAGCATACATAGAAATTTATAAATCATAATGGTAAAAAAAGTTGCAATAACAGGCGCCTCCGGATTTGTAGGGATCAATCTTAAAGATTATTTAAAGTCATCTTATGAAGTGCAACCATGGAGCGTACGTTTTAAACCCAATCAACATTTTGTAATTGGTTCTGATGCGATTATTCATTTAGCGGGGAAAGCGCACGATTTGAAAAAAGTGTCTAGTCCGCAGGATTATTACGATGCTAATTTTGAGTTGACTAAGCAATTATTTGATGCTTTCTTGGCGTCAGAAGCAACTGTTTTTGTCTTTATGAGTACGGTTAAAGCTGTAGCTGATTCTGTAAATGGCATTTTAACAGAAGATACGATGCCAGATCCTCAAACGCATTATGGAATTGCAAAGTTTAAAGCAGAGCAATATATTTTATCGCAAGAAATACCCAAAGGAAAACGAGTTTATATTTTAAGACCTTGTATGATTCACGGTCCTGGAAATAAAGGAAATCTCAATTTATTATACCAATTAGTTTCCAAAGGATTGCCTTGGCCACTAGGTGCTTTTGAGAATCAACGCTCTTTTTTAAGTATTGAAAATCTTTGCTTCGTTATTAAAGAGATACTAGAAAACGATTCAATTCTTTCAGGAGTTTACCAAATTGCTGATGACAAACCATTATCTACAAATGAATTAATTCAATTGTTAGGGAATAGTTTAAATAAAAGAAGCAGAATATTGAATGTATCACAAAAGGGGATAACATCAATAGCAAAATTGGGAGACTACTTGCATTTGCCTTTAAATTCAGAGCGCCTACAAAAACTTACTGAAAATTATGTGGTAAGAAATCAAAAAATTGTAATGGCTTTAGGTAAACCTTTGCCAATAGAATCAAAAGAAGGTTTGTTGAAAACATTCCAATCATTCAAAAAATAATAGGCACAATATGACAATTGAAAAAACAACAATACAAGATTTAGTGATTATAACTCCCAGGGTTTTTGAAGATTCTAGGGGGTTCTTTTTCGAAGCATACAATCAGGCTAAATTTCTTGAGAATGGGATCAATTATCAATTTATACAAGACAATCAATCTTTCTCAAAACGAGGAGTGATACGTGGATTGCATTTGCAAATTAACCCTTTTGCCCAAGCTAAATTAGTAAGGGTGTTAGAAGGAGAAATTCTGGATGTGGCAGTAGATTTGCGTAAAAATTCTTCGACTTACGGACAACATTTTAGTGTGGTTTTAAGTGCAGACAATAAAAAACAATTGATGGTGCCCCATGGTTTTGCGCACGGGTTTTCGGTTTTGAGTGAAACGGCTTCAGTGATGTACAAAGTAGATCAGTTATACAATAAAGAAAGTGAGAGAGGAATTCGTTATGATGATGCCACGCTTGCGATAGACTGGCAGTTAAGTCCAGAGGAAGTTATTGTTTCTGAAAAGGATTTGATATTGCCTGGTTTTGATGAAATTGATTGGGAGTTTTAAAAAAGAGTTTATAAGTTTAAAGTTTATAAAAAAGTTTAAGGTTTAAAGTTGTCGGTTAGATAGAGAGTTGGTTTTAACCGCAAAGTTTGCAAAGGAGACGCAAAGGACTCAAAGTTGTTTGTACTGAAATTGTGTCCTCTGGGAGTTTTAAAAATTGTTTAAATGTTTAAAGTTTAAGGTTTAAAGTTGTCTGTTGGATCGAAAATTTGATTCTTTGTAAGTAGAATAAGCAAAATAAAATAAAAGTGACAGGAATACCCTTGTACTTTTACGTTAAAAAAACAAAATGGAAAAAATTTTAGTGACTGGAGCTACTGGACAATTAGGTTCTGAGTTAAAAGTCTTGTCTGAAAACTATTCTCAATATGAATGGTTTTTTGCAGATAGAACAGCTATTTCTTTGAATAATATAAAGCTGCTAAAGGAACAGTTGGAACTAATTAAGCCTACTATTATATTAAATTGTGGCGCTTATACTGCTGTGGATAAAGCAGAAACGGAAACCGAATTAGCTGATGTAGTGAATCATCTAGCTGTTGAAGTGCTTGCTACCTATGCAAAAGAGCATGGGGTTAAGTTGATACACATTTCTACAGATTATGTTTTTGACGGAACTTCGTCAACTGCATTGAATGAAGATGCTGTTACCAATCCTATCAATGTGTATGGAGCTACAAAACGTGCTGGAGAATTAGCTGCTATGGTTGTTAATCCGGATGTTTTAATTATTAGAACGTCATGGGTGTACAGTCGTTTTGGTAATAACTTTGTAAAAACAATGAAGCGTTTGTTGCAGGAACGGGATACTATCAGTGTGGTCAATGACCAGATTGGATCACCTACTTATGCGGCCGATTTAGCTCAGGCAATGATGGAAATAGTAACAGCACAGGAATGGATTCCGGGAATTTATAATTATTCAAATGAAGGCGAAATCAGTTGGTACGAATTTGTATTGGCTATTCAAGAAATTACAGGAGATAGTTGTGAAGTGAGTGGTATACCTTCTTCATCGTATCCAACTCCTGCGGCACGTCCTGCTTTTTCTTTGTTGGATAAATCCAAGATTAAAGAGGTTTACGGTGTTACTGTTCCAGATTATAAAGAGAGTTTGAGAAAATGTTTAAAGTTTAAAGTTTAAAGTTGTTCAATGTTTTCGGTTTGCCCCGTCCCTAAAGGGAGCCGAAAATTAAGAACGTGAATTTATCTCGACACTAAATAGAGCTGAAAATAGAGAGTATAATTGTAACTAAAATGTGGCGCCAATTTAAATTGTAATTTTGTGTTTCTTTTTTGATCCCTTTAGGGCAAGGGGAAACAAAAAAGAAACTGACTAAAATTTATTTACACCTTTTAGGATGAAAAAGAATCCATTACTTTCAGATACTATGTGGAAAGGTGCTTCGGGAATTATTTTTTCTAATGCTAAAAAATTAAGAGAAAACCCTACTCAGGCTGAAGAACTAATGTGGTTGTCGTTGAGGAATAAACAATTGGAGGGTTGTAAATTTAGAAGGCAACATCCATTATTGAATTATGTAGCGGATTTTTATTGTCACCAATTAAAATTAGTGGTAGAAATTGATGGAGAATACCACCAAACTGTGGAGCAAAAGAAATTAGATAAGGAACGAACTGTTACTATTGAATTTCAAGGATTAGATGTAATCCGTTTTACCAACGATGAAGTGCTGACAGATATTAATACGGTCTTGAATAAAATAAAAGAATTTATACAATTGAAACTATTATAAAATGAAAAAAATTTTAATTACTGGTGGTGCTGGATTTATCGGATCTCATGTGGTACGTCGTTTTGTAAATAAGTATCCAGAGTATCAAATATTTAATTTGGATGCTTTGACGTATGCGGGGAATTTGGAAAATATCACAGATATTGAAAATGCTCCTAATTATACTTTTGTAAAAGGAGATATTGTAGATGCTGCTTTTATTGATGCCTTGTTTACAGAACATCAGTTTGATGGTGTATTGCACTTGGCTGCAGAATCTCATGTGGACCGTTCTATTACTGATCCGTTGTCTTTTGTAAAAACAAATGTGATAGGTACGATGAATTTATTGAATGCGGCTAAAACGATTTGGAAAGATAATATGGAAGGAAAACGTTTCTACCATATCAGTACTGATGAGGTTTATGGAAGTTTAGGAGCAGAAGGGTTATTTACTGAAACTACAGCCTACGATCCTAATTCACCTTATTCGGCTTCAAAGGCAAGTTCAGATCATTTTGTACGTGCATACGGAGAAACTTATGGTTTGCCTTATGTTTTGACCAATTGTTCTAATAACTACGGGCCATTTCATTTTCCTGAAAAATTAATTCCATTGTTTATTAATAATATAATTCAAAATAAACCTTTACCGGTTTATGGCGATGGGAAATACACTCGCGACTGGCTGTTTGTAGAAGATCATGCGGTGGCAATCGACTTAGTGTTTCATGAAGGAGTAAACCATGACACCTACAACATTGGTGGATTTAACGAATGGCAAAATATCGATTTGGTGAAATTACTTTGTAAAATCATGGATGAAAAACTAGGCCGTGAAGCAGGTACGTCAGAACAATTGATTTCGTATGTGAAAGACCGTCCAGGACATGATTTACGTTACGCAATTGATGCGAATAAGATTAATAAAGAACTAGGGTGGAAGCCTTCGGTTACTTTTGAGGAAGGGCTTGAGAAAACAGTAAATTGGTATTTAGAAAATGAGAACTGGCTGAGTAATATCACTAGTGGGGAGTATGCAACGTATTATGAGAAGCAGTACGCAAATTAACTCGAATTAACTACGAATTAAAAACGAATGGATGGAAACGATAAAATAATTTTCAAGGAGGAGAGCTTTGCAATTGTTGGAGCATGCATGAAAGTACATCGTTCTTTAGGTGTTGGTTTCTTGGAAGCAGTATATGAAGAAGCTCTTGAAAAGGAGTTGACTATCCGTAATATTCCATTCAAACGACAGTTAAAACTATCGTTGTACTACGATAATGAACCAATGAAAAAATACTATCGCGCTGATTTTGTTTGTTATGGTGAAATTATTGTCGAAATAAAAGCTGTGTCTCAAATGCCAACTATTTTTTATACTCAGTTGAGTAATTATTTAAAATGTACCAAAATGGAGTTAGGTTTACTAATCAATTTTGGTACGCCATCTTTAACTTATAAAAGAATGATTAATTTGAAAAATTCGAATTAATTCGTAAAATCAGTACTACTATGAAAGGAATTATATTAGCAGGAGGTTCAGGAACACGCTTGCACCCACTTACTCTAGCCATGAGTAAGCAAATGATGCCGGTTTATGATAAACCCATGATTTATTATCCATTGTCTACATTGATGATGGCAGGTATCAATGAGATTTTAATTATTTCGACACCGCACGATTTGCCAAACTTCAAAAAATTATTGGGAGATGGTTCTACTATAGGATGTAAATTCAGTTACGCTGAACAAGCATTACCCAACGGTCTGGCACAAGCTTTTGTAATTGGGGAAGAATTTATAGGAAATGATGATGTAGCTTTAGTTTTAGGTGACAATATTTTCTTTGGTTCGAATATGCAAGAGTTGCTTCGTTCAAATACCAAGCCGCAAGGCGGAGTTGTATTTGCTTATCACGTTTCAGATCCGGAGCGTTATGGCGTGGTAGAGTTTGACAAGGAATTCAAAGCGCTTTCTATCGAGGAAAAACCATTAGAACCAAAATCAAATTATGCAGTTCCAGGATTGTATTTTTATGACAATTCAGTAGTCGAAATCGCTAAAAACATCAAGCCAAGTCCTCGTGGTGAATATGAAATCACGGATGTTAATAAAGTATATTTAGCAAAAGGAAATTTGAAAGTAGGTATTTTAAGTAGAGGAACTGCTTGGTTAGATACAGGGACTTTCAATAGCTTAATGCAAGCTGGCCAATTTGTTCAAGTTCTTGAAGAACGACAAGGATTAAAAGTGGGATGTATTGAAGAAATTGCTTGGCGCCAAGGATTCATTACAGAACAACAACTAAGAGAACTAGCCGACCCTTTGAAAAAATCTGGTTATGGTGAGTATCTTTTAGGATTATTAAAACACAAATAGTAACTATTTAAAAATAGTGCTTTCTAGAAATTGATGTAATCATTTTCTAATATGAAATCAATATTCCATATATGCAATACCTCATATTATTCATCTTGTTAATCGCTATTGAGCTTATTTATTTTAAAATAGCAGACAAATACAATATTATTGATAAGCCTAACAGTAGGTCATCTCATACAACAATCACTTTAAGAGGGGGTGGAATTATTTTTCCAGTAGCCACTTTAATTGCTTTTTCTTTGGGATATGTTTCGTGGGAGCTAACGTTGGCTGTTACAATGGTCGCTTTAGTAAGTTTTATTGACGATATGAAACCATTGTCACAATTACCACGTTTTGCAACACATGTGGTTGCTGTGCTTTTAGTGTTTTATGATTTGAATTTATTTTCTGAAGCAATATGGTTGCTTCCAATTGTATTTGTCTTGATGATAGGTTGGGTTAATGCTTTCAATTTTATGGATGGTATCAACGGAATAACAGTATTGTATGCACTAACTGCAATTATAAGTTTTGCTTATTTAGCAATAAACGAAGAAAGCTTACCACTTCTTATCACAATGGGGTTGTCTTGTGTGGTTTTCGGAATATTTAATGTTCGAAAAAAAGCAAAAACCTTTGCTGGTGATGTGGGAAGTATTAGTATGGCGCTTTTTTTGGGGTATTTTATGATAAAGACAATTACAGATTCTGGGCAATTAGGATACATTTTATTCTTTAGCGTTTACGGAATTGATGCTGTCATTACTATAGTAAATAGGCTGCTTAAGAAAGAAAATATATTTGAGCCTCATCGTTCTCATTTGTATCAATACTTAGCCAATGAAATGGGATATTCTCATGTCGCTGTTGCATTTTTTTATGCGGTTCTTCAGTTGGGAATCAATGTCATTGTGATATACATGGTTGCAAATGGAAGTTTGTCACTGCTTTTTATAGGAGGTTTTTTACTATTGATGACTCTTATTTATTTAGGGAGTAGGGCAATCATTATTAGTAAAGTGCGTATTAATAGGGCATAATTATTATTCTGCTTACTGGGAAAGTATGAACTGAATGATTATTAATTTTTAAGAAATGGCTGAGAATAGAATTTGGCTTTCGACTCCTCATATGGGTGGAAATGAACAAAAGTACGTTCAAGAGGCTTTTGATTCTAATTGGGTTGCTCCAATGGGCCCAAATTTGGCTATTTTTGAGCAAAATTTAGAAAATTATTTACTTTCAGGATATGTTGCCGTACTAAATTCGGGGACAGCGGCCATTCATTTAGGATTAATTCTTTTAGGAATTAAGTCAGGGGACGAAGTGTTATGTCAAAGCATGACTTTTTCGGCGTCAGCCAACCCCATTTTATATTTGGGAGCTACCCCTGTATTTATTGATAGTGAACCAGAGACTTGGAATTTATGTCCCATACTGCTAGAAACAGCGATTTTAGACAGAATTTCTAAAGGACTAAAACCAAAAGCAATAATCGCTGTCGATTTATATGGTACTCCTTATAAAATTGAGGAAATAAGGAGCATTGCAAATAAATATTCGATACCCATTCTAGAAGATAGTGCAGAGGCATTGGGGAGTAGTTATAAAGGTCAAAAATGTGGCACTTTTGGAGATATTAGCGTTTTATCTTTTAACGGAAGTAAGGTTGTAACGACCTCGGTTGGAGGAGCGATTGTAACCAATTCTAAGGCACTAAAAGAACGAGCAGTTTTTTTAGCAACTCAAGCAAAAGAGGATGCACCACACTATCAGCATTCTGAAATTGGATATAACTATCGAATGAGTAATATTTGTGCAGCAATAGGCAGAGGACAAATGGAAGTTCTAGATGCTCATGTGTTTTTAAGAAGAAAAATGCATGAATTTTATGTCGATTTGTTTAGCGCAATAGAAGGGGTTACTGTATTTACTGTACCTGACGAAAGTTTCTTCTCCAATTATTGGTTATGTGCTGTTCTAATAGATCCTTCGAAAACAAATGCAATAACAAGGGAAATATTACGATTAGTATTAGAGGAAGAGAATATTGAATCAAGACCATTATGGAAACCGATGCATTTACAATCGATTTTTTCTGACTACCCCTATTATGGTAACGGTGTTTCTGAAACGCTTTTTTCAAATGGACTCTGTTTGCCATCCGGCTCTAATCTTACAGAACAGGATCGAAACAGAATAAAATCTATTGTTTTAGATTTATTCAGTAAATAAATATCTTTAATATTTGATTTTAAATAAAATGAATAAATAAAATAAATAGTAGTATTTTTGACATCTTAATTAAAATTAGTAAAAGGTCTATTTTGAGTAATTATATAAATCCGCGTTCAAATTCTTTCTTTAGAAATCTTTTTTCTAAAGAAAAGTTAAGATTTAATATCCATAATATAAGCTATTTACCTAGGTGGATAATAGTTGGGTTGGATTTTTTAGTTTTAGTAATTACATTTTTTTTTACCTATCTACTTTTTAGGGGTACTGGGTTAAATTATATAACAACTCCTTATAGTGCACTATTTATTTTATTGCTATTTGGTGTTAATATATTCTTTTTTTGGTTGTTTAGGACTTATTCTGGAATTATAAGGCACTCTTCTTTCATTGATGCTGTTAAATTATTGTTTTCGCAATTGGCGGTTCTAATTTTATTCATAATGTTTAACTTTGCTTTTGATCTTCTATACGGACATAAGGCATTTTTGAATACGGCACTTTTTATCAATATGGTGCTTTCTTTCTGTGGATTATTTTTGTATCGTGTTATTGTCAAACAAACTTTCGAGCATTATCTTTTAGAAAAAAGTGATATAAAACTATCAAGAACTGTTATTTATGGAACAGACGCTAACGCTATGTCAGTTGCAAAAGCTTTAAAGCTGGAATCCCCTCCTCGTTTTAAAATTGTAGGGTTTGTAGATAGAAATAATCAAAACTCCTCCAAACGAATGTTGGATTTGCCTATTTTAACGTTAAAGAAAAAACTTCCCACTTTAATGCGCTCCGTGGGAGCAGAGGGAGTAATTATTGCTGATAAAAGTTTGTCAAAAGAAGAACGATTAATCATTGTGGACCAATGCTTAGAGTTTAATTATAAGGTATACATAGTTCCGCTTATTGCTGACTGGGAAAATCAAAAAGAGATATCGCAAAAAGTAAAAACGATTCAAATTGAAGATCTTCTGGAAAGAAAACCAATTGTTTTAGATAATAAATCTATTTCAAAACAATTAAAAGACAATACGGTTTTAATTACGGGCGCCGCAGGTTCTATAGGTAGTGAAATTGTACGGCAGGTATTAATTTATAATCCTAAAACGGTTATTATCTTAGACCAAGCTGAGACTCCATTACATCATTTGAATTTAGAGACTGAAATGCTACCTACAAATTCAAAAATTAAAATTATTGTTGCAGATATTAGAAATAAAGATGCAATGGATAAGGTTTTTAGGCTATATAAGCCCCAGGTAGTTTTCCACGCAGCTGCTTATAAGCATGTGCCCTTAATGGAAGAAAATCCTTCTCAGGCTATTCTTACCAATATTGGAGGGACTAAAAATCTTGCTGACTTAGCCTGTTTGTATAAGGTAAACAAATTTGTAATGATATCTACTGACAAAGCAGTTAACCCTAGTAATGTTATGGGGGCAAGTAAGCGTATTTCCGAGAAATATGTACAGTCGCTGCAATTAAAAGTTCAAAATGTAGGCGAAAAAAACACTACCAAATTTATTACTACCCGTTTTGGTAATGTTTTAGGATCTAATGGGTCTGTTGTGCCTTTATTTACAAAGCAAATTGCGCAAGGGGGACCAGTTACAATAACACATCCTGATATTATTAGGTACTTCATGACTATTCCAGAGGCTTGCCAGTTAGTTCTGGAAGCTGGTGCGATGGGTAAAGGAGGCGAAATTTATATTTTTGATATGGGAAAACCTGTTAAGATCATTGATTTGGCAAGGAAGATGATTAAGTTGGCCGGATACATTCCTGAAAAAGAAATCAAAATACAAATCGTAGGTTTAAGACCAGGGGAGAAATTATATGAAGAATTACTTAATGATACTTCGAAAACGATTCCTACTTATCATGAAAAAATAATGATTGCAGAAGAAATTCAAGATGAGTTTGAAACTTTGCATGCTGATATCGAAGAGTTAATCGATCAAGCAAATTATTTTGGGAATGATGAGATCGTTAGGAAGATGAAAAAAATAGTTCCGGAATTTAAAAGTATGAATTCTACTTTTGAATTGTTGGATGTAAAATAATAACTAATTAGGTTACTGCTTAAAAAAGGTTCACAGGAAGATATTCTCTGTGAACCTTTTCTAATTTAGGGCAAAACCTAAAAAGAGTAGTAGAACTGCTCTAAATATGGTTTTAAAAATAGTGCTCTAAATTTTATAAAATCACTTCCTGAAGCAAGTGTATATACCGAGCTGACACTGACAAGAGAATAAGGAAGAGGTTTTATTAAGCGGTTAGTTTATCCTAGGTTGAAAAACTGATTATTTGATATAGCTTCTTGTAGTGGTACCAAATCTTTTAGTTTTATTTTTTGTTCGAAAGCGGCAATATGATTGTCATGATGCACGTCAGAACCTACATACGTGTACATTCCTTTTGCTAATAGCTGCTCTGCTATTTGAGCTATTTTAGGTCCGTAATAACCCACAACTGATAATAGATTGAGTTGAAATACACAGCCCGCTCTTTTAAGTTTATCATATTCATTTAAATTATTATGGTAAAATAGATAGCGCTCTGGATGCGCTAGTACAGGTATATAACCAGCGACTTGTAAATCAAAGAGTATGGAATACAACTGAATAGGAGCATTGATGTAAGACATCTCCACTAACACATAATTGTCCTTGAGAGTCAGTAAATCATTAGATTGAAATAGCTGTACAAATTGATCGTCCATAAGGTACTCTGCGGCAGCTTTAAAAGGAACGTTAATACTGTTTTTTTCTAATTCTTGAACTGTTTTTATTTTATTGGTAACGATTCCGTCATGGGTATTCTCCCAAATATGTTGGATAATATGAGGAGTAGTGATGAACTGAGTTACTCCAAAACTTTGTAGCGCCTGGGTAAGTCTTAAGGTATCCTCAAAAGTTTTGGCGCCGTCATCGATTCCCGGTAGTAAATGAGAATGAATGTCGATATGACCTTCTGGAATGAGGTCTTTTAAAACCGTTTTATTTTTTGAAAAGAAAAACACTGCTTTGTTATTTTATAAATGAAAAACAAAGGAACAAAAAATTTAGGCGTTAGTGAGTATATAAATCACAGATTAGCCTATTTAAAAATTTAAGTAGAGGAAAAGATTGAACAATACCGTTTGTGTTTCTTTTTCGCGATCATAAAGTTGGTTAAAAGTGGTTTTTTCCATTTATCGTAGTAGGATTAGAATTTTAAGACCTTAAATAAAAGCGAGCTGTTAACGTAGTGCTGTTTTTATAAATTGGGTGGATATTTTTGATAATAATCTAAAATCGATATTTCATTGTGTTAAAATAGAGTTAATTTTTTAGTAATCTAAATTAAATCACAATATTTGGGGTTAAAAGTTATATTTGCGAACTATAAATACCATACAGACTAAGAAAGGTGAAAAGCGAATTTTAATCTGATTATTATATATACATGACCCACCAAGAAAATACAGATAACAATTGGTTATTTGAAATAACACCTAAAAATAAGTTTTTTTCACTTAATCTGAAGGAAGTGTGGCAATATAGAGATTTGCTAATGCTTTTTGTGAAGAGAGATGTGGTGACAGCGTATAAGCAAACTGTACTGGGGCCACTTTGGTATTTAATACAGCCACTATTCACTTCGATTACTTTCACGATAATTTTTAATAATCTTGCCGGAATTACTACAGGAACTGTTCCTCCATTTTTATTTAATCTTGCCGGAATCACCGTTTGGAATTATTTTACGGCCTGCCTCACAGGGACCTCCAATACTTTTGGCTCTAATGCAGGGATTTTTGGTAAAGTCTATTTCCCTAGAATCATAGTACCCATTTCTATTGTCGTGTCTAATTTATTAAAATTCGGAATTCAGTTTTTTATTTTTATAGTCTTTTACATTTATTATTACTTTCAAGGTGCAGCGATAAGCTTGAATATCTTGAGTTTACTTTTTCCGGCTTTAATTATTTTGATGGGTGTGCTAGGACTAGGTTTAGGAATGATTATTTCCTCTTTGGTAACTAAATACAGAGATTTTAGCTATTTGATAGGTTTTGGTGTACAATTGCTGATGTATGTTTCAGCGGTGGTTTATCCTATGGCATTAGTTGCAGCAAAAATGCCAGAGTACGTTTGGTTGGTCAAGTACAATCCGCTAGCGTATATTATAGAGAGTACCCGTTATATGCTTTTGAATGTAGGAGAGCTTTCTGTTTTTGGATTGCTGTATACTTTTATGGTAACGATGATCGTATTTTTAGTAGGTATTCTGATTTTTAATAAAACGGAGAAGAGTTTTATAGATACTGTTTAAATTCCTCCCCCCGGCCCCCCCCCGAAGGAAGGGGAGTCGATGCGGAGTCTTTGTCATGGCAAAGAGTACTAACGAATAAAAAAAATAAAGTAGCATCTGCTGTCAATAAAATGTGACTCAGAACGCGAAGCAGTATCTAAGTTTTAGATAATTCTGTTTTCGTGAGGAGTGAGAAGGTAATTCTTGACAAGCGTAGAACGGGAGATGAACAACCTATTTACGGGTATTGATTGGCGAAAGTAGAACAATGAATAAATAAAATGAGTAAAGATATCATCTTAAAAGCCGAAAATATTTCAAAGCAATACCGCTTAGGCCAAGTAGGTACAGGTACGTTGAGTCATGACTTGAACCGTTGGTGGCATCAGGTTCGAGGCAAGGAAAATCCGTACTTGAAAATTGGAGATACAAATGACCGTTCGACCAAAGGGGAGAGTGATTATGTTTGGGCTTTGCAAGATATTAACTTTGAAGTAGAACGTGGAGAAGTATTGGGAATAATAGGGAAAAATGGAGCGGGTAAATCTACTTTATTAAAAATTTTATCACGGGTTACGGCTCCTACAACTGGAAGTATCAAGTTTGGTGGTCGTGTGGCTTCTTTACTGGAAGTAGGAACAGGATTTAACGGAGAAATGACGGGTAGAGAAAATATTTACTTGAACGGTGCTATTCTTGGTATGACTAAAAAAGAAATAGCCTCAAAAATAGATGAAATTATCGAATTCTCGGGTTGTGAGCGTTATATAGATACTCCTGTTAAAAGGTATAGTAGCGGAATGACAGTGCGTTTGGCTTTTGCAGTAGCAGCGTTCCTAGAGCCAGAAATATTGATTATAGATGAGGTTCTAGCTGTAGGTGATGCCGAGTTCCAGAAAAAAGCGATTGGCAAAATGCAAGATATCTCTAGGCAAGGAGGAAGAACGGTGTTGTTTGTGAGTCATAATATGGCGGCGGTAAAAAGCTTGTGTACTAGAGGTATTGTTTTGGAAAATGGTAGAGTTGTTTTTGATGGGGGAATTAATGAGAGTGTTGATTATTACTCAAAATTGTCAATTGAAAAATTAGAAGAAAAAAGTATACAACATAAGTTTTTAAATAAAATAGAGATAAAGGATATTGAATTTATCTGTAACGGGAGTAAGATTAACAATTTTAACAGTATTTATTTAGGACATGATTTACAAATTAATATAGATATAAAAGCAAACGACAATATAGTTGACTTATCAATTGCGATTGACATATTGAATGTAAATCTTGAATTGATGTCACATGTGACCAATGAAGATGATGATTTTACATTTTTTAGAGTAGAAAAAGGGGATTTTTTAAGTTTTACAATTATTTTGAAACAAATTACTTATATACCAGATCAATATATTTTAAATCTTTGGATTGGTTCTAGTCATCTTGAATCACTTTATAAAATTGAGAGAATGTTAATCTTTGGAGTTGAGCAAGGTAGTTTTACAAAAAGGACAAAACCATTACCAAATCATTCAAAGGTGTTTGTTAAAAGTGAATGGTCATTAAAAAGTTAAATTAAGAATGATAAAAGTTAGTTATCTAGTTTCATATGATTATTTTATGTTGCTTACTTCAATTAGACAGTTGTATGATTATGTGGACAAAATTGTAGTTGCAATTGATCTTGATAGAAAAACATGGAGTGGGAATACTTTTGAAATACCTGAATCTTTTTTTGTTGAGATTAGAAAATTTGATATCAAAAACAAAATAGATTTTTATTTTGATGTGTTTTATTTGCCAGAATTGACTCCTATGGAAAATGAATCGAGAGAAAGGAATATGGCTTTATCTAAATTAGGGAGGGGATGGAAAATTCAATTGGATGTAGATGAATATGTCTATGAATTTAAAACTGTTGCTGCTTATTTAAAGAAATATTGGTTTTTATCGCTATATCCACGATTGACGCCAATATGTTTGAATGGTAAACTAGTGACTTTGTATAGGCAGTTGCCAGAAGGTTATTTATATATAGAAAACAATGAACAGTTTCCTTTTATCACTAATCAAAATACTAATACACAAACTAGAACAAATTATAGAATTAGAAATTTTCAAACTAATATAAATGTAATACATCAATCTTGGGCAAGATCTGAGAATGAGATTTTAATCAAAATAAAGAATTGGGGGCATAGGGATGATTTTGACACGATGAAATATTTTGATTTCTGGAAGAGTTTAAATGTTTTTAATTACAAAAATTATAAAAATATACATCCATTAAGTCCAGAGGTTTGGAATGAATTATATTTTTTAGAGTGTACTACTAGTGATGAATTTATTGCTAAGTTTTCCAATAAAAACATGCAGGTTTTGAGTCCTATGCCAATAAAAAAAATTGTTAAGTCTGCTATTAAAAAAATACTAGGAAAAGAATAATGCTATCCATAATAATCCCATATTTTAAACTTACTTTCTTTGAAGAAACCCTTGAATCATTAGCCAATCAAACAGACAAACGGTTTAAAGTCTATATCGGAAATGACGCAAGCTCAGAAGATCCTTTAGTTATATTGGAAAAGTACAAAGGAAAGTTCGATTTTGAATATCATCGTTTTGAAGAAAATCTTGGGGGTACTTTACTTACCCAACAATGGGAGCGTTGTATTGCATTATCAAACAATGAAGAGTGGATAATGATATTAGGGGATGATGATGTGTTGGGAGATAATGTAGTTGATTGTTTTTACGAGAATGTGAATGAAATTATCACGTATGAAATTAGTGTTGTTAGATTTCGGACAAGTGTCAAACTTGATGATTCAAATAATACACAATATCAAACTGTTCATCCAAAATTTGAAACCATTTCCGATTTTTATTATCGAAAGTTTAAGGGGTTTACAAGAAGTTCTCTATCAGAATATATATTTACAAGAGAAGTATATAAAAAAAATAAATTTAAAGCATATCCTCTTGCTTGGCATAGTGACGATAGAGCATGGCTTGATTTTTCCGAGAATAAGCCAATTTATTCCATTAATGATGCAGAAATTGTAATTAGAATTTCTGATCAAAGTATATCTGGAAATAAAAATGGTAAAACTCAAAAGGATCTGGCTAGATTGCTTTTTTTTTCAGAGTTAATTACAGAGTCATTTGATAAGTTCTCGAATAAAACTAAATTGTTGCTATTAGTGAGATATGAAGTGATTTTAAAAGATCAGAATAAAATGAGTACAGAAAGATGGTTTTTTATTATAAAAAAATATTTAGAGATTGGTTCGATTGTAGAAATAATAAAAGTTTTTAGAAGAATGTTAATTAATCGATTTTTATAATGAAACCATTAATCTCCATAATTATTCCCACTTATAATCGAGCAAATCTTATTTGCGATGCTCTTGATAGTGTTTTAGCACAAACCTATACTAATTGGGAGTGTATCATTGTGGATGATGGTAGTACTGATAATACTCCAGTGATTATTAATGCATATTTAAAAAAAAACACTCGTTTTAATTACTGTCGTCGCCCTGAAATTAAATCAAAAGGGCCTTCTTCCTGTAGAAATGTTGGATTAGATAATGCTAATGGCAAATATGTTATTTTCCTTGATTCGGATGATTTGCTTGTTCCAACTTGTTTGGAAAATAGGATTAAATTTGCATTGCAAAATTTGGAATTTGATTTTTGGATTTTTAAGATGTCAGCTTTTGAAGAAACAATTGATAATGTAAAATTTGTTTATGAGAATATTCAAGAAAAAAATGAAAGTGAATGGTGCAAAAAAGAATTTATGAAAGGTATTCAACCCTTTGTTGTAACTGGACCATTATGGAAAAAGAGTGTATTACTTGAGCTCAATGGTTTTAATGAAGAAATGACAATGATTGAAGATCCAGAATTACATCTTAGAGCTTTAAAAAAAGGATTTAAGTTGAAATATGCAAATTTTTTAAATTCAGATTGTTACTATAGGTTAAGTGTTACTAGTGTAAAGTATACATTATATTCAGAATTAAATAACAATCTTTTATTTTTTAAAATCTATTTGAATAAAGAGGATCGTGAAGTTGTGTTTTATTTTAAAAAAATGATTCATAAACTTGCACTTGATAAAAAATATATAAAAGGTTATTTTCAGTTTTGTTTATTGGGATTAAGAAAAGAGGTATTAACTGTTAAAAACGTTCTTGTCGGGTTTGTTGTTTTAGTATACAATTCGTTATGTTTGAATAAATTTAACAGACTTGGATATAATTTATTAAAAAAAGAGTTTAATAATTTCTAATTTATGTTACGCCCCAAACTCTCCATCATCATCACTTGCTATAATCTAGGACATTATCTGGAAGAAGCTATTGCGAGCATTAAGTATTATTCTTCTTTTGAAGATTATGAAATCATTTTAGTAAATGATGGTTCTACAGATAAAGCGACTCTTCAAATTTTAGAGAAAATAGAGCAGAAGGACAAATCTATATTTGTTCTTCATCAAGCCAATATTGGTTTGGCCAAAGCCAGAAATAATGGCATTAAATTAGCCAAAGGCAAGTATATTATTCCTCTTGATGCCGATAATAAATTACGTCCTGAATGTATCAAGCAAACCATTGCAGTTCTCGATTCAAATCTTGGGATTGATGTTGTTCATGGTGATACGCAACTTTTTGGGAACAAGAACTCAGTGTGGAAAGGCAAGCCTTTTGATGTAGCCGAGATGGTATTGAATAATTACATCGATGCTTGTGCGGGTTTCCGTAAATCAGTCTGGGAAGAGTTGCGCGGTTATGATGAAAATATGCCGGTTATGGGGTTTGAAGATTGGGATTTATGGTTGCGAATGGCAGTAAGAGGCTGTCGATTTCAATATGTAGAAACTACTTTCTTTGATTACAGAGTTCGTGATAATTCAATGTTAGCCGAAGCCTGGAAAGAACGACCACTATTGCTGGGTTACATCTTTAATAAAAAAGAATTGAGACATTTGTTTTATTTTCGGGAATGCCTGATTGAAAATAAGAAACTCAAAGAAGAACCTGCTTTAAAAGAAATACTTCAAATTATCATAAAAAAAATAAAACGAAAATTGCATTTTTAAATGGATAATTCTAAAAGAATACTCTTTACTACAGAAAACACTTCATGGGGAGGTAGTGAATTACTTTGGTCACGAGCTGTTATAGAATTGTTGCAATATAACTTTTTAATAGCGATCGCTATTCATGAAAAGCTGGTGCTTCCAAAAGAATTGCTTTTGCTTGAAAAAGAAAGTAAAATAAAAATTGTTAGGGATTCAAAGGGTAAATTACCATTAGGGAAACGAATTGCAAATCGATTTTTAACTTATAACAGAAGATTCAAAGCTTCAAACTTAAGGCAAGATTTTATTATAGATTATAATCCACATTTAATGGTTATTAACCAAGGATTTAATTTTAATGGTGTTCATATAATGGTATTTGCATTGCAAAACAAGTTCGATTATGTAACCCTTTCCCATGCTGTTAATGAGGGGATGTGGCCTAATCTTATTTTGAGAGAAAAAATGAAATTGGGTTTTAAAAATAGCCTTATGAATTACTTCGTGAGTGAGGATAACCTTAAGACAAC
The DNA here is from genome assembly GCF_041431375.1 of Flavobacterium sp. Arc3. NCBI lineage: Bacteria > Pseudomonadati > Bacteroidota > Flavobacteriia > Flavobacteriales > Flavobacteriaceae > Flavobacterium > Flavobacterium sp. Arc3. Next base: position 204,895 of record NZ_JASMRI010000001.1, on the reverse strand, counting down.
TCAAAATCAGCTAGGTTTATTTCTTGATAATGCGGATGTAATTAGAAATCCTTTTAATGTTTCTTTTGCTATTGATTTAGGCTTTCCAAAACAAACCAATTTTCATTTGGCTTTTGTGGGGCGTTATGATTTTTATGCCAAGGGGCAAGACGTTTTGTTAGAAGTGTTGTCTCAAGAAAAATGGAAAGATAGAAATTTGTATGTCAATTTTTACGGAGATGGAAATGATTTAGAAAATCTAAAAGATCTTGTTAAAATGTATGATTTAAAAAAGGTATGTATTCATTCCCATACAGAAACAAATGAAATCTGGAAACACAACCATGGTCTTATTTTAACCTCGCGATTTGAAGGATTACCCATTGTAATTGTTGAAGCAATGCTTTGTAAACGAATGGTAATTGTAACAGATGTAAGTGGAAACACAGAGTTAGTAGTAGATAATGAAACTGGGTTTATTGCCGCAGCACCAAGAGTAGAATATGTTGATGAAGCATTGGAAAGAGCTTGGCTGCAGCGAATGAATTGGGAATTAATTGGGCGTAATGCAAGGCGCCAAATAATAAGCAACATACCAGAAAATCCACCTTTATTATTTGCTCATAAACTGCAGTCTATTTTAAACAGACAATAATGTATTTAAAAGTCTATTTTATTCTTGCTCACAAGGATCCGGAACAACTCAAAGAGTTGATTTCGCTATTGCAAGATGATAAGTCTTTGTTTTTTATACATATAGATAAAAAAGAAAATCAAAAAAAATATGAAAACAGCATTTGTAGTACAAATTGTTATTTTTTAAAAAATAGAATTGTATGTAAGTGGGGTAAATATAGCTTAGTACAAGCTACTCTGAACGGTATGAGAGAAGTTCAAGATTTTATGAATAACCAACATATAGATGCTGATTATCATTTCATCATGTTGTCTGGAGATGATTTACCATTAAAAACAAATAGTTATATTCATTGTTTTTTAGAAAAAAATAGTAAAACATCTTTTTTGCACCATTGGCAGTTACCTTATGCAAAATGGTGGGGAGGTGGATGGTTCCGTTTAGAAAACGTTTATTTTTTTGAACATAAAAAGTGTCGAAAATTTAATTATTGGCTAAATCGATTAATAAAAAAAGCACGATTGCATTTTTTATTACCAATGCATCAATTTAAAAAAACATTTCCAGATTTTAAAATATTTGGAAGCAGTCAATGGATGATTTTAAATAAAGATTTGGTTGCATTTGTGTTACAAAACAATAAGTCAAATTCTAAGTTTAGTAGAGTTTTTAAAAATTCATTTGCTCCTGATGAATTGTATTTTTCGTCTTTAATAATTAACTATGATGTACATAAGCAATTCCGGATAAATAATTTTGCTACACATTTAGTTAGTTTTAATGGTTTAGAATCAAGTCCTAAATATCTTACGATAAACGATTTAATTAATGATAATGAGAATATATTGTTTGGAAGAAAATTTGATTCTAATGTAAACATTGAAGCGGTTACGTATGTTAAACAAATAATTTTAAAATGAAAAAATTAGCTGTTCTAATGCCTACTTATAATTGTGCTATCTATTTACAGGAGAGTATCGATTCTATTTTAAATCAAACCTATTCTGAATTTGATTTTTATATTTATGATGATTTTTCTACAGATGATAGTTTTAAAATTATTTCAAATTATACAGATAAGAGGATTTTTTATATAAAAAATGAAAGGAATCTGGGTATAGCAAAAACGCTTAATTTGGGTTTAGAAAAGTTACTGCCTAATTATGAGTACATTGCTAGAATGGATGCCGATGATTGGTGTTTTCCAGAACGATTCCAGAAGCAAGTTGACTTTATGGATCAACATAAGGAAATTACTATGTCTGGAACACAAGGATTTTGGCTAAGAAAAATGTCAACTAATCCAGTATCTGGGTGGGAATATCCTACTAAAGATGATTTTCTGAAATATTATTTATTGTTTGGGGCATCATTTGGTCATTCGTCAGTGATTTTTAGAACCAACTTTTTTTTAAACAGTCAGTTAAGGTATAATCAAGAAATTCAGACTTGTGAAGATTGGGATTTGTGGATTAGAGTTTCTCGTATTTCTCAAATAGCGAATCTACCTGATTTTTTAATGAAATACAGAATTGTTTTAACAAGTAACCATCGTTTAGAAAAAAACAAAAACACACATCTTAGAGAGCGATCGGTACTTATTTCGAACTATTGGAAAACTTTTAATATTAAGTTATCGCCACAACAAGTATTTGAATTTTATTATGATACAAATAAAAACATTCAAAAAAACTTTCGAATTAAATTAAAAATAATAATAGATTCTTTTAATGAATTGTTTTTAAATCATGCTAATAGCTTAGAAAAAGAAGACAGAAAAAAAATAAGGTATCTGTTATCACGTAAAATGTTAGACTTTTGGAAACGTTCTAATGTAAGCAGATATAATCTTCTTATTTGGTTTTTAATACTCCAAAGAGTGAAATTTAATACTAAAATTAGGTTAATCAAAAGTCAACTTAATTAAGAAAATGACAAATAAAAGAATCGAAATTTTAGATAGTTTTAGAGCAATAGCTATTTTGATGGTTATTTGTTTTCATTTTTTCTCTCGTTGGAGTAATTTATATCCCTATGAAAAGAGTTATGACTTTTTTAGGTATGGTAAGTTTGGTGTTCATTTTTTTTTCATGATTAGTGGCTTTGTTATTTTTTTTACATTAGAGAGAACAAGTACTTTTAAGAGATTTTGGATTAATAGGTATATTAGATTATTGCCTTCAATGTTTTTTGCTTCTATTTTAACATACCTTTTTTTTAATGCATTCGATACCTCATTTTTATTTCCAACGAGTCATTATTTTAATAATGTTTTAGTAAGCCTTACTTTTATTCAACCAGATTTAATTTCCTCGCTAACCCGCTATCGATTCGAATTAGATTACATAAGTGGTTCTTATTGGAGTCTTTGGGTTGAAATCCAGTTTTATTTTTTGGCAGCCATAGTTTACTATATATCTCCAAAAAGATTTTATGCTTGTTTTTTTTTAATAACTGTCACACTTGTTGGGGCAAATTTTTTATTATCACATTATTACTCTAGTTCTTTGTTAATTGTTAAATTAAAGTCATTAAGATCTATTTTTAATTTAATAAGTGCTTTGCCTTTTTTTTGTTTAGGGGCTCTTTTTTATATTTTTTATAAAAATAACATCAACGAAATAAGAAATTCATTGATGCTACAAATTTGCTTTGTCTTTTTTGTTGGTTTTTTATGTTTTAATAATAGTCAGGATCTAAAACTAATATGCTTGATCTTTTTTTTTATATTGCTATTTTTTATAATGATTTACAATGAACAGAGTATCATTTTCTTAAATAATAAGTTTTTGAACACAATTGGGGTTTCCTCTTATTTTCTTTATCTAATACATGAAAATATAGGTGTTTTTCTAATTAATAAAAATATTTTAGCTTTAAAGAGTTTATTTTTTTTTCAACCACTCATCATAATTGTATTTCTTATAGTAATCAGTATTTTATTTACAACATATATAGAAGGGAATATTATTAAATTTTTAAAAAACCTATTAAAAAAAGTTTCAATAAAATGAAAGTTTCAATTCTAATAGTATCCAAAAACAGAAAAGAAGATTTGTTTAAAACATTAACAATTATTGATTCTTTAATAGACAAATCACAAGTTGAGGTTTTGGTTTTTCTAGATGGATGCACCGATAGTTCAGAGGAGTTTGTGAAAGAGCTTGAATGGATAAGATGGTTTGTTTCTAATAAATCAATAGGCGCATCGGCAGCGAGGCATAAAATCTATCCTCTTGGTAATGGGGAAATTTTAATAGGACTTGATGATGATGCACATCCCTTAAATAAGGATTTTATTAATTTAACTGAAACTTTATTTCAAGAAAATTCTAATGTAGGTGTTTTAGCATTCGAAGAGGTAAAAGGAATTTTTGCTAATGATATTGATGCATTTGAAGGATCTGAAAAAGTAAAAAAGGAATTTTTATGTTCTGAATTTATTGGTTGTGGATTTGCAATTAGGAAGTCAGTTTATATGTCAATAAATGGTTTTCCGGTTTGGATTGATATTTATGGAGAAGAGTCTTGTGTTTCAATAGAAGTTTTGGCGAATAAGTATGATATTCTTTACACGAATCGAGTAAAAATAAATCATCGGGTAAATAAAGAACAAAGGAAGTTGAATAAACAAAATTATTTTAGATTCGAAAAACAATTAAAAAATTCGACTTATTATTTTTTAGTTTATTATCCATTTCCTTTGTTCAATATTTTAAAATTGTATTGGCACAATTTTAAGAAGTATGCTTTAAAAGATTTAGAATGTTTTAAAATATATTTTAAAACTGTATTTGTTGTATTAGTAAATAGTCCAAAAATTTTAAGATACCGGAATCCAGTTGATAAAACTTTGATTGTAAAAATGAGAGAATTAGCAGCTTTAAAATTTTAAAATGAGAAACATAGCCATAATTCCTGCTCGAGGAGGATCAAAACGCATTCCAGAAAAGAATATTCAGTTGTTAGGTGGTTTGCCTTTGCTGGTGCATTCAATAAAATACGCAGTAGCCAATAGCCATATTATTGATGACGTTTATGTATCTACAGATGATGACAACATAAAAAAAATAGCACTGGCTTGTGGAGCCAAAATAATAGACAGGCCAGATTGTATTTCAGGTGATCTTGAGTCTACAATTTCAGCTTTAAAACATGTTTTAGAAACTATTGATACGGATGTAGAAAATGTAATTCTATTGCAACCTACAAATCCTTTACGACCAGATAATTTGCTAAAAGAAGCTTTTGAAGTCTACCAAAAAGAGAATTATGATAGCCTCTTTACAGTTACACGAAACCATCAAAAATTCGGAAAAATAATTGGGAATAAATTCGAACCATTTAATTACACTATAGGGCAACGCAGTCAGGATTTAGAGCCTTTGTATTATGAAAATGGATTAGTTTATATAACAAAAGCGCCATTGCTATTAAATGATATAATTATATCTGCAAATAGCTTCCCTTATGAAGTAAAACATATTTTTGCAAATGTTGATATAGACACCCAAGATGATTTTGACTATGCTGAATATTTATATCAAAAATTCCTAAAACTTAATTTATAAAATATTTTATGAACCCCTATATAGAAATTTCAGGAAGAAAAATAGGCCCAGATTACCCACCATTGGTCATCGCAGAAATAGGAATTAATCATGAAGGTTCTTTGGCTGTGGCCAAAGAAATGGTTGATGCCGCTCATCGAGCAGGAGTGGAGGTAGTAAAACACCAAACACATATTGTAGCAGACGAAATGAGTGGTGCTGCCAAAAAAGTGATTCCAGGGAATGCTGATGTTTCGATTTACGAAATCATGGAACGCTGTTCCTTAAATGAAGCAGACGAATTAAGTTTAAAAAAATACGTTGAAAGTAAAGGCATGATTTTTATTTCGACACCTTTTTCAAGAGCGGCGGCAAACAGATTAGAAAAATTAAATGTTCCAGCTTATAAAATAGGTTCAGGTGAGTGCAATAATTATCCATTATTAGAGCATATCGCTTCTTTTGGCAAACCCGTTATCTTGAGCACAGGAATGAATACTATCGAAAGTGTTGCAAAGGCAGTTGCCATTTTTGATAAACACAAGGTTCCGGTAGCGCTATTGCATACTACCAATTTATATCCTACGCCTATTCATTTGGTTCGTTTTGGCGCCATGACACAACTGCACGAAGCTTTTCCGGATAAGGTTTTTGGTTTGTCAGATCATACTTTGAATAACAATGCCTGTTTGGGGGCAGTGGCCTTGGGTGCAAGTATCCTAGAGCGTCATTTTACAGATACCATGCAACGCACAGGTCCAGATATTGTGTGTAGTATGGACGAGAAGGCAACAAAGCATTTAATTGTGAGTTCTAATGAAATTTGGCAAATGCGAGGTGGCACTAAAGAACCAGCCAAAGCAGAACAAGTCACTATTGATTTTGCATTTGCAACAGTATGTACTATTAAGCAAATAAAAAAGGGAGAACCGTTTACCATGGATAATATTTGGGTAAAACGCCCTGGAACAGGTGAAATTTTAGCGGAACGATTTAATGAGTTGATAGGTAAAATTGCTTTGAGGGATATAGATAATGATGAACAATTGAGGTTGGAGGATATAGAAATTTAAGATACCAGTATGATATCAATTGTTATAAGAAATAAGAATGAAGCCGATGCACTTAATACAATTTTAGCAATACTTACAGATAGATATTTAGGAGAGTATAATGAGATTATCATTATAGACAATGCATCTACTGATAATAGTAGAATTATAGCTTCTAAGTATGGTTGTAAGATCGTTACTATCGATGATTTTAGTTACGGACGCGCAACAAATCTCGGAATGGAAACAGCTAGCTCTAATTTTGTATTACTATTAAGTTCACACGCAATTCCAATTGGGAAAAGTTTTTTTAGTAGGGCAGTAGCGTTATTTAATAATAACAAGAATCTCGCGGGTGTTAGGTTTGTTAATAGTATTGATAATTATAAGAGAGCTATTGAAAATGATTTTAAAGTGTTAGAGCCATTAAAACATGGATTAATGACGGCTTGTTCTTTCGTGAATAAGAAGGTGTGGTTGCAGTATAAGTTTGATGAGCACTTGACTTTTAGCGAGGATAAGGAATGGTCTGAGAGGGTTTGTAAGAACGGATTTGAAATTGAAGATCTAGATGAAACTTTCTTTTATTTTGTAAAAAGAGATCTGAATTCAAGTGTTTCAAGGTATAAAAATGAGACATTATCGGGATGTCTTTTACATAAAAATACATTTCCTAGCTCATTTAGGATTGTACTTTCTTTTCTAAAAAAAATATTCGTTACAAATACATTTAATTACTTTAAAATAATTTTTCATGACTTTTTAATTTTAAAGGCGAAATTTGAAATACGAAAAGAAATTAAAAAAAACTTGATAGTCTAATCGGAAGTTATTCTAGTTACTGGTATACTAGCAAAACTGCTAAATCTAAAGGAGCTTGATTTCTGGTTTATATAAAACTTGATAAGATAAAAAGGGCTTCGACTCCGCTCAGCCTGACAGTGGTACTTGAAACAACAAATGTCAATTCGAGCGAAATCGAGAATCTTGCAAATTAAAAACTGTAAGCAAAAATGAAATTTTACTATGTTTATTTGTTAAAGTGTAAAGACAGCTCCTATTATGTAGGCGTTGCATCAAATGTTGACAGGCGCGTTACAGAGCACAATGCTGGTAAATACCCTGACGCATACACTTATAAACTTAGACCAGTAGAATTAGTATGGTATCAAGATTTTCTAGATCCAAAGCAGGCAATAGAATTTGAAAAGAAAATTAAAAAATGGAGTAGAGCTAAGAAAGAAGCGCTTATAAATGGAGAGTACGATCTGTTACCTTTTTTATCAGAATGTAAAAATGATTCACATTCTAAAAACAAAGGCTTCGACTCTGCTCAGCTTGACAATTGAGTGGTTCTTGAAAGTACGATGTCAATTCGAGCGGAGTCGAGAATCTAGTTAAAGGAAAACGTGATTTGACAAAAGGGCTTCGACTCCGCTCAGCCTGACAATGTTAATTGAAAAATAAGCAATGAAAAAAATAATATTTTTAACAGGTACTCGTGCTGATTTTAGTAAAATAAAATCATTGATTTCAATTCTGGATGTTCATCCTAGTTTTGAGGTTTTTGTATTTGTTACAGGAATGCACTTGCAAGAGGAGTATGGCTATACATTACTAGAGATTCAACGGTGTCAGTTTAAAAATATTTATACATTTGAAAACCATACCGATGAAGCCACAATGGATTTAACATTGGCCAAGACTATTGAAGGTTTGTCTAGTTATTTAAAAAAAATAAATCCAGATTTAATAGTGGTGCATGGTGACCGAGTGGAGACGCTAGCGGGTGCTATTGTAGGTTCCTTAAATAATACTTTGGTGGCTCATATTGAAGGTGGTGAATTATCAGGAACGGTAGATGAACTAATCAGGCATAGTGTGAGTAAGCTGAGTCATATTCATTTTGTTTCTAATGATGAAGCGGCCAAACGATTGCTGCAAATGGGCGAAGTTGCTTCGTCTATTTTTACGATAGGCTCCCCGGATATTGATATTATGTTTTCGAATACGTTGCCTAACCTTGAAATTGCCAAAGCTTATTATCAAGTTGATTTTGAAAAATTTGCAATTGTTATGTTTCATCCAGTAACTACCGAAGCAAGTGAAATGGAACAATACACAGATGATTTTGTAAATGGTTTACTAGCCGATGATCATAATTATATTGTAGTGTATCCCAATAATGATTTGGGGAGTAAGTATATTATTTCGGCCTACGAACGACTGAAAAATAATAACCGCTTCAGAGTTATTCCTTCTTTACGTTTTGAGTATTTTTTAACCTTACTCAAAAAAGCACAATTCATTATCGGGAATAGTAGTGCAGGAATTAGAGAAGCTCCTTATTACGGACTACCCATTATAAATATTGGAACAAGACAACAAAATCGTGCCGTTCATGCTGATATTATTAATGTTGATTATTCGATTGAAAGCATCAGCAATGCTTTGAAAGCTATTGATGCGCACCAAACGGTTGCTGTAAATCCTGATTTTGGTTCTGGAAATAGTGGTGAGTTGTTTTTAGAAACAATCGAAAAAGAAAGTTTTTGGACAATCAACCACCAAAAACAATTTAAAGAAACAGACTAGTTAAAATAAAAAATGAGAAAACTAGGAATAGTAATAACCGATGGAGTTGGTTTTCGTAATTTTATTATGAGTGATTTCATTAAAGAAGCTGCCCAAGAGTTTGATACAGTGACCCTTTATTCGGGGCTACCAATAAGCGCTTTTCCTGAAGAATTAGTAGCTCGTATTGAAATAAAAGAATTAGCCGTTTTTGAAGAGCCTAGAACAACTTGGTTTTTTAGAAAATGGAAAGAAGTGGCACATTTGCAAAGATTTAAATCTTTTTACGGAATGAGCGACACATTGAAATCAGGTTATCCTAAAGAGAATTCATTGAGAGCTATTTTAGTAAAATGTATTTATGCGGTTACAAGAGTAATCCACTCTGATTGGAGTATTAAGCAAATCGAAAAATTACAGTTTTTTAGTTTTTCAAAACATCAAGTAACAAAATCGTATATCAAACTATTAGCAACAGACCGACCAACACAGTTGTTCTTTACCCACCAAAGACCACCTTATTTAGCTCCTTTTTTATATGCAGCGATTAAAAATAAGATTCCAACAACTACTTTTATTTTCAGTTGGGATAATTTAGCTTCAAAAGGAAGGATGTTAGGAACCTTTGATTCTTTTTTGGTTTGGAGTAATTTGATGAAAAAGGAGTTGTTGTATTTTTATCCTAAAGTGGATGCCGATAAAGTGAAAGTAGTGGGTACGCCCCAGTTTGAACCCTATACAATGGAGCAATATAGTTGTTCTAAAGATGAATTTTATACCCTTTTTGATTTAGATAAAAATAAGAAAATTATTTGCTACAGCTGTGCAGATGCTAGTATTGGAGGGAATGATCCAATAGTTATCAAAGCGATAGTTAAAGCGATTCGTGCCGGGAAGATAATAAATTGTCAACTTTTGGTTCGTACTTCTCCAGCCGAAGAAGCAACTCGATTTGCTGCAATCAAAGCGGAGTTTCCAGAAATTAGTTGGAACAATCCCAAATGGATTCTAACTCGTGATAACCATGCGGAAGCCTGGTCACAACGCATTCCGTCTACAGAAGATATCAAAGATTTACGCGCACTATTGCAATTTACTGATCTCAATGTGAATATGTGCTCGACTATGAGTTTGGATTTTATGTTATTTGATAAACCGGTAATCAATACTGTTTTTGGTAATCTTGAAAACGGTTTGTATGATGATCAACGATTTTTAAATTACGATCATTATAAAAAAGTGATTGACAGCGGAGCAGTTACTATTGCTAAAGATGAAAAGGAATTAGTCGAACAAATAAATGAAGCCTTAGCAAATCCTGCTGCTCGAAGTATTCAACGAAAAGGGTTGGTCGCCATGCAAATCAGCGCATCTCTCGAAGGAACAAGTAAGCGTATTGCTCAATCTCTAGCACAACTCAATGGATAATTTAAAGAAAATTGCCCTACTTTGTAATTATGAATTGCTTCCCGAACGTGTAGGAGGTATGGATTATTTCTTTTGGGAGTTTGATGCCAGTTGTAAACGGAACAATATTCAAATAGATTGGTTTTTCCCGAATAAATCGAATCACGGTGATTATAACAAGCTTACTATTTATGCAAGCGGGAATCAAAGTATCGAAGCTTTTTTTCTGGATTTCAGCAAAAAGCACGAGCCTACTTACACCCATATTATCACCCAGTTTGTAGCATTGTGTACGCCGTTTTTTAAAAAAATAAAACAGTTATCGACTGCTGAGGTAATTGGAGTCGATCATAACCCAAGACCATTGAAAGGATATTCTTTGAAAAAGAAAATAGAGAAAAAAGTTAAAGGATTTCTTTTTTCGAGATATATTGATCAGTTTGTTGGTGTGTCGGATTATACTGTTAAGGAAGTTATTAGAGATTTTGGTTTTCATGTAAAGTCTAAAAGTAAAACAATTTACAACGGCGTTTTTATTGACTCTATTGAAGAAAGAAAGGAGCGAAATTACAATAAACCAAGTTTTTTGGTTGCGTCACATTTACGAGAATCCAAAGGAATTCAAGATTTGATTGTCGCAGTTTCTCTACTGCCGACTGCAATTTTAGCTGAAATAGAGATAACGGTTTTTGGAGATGGCCCTTACAAAGAAGAGTTGATTGTTCTAGTTCAAGAGCATGCTGTAATTTCTAATTTTAAATTTATGGGTAGTCAAGCTAATCTAAATGAGTTGTATTGTAAGTTCGATTATATGTTACAACCTACACATATGGAATGTTTTAGTTTATCTATTTTAGAAAGCTTATCTGCAAACGTTCCTGTGATTACAACAAGTGTTGGTGGGAATGAAGAGATAATTAGAAATGGTGAAAATGGATTTATTTTTGAACCGAAAGATAGTAATACACTTAAAGATTTAATAGAATTAATTTATCTTGGAAATATAAAAATTGAATCGAATACTCGAAAAGCAATCGAAATGAATTTCTCATTAAATAAAATGGTTGAAAATCACTTGCAATTACTTTCTTAAAAATAAGGATAACGATAGCGAAATAGTATATTTGCGCTGTTCATTTATTTCAAAATATGTTTTTTAATTCGCTATCCTTTGCGGTTTTTTTACCCATCGTTTTTGTATTGTACTGGTTTGTTTTTAATAAAACCAAAAGCAGTCAAAATCTACTTTTAATTCTAGCTAGCTATTATTTTTATTCGTGTTGGGATTGGCGTTTTCTATTTTTATTGGTTTTCTCTACTTTTCTAGATTATTATACCGGTATCCAAATAGAAAAAAACAAGAACGAAAAAATCAGGAAATTTTGGTTCTGGTTGAGCGTCGGAATTAACTTAGGGTTCTTGGCCGCTTTTAAATACTATAACTTTTTTGCGAGTTCGTTTGCGACACTTTTAAGTGATTTCGGACTTAAAACGAGTCCGTTTTTGTTAGATGTGGTCTTGCCTGTGGGGATTTCGTTTTACACCTTTCACGGCCTATCGTATGTGATTGACATATATTATAAACGGATAAAAGCCGAATACAACTTTGTAGACTACTCTTTGTTTGTGAGTTATTTTCCGCTGTTAGTGGCTGGTCCTATTGAGAGAGCTACGCATTTACTGCCTCAAGTCAAGGTAAAAAGGACGTTTGACTATGAGAAAGCCAAGCAAGGTGCTTATCAATTTATATGGGGATTGGTAAAAAAAGTAGTCATTGCCGACACTTGTGCAACCTATGCTAATGCGATTTTTGACAACTATACCCACATGAATTCCTGGTCCTTAATCTTAGGAGCGGTATATTTTGCCTTTCAGATTTACGGTGATTTTTCAGGCTATTCAGATATGGCTTTGGGAATGTCTAAGTTATTCGGGATGGACTTATTACGTAACTTTAATTACCCGTATTTCTCGAGAGATATTGCCGAGTTTTGGCGCCGCTGGCATATATCCTTGTCTTCTTGGTTTCGGGACTATTTATATATTCCACTTGGTGGAAGTAAAGGTTCCAAAATGAAACAAGTGCGCAACGTGTTTATCATTTTTGTAGTGAGCGGTTTTTGGCACGGTGCTAACTGGACTTACCTTGCTTGGGGATTTATTAATGCCTTGTATTTCTTGCCGCTTTTATTGTTGAATAAAAATCGTTCTAATATTGAAATGGTTCAATTAAAATGGAATTTTGCTTCCGCAAAAGAGGTCTTTCATATCTTTATTACTTTCTTATTGGCGTGCTTAGCTTGGATATTCTTCAGAGCAAAATCAATTACAGAAGCCGTCCTTTATATCAAAAGGATTTTTACTGACGGAAGTTTCAGTTCGCAATATTTGTCCAATGAAAGATACAATTATGAATTGCTATTGATGATCGTACTTTTTATTGTGGTGGAATGGAACAATAGATTCAAAGAAGAACCGATTTCAGGAAAGAATAGTTGGTTAAAATTAAGTCTTGCAATTGCGGCTATTTTAGCCTTAGGAACTTTTTCTGATTACAAAGAATTTATCTACTTCCAGTTTTAAAAATCACATTAAATAGTACTATGAAAAAGTTTCTACTTTTAATTTTAAAAATAACAATGGTAACCGCAATAGCTGCTGTGGTCTTGGATTTTGCTTATACAACGGTTTATGTGCAGTCAAAAAACAGAGGGAAAATTGATTATGTTTTTAATTCAACCGCACGTGATTATGATGTAGTTATTCTAGGTTCGTCAAGAGCTAATAATCATTTTGTGACCGAATTATTCGAAAAAAAAGGATTGAAAACATTCAATTACGGCATGAGTGGTGGGCATTTATATGAAGCATCATTACTTCTTAAATTGATGATTGAACGTAAATACGATATCAAAAATGTAATTCTTGAAGCCGACTTGAATTTGTCCAATGACCATCAGGCAGAAGGAATTTCGGCTAAATATTTACCGTATTTGCATCGCTCTGAAACAGTGCGAAAGCATTTTGAAAACGAAAAGGATTTTAATGAACTCTACTATATTCCGTTTTATAGGTATTTGAAGTTTGAAACGAGAATAGGTTTTAGAGAAACTTTTTTTACGGTCATTCAAAAAAAATCAAAATTGTTAGAGGAGGGAGGGTATTATTCGTTGGGGACCACTAAAGGGAAGATGAAAAACAATATTACCAACCTAGACCCACTCTCTCAAAACAAATATTACGAAGAGATAAAAGCATTATGCAAGACCAATAACATTAATTTTATAGCAATAATGACACCGATGTGTGAGGATGTAACTGGAATGAATTATTTTGATAAAGTGCATAAAGCTTATCCTGAGATTTACAATTATGAAAATGCGGTTGTAGAAAACAAGTATTTTTCTTCTTGTGGGCACATGAATGATGCGGGTGCACGTAAATTCACTTCAATTATCATACGTGATTTTTTTAAAACGAAACGATGAAAATAGCCTTTCTTACACCAGAGTATCCGCATCGTCTTACTGGTAATTCAGGAGGAATAGGAACGAGTATAAAGAATTTAGCCATAGGTCTTGTTGCTGCTGGTTGTGAAGTGCGTATTTTAGTTTATGGGCAAGATCAAGATGCTGTTTTTGAAGAAAAAAATATTGTAATTCAACGTATTAAAAACATCAAAGTAAAAGGATTGTCTTGGTTTTTTACTCGAAAAAAACTAGAGCGAATAATCAATGAATTACATGATAAACAACAATTTGATGTAGTAGAAGCGCCAGATTGGACAGGAATTACCTCTTTTATTAGGCCTAAAAAATGCCCGATAGTGATTCGCTTGAACGGTTCAGATACTTATTTCTGCAGTTTAGATCATCGTCCTGTAAAATGGAAAAATAAATTTCATGAAAAAAAAGCTTTGCAAAATGCAGATGGATTGCTTGCCGTAAGTCAGTTTACTGCCGATAAAACAAATGAAATTTTTGATATAAAAAAACAATTTACAATTATACCCAACTCTATTGATGTTGCTACTTTTAAAAAGAATGATGAAATACAAGCAATACCCAATACCATTTTGTACTTTGGAAGTCTCATTCGGAAAAAAGGATTATTAGAACTGCCCTTTATTTTTAATGAAGTGATTAAAGAAAATCCCACGGCACAATTAATTTTAGTGGGTAGAGATGTGCCTGATATTATTTCGGGTTCTGGCTCTACTTGGAAAATGATGGAAGAGCTATTTACAAAGGAAGCTTTGTTGAATGTAAATTATCTAGGAAGTGTACCTTATTCAGCAATTCAAGCGCATATTAATCAAGCAGCAGTTTGTGTTTTCCCTTCTTTTGCCGAAGCTTTGCCAGTGTCATGGATTGAAGCGATGGCAATGGAAAAAGCTATTGTGGCTTCAAATATTGGTTGGGCTTCGGATGTAATTGATGACGGAGTAAATGGTTTTTTGGTTAACCCAGAAGAGCATGTTGTTTATGCTAACAAAATAAATACCTTACTTAAAAAAACGACCTTGCAGCAAGAATTTGGTTTAGCAGCCAGAGAAAAAGCAATTCAGAAATTCAGTATTGCCGTTGTAGCAAAACAAAGTATGGGTTTTTATAAAAAAGTGATTTTTTAAAATGATTAAGTTAGATGAATTTATAACCGCCAGCGGAGAAGTTATTCTCTATACAGGTAATCCTGATTTTGACCAATTGGAAAATTTGTCAAAAGGAGCAGGTGATATCTGGCATAGTTCATTTGAACAAGGTTATAAAAATGCATTTCCAGAATTAGTATATCAAACAGCCGTTTTTTTTTGGTACTTAAATGATTTTGAAGGTGTAGATCAATGTGTAAGCTGGAGAGTGAATCCAAATGCTTTTGCAGTTCGGAAGTCAGTTTGGGAAGTAACAAACGGATTTGATACGGATTATGAAAACATTCAAATGCAAGCCTTAGATTTTGGTTTTCGATGTAATCGTTTTCTGGGAGCAGTTCCATTATATATTAATAATTTATTTTCAAATGTAGCTATTGAAGATGTTTTGATTTCTAGAAGAGACCGTCATGTTTTTTTTAGAAAAAATTACAAATCAAGTCATGCCATTTATATGATTTTTAGGTTGGGTTTCTGGAGAATTAGTGAATGGATTAGCTTCTTCAAAATCAAAAATGCCTTTACAAAAAATGGTGATACTAATTTTATACCGTTAAGAAAATTACAAGATATATCAGGAACGCCTTCGGTTAGTTATATTGTACCTACAATGTTCAGGCAAGATTATACATTGCAGTTACTAGATGATTTATCGAATCAAATGTACAAACCTTCTCAAGTAATTGTTGTAGATGCTACCCCAGAATCAGAAAGGGATAATGCTACTTATCAAAATAAAAGTTATCCATTTGAATTAAAAGTGATTTGGCAACAATCAAAAGGAAGTTGTAGAGCCAGGAATGAAGCTATAGCGATAAGTACTGGCGAATATATTGTTTTTGGAGATGATGATGTCAGAGTTCCAGAAAATTTTATAGCCAATCACATTCGGTTTTTACAAACGTACAATGCAGGTGCTTGTAATGGATTAGATATTCGAGCGGATCATCACATGCAAGATTTGAATGATCTTAAAATTAAAATTGAGCAAATGAATGCTTCCCAATTTATAGGTGGATGTTCACAAATGTTTTCTAATGCAAATTCTTGCGTCAAAAGGGAGTTTGTCAGTAAGCTAGTAGGGAATGATGTTAATTATGACGGTGGTTATGGTGAAGATAGTGATTTTGGGATGTCGTTAAGTAAAATAGGTGTACTAGTTTTGGTCAACCCTTTTGCTGTAAATTTACATTTAAAACCACCAAGTGGAGGCTACCGTTTTTGGGGAACGCAAGCAAAAATAATTGGTAAAAAAAGAAAAATACAGCCTTGGGAATTGGATGTGCCAGTTAGAAATATTCAACCTGTTCCAAGTCCAACTGTAATGTATGGTATTTTAAAACACTATACAGCTGAACAAGCAATGGAATATAAATACAAACATTTTACTTATTATTTATTTCACGGCAAAAAAATAAGTTTTTTTTACCGCTTGTTCCGCCTGCCTTATAAAAATTTACAATTTAAAAAGTCTATTTTTTATGCCCAGAAATTAATTGATTTAGGAATTAGACACCAATAAGCAATGCAGTTTTCTTTAATTATTTGTACCTATATGCGCCCAGAGCCATTGCTGAAATTATTGCAATCGGTTCAGAAACAAACATTATATCCAGATGAAGTTTTAATTATTGATGGTTCAAAAAATGATGAAACTGCAGTGGTTTTACAAGCGAATTCTTTTCATAACTTAAAATATTTTAAAGTTTTAGATATTGATAGAGGATTAACTAAGCAGCGTAATTATGGAGTTGAGCATGTAGGAAAAGAAATGGAGGTTGTTTGTTTTCTTGACGATGACACCGAATTAAAACCAGATTATTTTGAAGAATTAATTATAACTTTTAAAAATGACTCTCTCGTTACTGGAGTTGGAGGAGTAGCGATAAATGAAAATTTGTGGGAAATCGAAGAGCCTAATAAAAAATACAATTCTAAAAAAATATATCAATTTAAAGGGTATGTTTATAAAGAAGGACAAAGAAACGTTGTTCGCAATTACTTGGGTTTGCAATCTGATGTAGGACCAGGCAAAATGCCAAGTTTTTCGCATGGTAAAACTTGCGGTTTTCCATTAAATGGCAAGACTTACGAAGTAGATTTACTAATTGGAATGGCAATGGCTTTTAGAAAAGTAGTTTTTGATAACATAAAATTCTCTTCCTATTTTCAAGGATATGGTTTGTATGAAGATGCTGATTTTAGTATACGTGCATTAGCTTTTGGGAATAATATTGTCAATACGAAAGTTCAATTGTATCATTATCACGAGCCTTCAGGAAGACCCAATCAATATAATTACGGAAGAATGGTGGTGAGAAATGGCTGGTATGTTTGGCGTGTTAAAAACCCTAATCCTAAATTGAAAGACCAATTAAAGTGGCATGCGATTACGATATTATTAACTTTAATTCGATTTAGTAATACATTTACAAGTGATAGTAAAAAAGAAGCACTAACCGAATCTATTGGTAGGACAATAGGTTGGTGGAGCTTATGGATTAGTAAGCCTAATAAAAAATGAATTTAACGATCATAACAAGCGTTCCTCATGTAAAGGAGCAAAATCAGTATTTTGCTTACGCTCCTTATGTTAATGAAATGAATGTTTGGGGGAAATATGCAGATGATCTTGTGATTGTTGCTCCAGTATCAAATGAATCAATATCGGCGATTGACGGTGCTTATGAACATACTAACATAAAGTTTAATAGCATTTTAAAATTTGATGTGTTATCAGTCAAAGCCATTTTAGAAGCCGCTTTTTGTATCCCTAAAAACTTTGCCACTTTATTTAAAGCAATGCAAAAAGCCGATCATATTCATCTAAGATGCCCAGGAAATATTGGCTTGTTAGGATGTATTGTTCAGATTTTTTTCCCTAATAAACCAAAAACAGCTAAGTATGCTGGAAATTGGGATCCAAAATCTAAAAAACCTTGGACTTACATATTGCAGCAAAAAATACTTAGCAATACTTTTTTAACAAAAAACATGCAAGTACTCATTTATGGAGAATGGAATGGACAAACAAAAAACTGTAAGTCCTTTTTTACCGCCAGTTATTATGAAGAAGAAAAGAAGCCTTTGAATAGTAAAAGTCTGGATTCTAAGGTAACTTTCATTTTCGTAGGAACCTTAGTTAAAGGGAAAAATCCAATTTATGCAATACAGTTAATCGAGGGACTAGTAAATAAGGGGTTTGATGTTTGTTTAAATTTATATGGAGAAGGTTTAGAACGACATAATTTAGAAGACTATATTTTAAAAAACAATTTAACTGAGTTTGTTTTTTTAAGAGGAAATCAAGATAAAGAGAGCCTGAAAAAGGCATATCAAGAAAGTGATTTTGTAGTCCTTCCATCAGATAGTGAAGGTTGGCCTAAGGCTATTGCCGAAGGAATGTTTTGGGGCTGTGTACCCATTGTAACATCGGTTTCCTGTGTTCCTTTTATGTTAGATTATGGTAAAAGAGGTGTTTTATTAGATAAAAAAATAAAAGAAGATGTTTTCAAAATAGCATCGCTTTTAAATAATAAAAAAGAATATTTGGATAAACAACAGGCGGCTTTTTCTTGGTCACAGAACTATACGCTTGATGTTTTTGAAGCCGAAATAAAAAAAATGTTAGTATAATGCGTATTGTTCAAATCATAGATTCTCTTGATGCTGGTGGTGCAGAGCGCATGGCGGTAAATTATGCAAATGCTTTAGCCGGACAGATTTCCTTCTCAGGATTAGTGACTACTAGAAAAGAAGGTCCTCTTTTGAATGAAATAACGTCTAATTGCTCTTATTTATTCTCAAATAAAAAGCAAACCATAGATGTCCGCGCTATTTTTAAATTAAGAAAATATATAGTTACGAATAAGGTTGAAATTATTCATTCTCACGGAACCTCATTTTTCACAGCTGTTTTATTAAAAATTGTTTATCCTAAGATAAAAATTATTTGGCACGAGCATTATGGTGCCAGAGTGCATCAAACAGCAAGTGATAATATAATCTTGATTTTATGCTCTTTTTTTTTTAACGCTGTTTTTGTTGTCAATAATCAATTATTAGATTGGGTAAAGCAAAAAACATTTTGTAAAAAAGTATTATATATTCCCAACTTCACTGATTTTGATACGGAAAAAAAAGGAACAACTGTTTTACAAGGGAACAGTGGTAAAAGGATTGTTTGCGTAGCAAATCTAAAAAAACCTAAAAATCATTTGGTACTGCTTCGCGCATTTAATGCTTTGGTAGTAGATAATATAGAATGGACCTTACATTTAATTGGTGAAGAGTATCGTGATGGGTACTCAAAAGAGATTCAGGATTACATAAAAAAAGAAAATTTAGAATCTTTTGTGTTTGTTTATGGCGCTAAAAGCGATATGAAAAATATCTTATCACAAGCTACAATCGGAGTATTAGCTTCTACTGCCGAAGGATTTCCAGTTAGTTTGTTAGAGTATGGACTGGCTGGGTTACCGACAATATCTACTAATGTTGGTTCTTGTCCAGAGCTAATTAAGGATAATGTAACAGGTTTACTTTTCGATCCCAAAAATGAAGTAGAATTAAAGAAGCAACTTTATAAAATGATTTCGGATAAGTCACTTAGAGATCGTTTTGGGGTATATTTGCAGGAATTAGTAGTGGATAAATATTCTAAAAAACATATTTTAAAGTTATTAATTGCTAAATGCGAAGAAATAAAAAATGAATAAAGAAGAGCAATCCTATCTGTATTTAATTCTACTCCATATAGCCATTGGAATTGTAATATATACGTTCCCTTTTACTGCAAAAATTTACGGCTACTCCATGTTTCTTTTAGGAGTCTATTATGTAATAAAAACCCAGAATAAGAATAATGAGGCCTTAATGGCGGCTGCTTATATAGCGGGGGCTGAAGTCCTATTGAGAATGACAGGAGGTAATATTAGCTACGAGTTTTCAAAATATGGTGTGATGTTTTTTGTTCTTATTGGGATGTATTTTAAAGGGTTTTCCAAAGGAGCAATACCTTACTGGATTTTTTTGTTATTATTAGTTCCTAGTGTAATTATTTCCAGTTTTGTTTTGAATTTTGATACCAATATTAGAACAACCATTGCATTTAATATTTCTGGCCCCGTATGTTTAGCCGTAGTATCTATTTACACGTATAGGCGAAAAGTAACGTTAGAGCAAATGAATTCGTTTTTATTATGTATTGGACTTCCTATTTTAAGCTGTGCAGTCTATTTGACTTTATATACTCCCAACGTTCGGGATGTCATTACTGGTACGCAATCTAATTTTGAAACTTCTGGAGGGTTTGGTCCAAATCAAGTAGCTACTTTTTTAGGGTTGGGGATGTTTATTTTCTTTTCAAGGATTGTATTAGAATCGAGATCAAAGTTCTTGTTAATTCTCAATCTGATTATTGCATTAAACATTAGTTATAGAGGAATGGTCACTTTTTCTCGTGGAGGTATGATCACTGGGTTTTTGATGATTGTACTGTTACTATCGTTCTTATATTTTAAATCTAATTTTAGGGGCAGGGTGAAATTAAATTATATTTTAGTAATCATTGTAGTGGCAATGGTAGCTATTTGGACTTATACTTCTTTTCAGACTGGTGGATTAATAAATAAACGGTATGCTAATCAGGATGCACAGGGAAGGGAAAAAGTAAACCAATTTACCGGAAGGGAAGATATAGCCACAACTGAAATTAATATGTTTTTGGATAATCCTATTTTTGGCGTTGGCGTTGCTAAGGGAGCTGAAGTTCGCGAATTGGAAACTGGTAATTTTTCAGCATCCCATGATGAAATTACGAGGATGCTTGCTGAACATGGATTATTAGGTATTATTGGATTATTGATTTTATTTTTTACACCATTAGTATTGTATCTGGAAAATAAGTTTAACATGTTTTTACTGTGTTTTGTGGCATTCTGGTTTTTAACGATAAATCACGCTGCGATGCGAACAGCTTTGCCTGCTCTTGTTTATTCCTTGTCTTTGTTGAATGTTCAATTAGTGGCGCCCTCAAAAAAAGAATAGAATTAGGATAGAAAAAAGTTATCATGCTTCACTTTACCAATAGTCGATAAAACGATATTTTTAGTATTTGCGGTCAGTTTTTTAAAACAATTGAGTGCAATAATCGTTAAATTTATAGTAAGATAGTTTTAAAGAAAAATTTAACGTCACTTAAATCTATATTTGAGCAAAAACACTAAATTGCGAGAAATACCACTGCAAAATAATGCCAAAAAAGAAAATTCATTTTGAAATATCTGAGCGAAAAATGATTCTTCGTCTCTTTGATGTTGTTTTTGTTTTAGTCGCCGTGTATGGAGTTGGTCGTTTTTTCGATCTGAACTATCTGGAAGCGGCCGTGGCCAACGGTTATTATGTTGTCTTTTTGGTAATGTACCTAAGTATTTTTGCGATTATTTTTGAAATGTATGATTTACAGGTTGCTAGTAATGAGCTTCAAATCTTAAAAAGCACGTTGCTAACAGCATCGACTACGGTATTTGTTTATTTACTGACACCCATTTTTTCACCGGAGCTTCCCTCTAACCGTTTACAGATCTTAGTTTTTTTCGTAATTATTTTTTCAACATTAATTTTATGGAGGTTGTTTTATTGTCGATTTCTAGCCAGCAATCGATTTTTTCAGAATGCAGTATTAGTTTGTGATAAAGATCAAGTAGAAGAATTAATTTTAGGATTAGAAAATATTGATCCGCACTATAAGATTATTGGGTATGTGAGCGCTGATGTTGATGCAAATATTGACATAAGACATTATCATTATGTTGAGCCAATAAACAAAAAGGATTTAGCTTCTTTTGTAAAGAAAAATTCCGTTTCTGAAATTGTAATTGCTTCCCAAAAAACAGCAGGAATCACTGCGGAATTGTACCAACAATTGATTCAGTTGTTAGAATCCGGAAAGTTGATCCGGGAATACACACAGGTTTATGAGAGCAAAACCTACCGCATACCTGTGCAATACATCGCAAGGGATTTTTATCGTTTTTTTCCATTTAGTAGGAATAATCACAATAAGTTATATTTAGCAATTGTTAGGGTTTTTGAAATCGGTCTTGCCATAATTGGTTTGGCTTTGTGTTTACTTATGATGCCCATTATTTTATTGGGCAATACCATCAATAATAATGGAAAATTATTCTACACACAAGAACGTGTAGGTAAGAACGGAGTTGTTTTTTTTATTTTAAAATTTAGGAGTATGAAGAAGGGCTCCGAAAGTAATGGAGCCATTTTTTCTACAAACGGCGATTCCAGAGTTACGGCTTTCGGAAAATTTATGCGTAAAACCAGGATCGATGAGTTTCCTCAATTTCTTAATGTTTTAAAAGGAGATATGGCGATAGTGGGACCTCGTCCTGAGCGTCCTTTCTTTGTAAAAGAAATTTCAGAAATAATGCCATTTTATGAGACTAGACATATTATAAAACCCGGACTGACTGGATGGGCACAGGTCAATTATTCGTATGGAGAATCGATTGATGATAGCCTAATTAAACTGCAATATGATCTTTATTACATTAAACACAGAAGCTTTTATCTGGATTTGAATATTGCATTAAAAACCATTACAACTGTATTGTTTTACAGAGGGCAGTAACGAGGTAACGGCAAAGGATAATAGATTTCAAGAATCACTTCCCGTTATTCTCGAAAGCTTTCGTGGTGGGATAAACTAAAATACCCTTTTTTTCAATACTATTTGTTTATGTACGGTAAGCGGATGTAAATAGATAATAGGCCACAGATTACACTGATTTGACAGATGGAAAAACTTTTTTTAACCTGCGGTAATCTTCTAAACCCGTTTCATTTGCGTGCCAGCTTTTATAGGATTGTAAGCAACTGATAGTCCTTTACTATTTACCTTGTTATTGAATTAATATCAAGTGCTCTATACTGGATTACTTTATCTAGATTATAATAGAAATCTTCTTTTTGTTTTTCAGTGCTAATTTTACTAATATTAAACCACTCGTAATAATAAGAGGTAGCACAATCAATAAATGCGCTTTGTTAATCAGGATAAGTAAGTAAACTGCTAAACAAAGCAGATTAAACAGAGAGAGGTTGTAGGTCCATTTATTGTTGTCTTTATAATAAAAGTAAAGTAGTACAAGCAATGCGGGGTTGAACAATAAGACGTTATAATTATACGCTAGTTCATGATGGCTTGAATAAAATCCAATAAACAAAAAGAATACGCCAAGTATTCCCATTATTAAAAAGTACATTTGGTTTATTATTTTGGTATTCATTAAGAGAACAAATCCTAAAAGAAGTCCATAGGTGTAGAAATTATTCCACCAAGAGCTAGGAGTTGGTTCATTATATTCGAGAAGTATTTTATTTTCCTTGGCAAGCAGCTGGTTGTTGAATTGTACTGTTCTTAAACTTTTTTGTAATTCTAAGGGCAAAAATATTTTAGTACCTAATTCATCTACTTTTTTTCCAAAAATGATACTAGTTCCCAGTTTTTCATAGAAGTGACCATCAAAATAGGGGTATAATATAGTTCTGTAAGTGATGTCAGTATCGGTGTTTTTTACGATAGCAGTAGTGCCTAATGTTTTGTTGATAATATCTACAACCATTGAGGTACAGTTTTTATCAATAAACTTATAGGTATAATGGCTTTCTCCAGAAGCTAAGGAAGTAGTGAGATTCTCAAACAATCTTTGTTTAAGAGTGTCAGAGATGTTTAGTTCCTGCTCGTAAACAGATCTTCTTTCATAGGTGTATTCGTTGATGAAATCGGTATACGGATGTACAACAGCAAAATACTGCAAGTCTCCTTTTGTGAACTTAGCGACAAAGTTAGGCGTGTTAAAGTCAAAAGCACCATAGTTATAAACAAGATCTATAAATTGGTTCGGATCGCTAATTCGGATCGCTGTATGTCCAAAAAGGGAATACGATTCATTTCCAGTTCCACAAGTTATCACACTCACACGAGCATTTTCTGATAATATAGGGGTTTGTGCAATAGTCGTATGGACTGTCGCAAGAAGTATAAGGGATAATGCTATTTTTTTTAAAAGAGAAATGTTCATTGTTTTTTTATTGGTATAGTTAATTCCTGAAAAGGGATAAATCCACTTTTAACGAAAATATATTTGAATACAAAGCAGCGCTTTGATTTCCTAAATCGGTTAAGGCATAATCCACTTGGATTCCTTTGTATTTAAAACCCAATCCAATATTGGGTTGGAAGCCTACTTTCTGAGTGCTGTCTAATTGCTCGATGTTTTGGAAATTACCCACTCCAGCACGCACAAAAACAAGGTCAGTATAACCAAATTCGAGTCCTAAAGCGGGATCAACGCTTACGAAATCAGAAGAAAATAAATCATTGGTTTTGGCAAAACGCATGTTTACATTGGCAGCAGCCATAATGCTATAGTCATAACGCACGATAAATTTTTTAGAAACTCCTAGTTGAGCTTTCGGAGCTGTGATTTCAGTGCTTTCTGGTAGTTCTTGATTTTGTCCCGGTATCGCATCGGCAATTTTTTGATATTCTTTTTCGTCTATGTTCCAAACATTATAGGTGGTGGTAATGTCGCGAATCATTAAGCCAAATTGCCAGTCATTTTTTTCAAACTGGAGTCCGACATCGAATCCAAATCCCCAGGAATCAGCAAATTTTCCGATAATCCTTCTTATAACTTTTGCATTTACTCCATATTGAAATCCAGGAACGGGTAATTTTCGAGCATAAGAAAAAGTAAAGCCATAATCTGCCGTAGAAAAAAGACTGATTCGGTTGTAATCAATATTTCCCTGACTGTCTATTAATTCGGTAGTGTTCAAAATATCATCGACC
Organism: Flavobacterium sp. Arc3; assembly: GCF_041431375.1. Taxonomy (NCBI): domain Bacteria; kingdom Pseudomonadati; phylum Bacteroidota; class Flavobacteriia; order Flavobacteriales; family Flavobacteriaceae; genus Flavobacterium; species Flavobacterium sp. Arc3. Next base: position 180,171 of record NZ_JASMRI010000001.1, on the reverse strand, counting down.
CCAAAACGGATTAAGGAAATTCCCCAAGCACTGCGGTCGTCAATAGGACTTGCATACCCAATGTAATCGTATTGAGCTATATTTGCAAAATAATTAGCGTGCATCAAAGCTAGTTGATGATCTTCTAAGTGGGTTAGTCCCGCTGGATTCCAGTATCCTGAATTCACATCGGCAGTAGAAGCTGTAACTGCATTTGCCATCCCTAAGGCTGCCGCATCGACTCCTATATTCATAAACTCATTAGAATATTTCCTAACTGCTTGACCGTAATTTACGACGTAAACTAAAAGCAATAAAAAAAAATAATTTTTTTTCAATCGTACTGTTTTTTACCAGCTCAAAGCAGGATTAAATTTTCATCAAAAATATAATATTTTGCTGAGCTTAGTTCGTTCTTTTACTAAATAAATAGGATTGTCAAAGGCACTGTTGATAATCTCTATAGAAAACGTGGCTTGCATTCACTTATTATATTAAATTTGTCAGTTCAGACTTTAAATTTCAATTTGCGATGAACATTAAAAAACACATTCCTAATTCAATAACATTACTTAATCTACTGTGTGGCTGTATTGCTATGGTCTTTGTAACTAAGTCAGAATTTGAAATGGCTTTTTATTTTGTATGTCTTGGTATCTTTTTAGATTTTTTTGATGGTTTTTTTGCCAGATTATTGAAAGTTTCAGGACCATTGGGTTTACAATTGGATTCCTTAGCTGATATGGTGACAAGCGGATTAGTGCCAGGATATGTCATGTTTTTTTTGCTTTCAAACAGTCAGCACGAAATTTCAACACACTTTATGATGCCTTATCTTGGATTTATCATAACCATGGGTTCTTGTTACCGATTGGCTGTATTTAATATTGACACCCGTCAGACGAATTCATTCATTGGATTGCCAACGCCTGCGAATGCCCTTTTTATTTTAAGTTTGCCCTTAGTTTTAAAATATTCAGATTCTCTAATTGTTCTCGAAATCTTAACTAATCAATGGGTTTTGTTAGCAATCACGCTTTTTAGTGCTTACATTTTGAATGCGGAGATTCCGTTGTTTTCTTTGAAGATTAAAAAGTTCAACCTCAAGGATAATACACTCCAAATTGTCTTTTTATTCTTTTCTTTTTTGTTGTTGATATTTTTTCAATATGCAGGAATTCCATTGGTTATCATTGGGTATGTGTTACTTTCAATAGTGAGCAATAAATTTTTATTGGATGAGAAAAAAAAGCGTTAAAAGAAAGCCGCCCGTGCGTCGCGGGACTAAAAAGAAAGCTTCTTTTTTCTCTGGGAAAGTGCTGCGCTTTGCGATAGTTGCTTTTTTCATGCTTCTTGTTTTTGGAATGGGGTATCATTATCGAAATGGCCTAGCCTATTATTTTAGTTTTAAATCAAATAAGGTTTTACAGCAGGAGGCGGAAGATAAACGTATTTCTGATGTTCGGAATTACCAGGTTTTAGACAATCACGAAGGGAAAGCAATCGGACTAGACGTTTCTGAATACCAAGGAAAAATCAGCTGGCTAGATGTTGATACCTTAGAAAATAAATATCCCGTACACTTTGTTTTTATTAGGGCTACCGTGGGTAATGATCGCTTAGACAGGCAATTCAGGAGAAACTGGCTTGGCGCCAAAAGCAATAAACTCATTCGGGGAGCCTATCATTACTATCGTCCTAATGAAAATTCCTTAGAACAAGCAGAGCTTTTTATTAAAACAGTAACTTTAAGAAAAGGGGATTTACCGCCTGTTTTAGATATTGAAAAGTTACCCAAAAATCAATCTGTGGAACGATTAAAAATCGGATTAAGAAGGTGGTTGAAAAGAGTAGAGGAACATTATAAAGTAAAGCCTATAATCTATACTGGAGAAAGTTACTACGATGATTTTCTAAAAGAAGAGTTCAGTGATTATCTTTTTTGGATTGCTAATTATAATTTTTATCGGGAAAATATCCAGGAAGAGTGGTTGTTTTGGCAATTCACTGAAAAAGCAAGTGTCTCAGGAGTAAAAGGCAATGTAGATGTGAATATTTATAATGGAGATCTGCAGCAGCTGCAGTTCATTACTATAGAATAGCGAATTTTATTTTTTAAAGAATGCTACAAGTATGGCTATTGTCACTAACGCCAGAAAAATAGATACTGAGTATGGATTTGCAAAGTTGACAGTCCATCCTGTCCATGCAATCCTTTTTGGAGGGAAAATACGTGGGTCTTCTCTATTGAAATAAAAAATCCCCAAAACCCAATTATTAGGATCTTGGTGCCATTTCTCTAATGTTTCTTTACTTGGTTTTTCGTTTTGATCCATTATAGTGTTCTTTTTTAGATTAAGAATTGTTCGGTGGCTAAAGTTATGTCAAGCAAATTAAGTTGTTCAAAAGCTTGATAAGAATGAAGAAATGTTCTCAGTAGCTTTTAGTACTTCTATAGTTTAGTGCTTCGGAAGGAGCGAGAGTATCGAGAACCTTCCTTGCTCTATTGTTCTTGATGGAGTTTTTTTACATCCAGTCACCCTCTCCTTCGGAGGGGGCCGGGAGGAGGAACTAAAACTCGATTTTTTTCTTTCTTAATTCAAAATTCTGTCCCAGGTATACGCGACGTACCATTTCATCTTCCACTAATTCTTCCGGTACTCCTGCTTTTAGGATTCCACCTTCAAACATAAGATAGGTTTTATCTGTAATTGCTAAGGTTTCCTGTACGTTGTGATCCGTGATGAGGATTCCGATGTTCTTGTTTTTTAATTGCGCTACAATTCTCTGGATGTCTTCTACGGCTACGGGATCAACACCAGCAAAAGGTTCGTCAAGTAAAATGAATTTAGGGTCCGTAGCCAAACATCGTGCAATTTCAGTACGACGACGTTCTCCTCCAGATAGTAAATCACCACGATTGGTACGGATGTGCTCCAAACTAAATTCGGCAATCAAACTTTCCATTTTAGCGACTTGTTCTTCTTTAGAAAGAGTTGTTAATTGGAGTACACTCAAGATGTTATCTTCGATACTCAGTTTTCTAAATACCGAAGCCTCTTGTGCTAAATATCCAATTCCTTGCTGTGCTCTTTTGTACATAGGATAATCGGTAATGTTCAAGTCGTCTAGGTAGATGTTACCTGAATTTGGTTTAACCAATCCTACAATCATATAAAAAGAAGTTGTTTTTCCGGCACCATTAGGCCCTAACAAACCAACGATTTCACCTTGATTTACTTCTACCGAAATGCCTTTTACAACGCTTCTTCCTTTGTATGTTTTTACTAAATTTTCAGCTCTTAAAATCATATGCTTTGGTTTAAACGTTAATCGTTTAATTGTTTAATCGTGTCAAATAAACGAATAAGCAAATTAACAAATAACCGTATTAACAATTATTTAGTTTCTTTCCAAGTTTATTTCTTGGCCCAAATAGGCCAAGAACTACTTTTTTAATTAAAGAAGAAGAATGTTATTTTGTAGTGGTTTCTTCTAATGCTTCCCAGAACTCATAAGCTCTGCGTAAATGAGGTACCACAATAGTTCCTCCGACTAAGGTTGCAATTCCCATTGCTTCCATCATTTCTTCTTTGGTTACTCCAATTTTATGACTGGTTTCTAAATGATATTTTACACAGTCATCACAACGTAAAACTGCAGAAGCGACTAAACCCAAAAGTTCTTTTGTTTTCACATCAAGAGCACCGGCAGCGTAAGCATTAGTGTCTAGGTTGAAAATTCTTTTTACTATTTTGTTGTTGTCAGCTAGCAACTTTTCGTTCATTTTAGAACGATATTCATTAAATTCTTCAATAATAGCGGCCATAATTATTCTTTTTTATTTTTAGATACAAATACCGAAATAAAGATACTTGCTTCGTAGATTAATAACATTGGAATTGCAACAATAGTTTGACTTACTACATCTGGTGGTGTGACGATAGCAGCGATAACAAGTACAAGTACAATTGCATATTTTCTGTAGGTTCTTAAAAATTCAGGAGTTACAAGCCCTAGTTTTGTCAAGAAGTAGATAATAATTGGTAATTCAAAAAACAAACCACTTGCCAGAACAGATGTTTTCACCATCCCAATATAAGAATCTAACGTAAACTGATTGAGGACAACAGGACTGACCGTGAAGGTGGCCACGAAGTTGACTGACATGGGGATGACTACAAAGTAGCCAAACAGGACCCCAATAAAGAAAAGTAGTGAAGAAAAAAAGATGAACACTTTTGCATTTTTCTTTTCATTCACATAAAGTGCAGGACTTATAAATTTCCATATTTCCCATAATATATAGGGAAAACTTAAAATAAATCCGGCAAGAATACATACCCAGATGAACACATTTACCTGACCTTCCATCTCCGTGTTTTGAATGATAAAGGGCATCTCAGTAATGCAAATACTATCTGCAAAACCTAATGAATGGGATAGATCACAGAAAAAATGATACGTAAAAAACGTGGGCCTTGTAGGTCCAAATATAATAGTGTCAAATAGGTAATCACTAAAAAAATAAGTGGCAATAGCCATGATAATTATTGCTATTGTGCTGCGTACTAATAACCATCTTAAATCTTCTAGATGATCTAAAAACGACATTTCGTTTTGATTTTTCTTTGCCATTATACTAGTCCTTCTTTTAAAATATCGTGTAGATGTAAAACTCCTTTGTATTCACCATTATCTACCACAACTAATTGAGTAATGGAGAAATCTTCGAGAATGTTCAGTGCGTCGACAACCATATCGTTTGATTGAATTAATTTTGGGTTTTTGGTCATGATGTCTTTTGCAGTTAATTCTGCAAATGAATCCCTTTCGTTTAGCATTCTTCGAATATCACCGTCTGTTATGATTCCGATTACTTTATTGTTTTCAATAACCGCGGTAACACCAAGGCGTTTTTCTGAGATTTCAAAAATCACTTGCTTTATAGGTGCATCTGGAGAGACCATAGGTTTTAGAGTATGTTCTAACATATCCTTAACTCTAAGTAATAATTTTTTACCTAAAGCACCTCCGGGATGGTATATTGCAAAATCTTCTGCTGAGAAATTACGCATTTCCATTAGGCAAACCGCAATAGCATCACCCATTACTAATTGAGCAGTTGTGCTATTAATAGGAGCAAGGTTATTAGGGCAAGCTTCGGCGTCTACAGTAGTGTTCAAAATATAGTCAGATCCTTTAGCAAGAAATGAAGTCATGTTTCCAGTTATGGCAATCAATGTATTTTCAAAACGTTTCAAAAGAGGGACAAGCACCTTTATTTCAGGACTGTTTCCGCTTTTTGAAATGCAGATGATAATATCGTCCTTTTGTACCATGCCTAAGTCTCCATGAATCGCTTCAGAGGCGTGAAGAAATAGCGAAGGTGTTCCAGTAGAATTAAATGTAGCTACCATTTTCTGAGCAATAATGGCGCTCTTTCCGATTCCAGTAACGATTAATCTTCCGTTGGAATTATAGATTGCCTGTGTCGCATCTGAGAAATTATCGTCCAGAAAATCAGTTAGTTTTTCAATTGACTGGCTCTCAGATAGAATGGTTTTTTTGGCTGTCGCCAATATGTTTTCTTTAGATGTCAAAACAGAATGTTTAAAATTTGTGAGTGTAAAAGAATTTAGTATCTTTATGTGGTGCAAATTTATACAAAATACCATATAATAAAGAATGAATTCAAACGAAATTGATATACATAAAGAATTAAAGAAATATTTTGGCTTTAGTCAATTTAAAGGGTTGCAAGAAAAGGTTATTGAAAGTTTACTCAATAAGCAAAATACATTTGTAATTATGCCTACAGGCGGTGGTAAATCGCTCTGTTATCAACTCCCCGCTTTAGTTCAAGAAGGGACAGCTATTGTTGTTTCTCCCTTGATTGCTTTAATGAAAAACCAAGTAGACGCCATTAGAAGTTTATCTTCAGAGAGTGGTATTGCCCATGTTTTAAATTCATCATTAACAAAAACAGAGATCGCTCAAGTTAAAAAGGATATTACTTCCGGATTAACGAAGCTGTTATATGTTGCTCCAGAATCTTTGACAAAAGAGGAAAATGTCAATTTTCTAAAAAATGTGACTATTTCTTTTGTGGCCATAGATGAAGCTCATTGTATCTCCGAGTGGGGTCATGACTTTAGGCCAGAATACAGAAATTTAAAAAATATAATTAAACAATTGGGCGATGTACCTGTAATCGGTCTTACCGCTACGGCGACTCCTAAAGTTCAAGAAGATATTCTGAAAAATTTAGATATGTGTGATGCGACTACTTTTAAAGCATCATTTAACAGACCTAATCTATATTATGAGGTACGAACAAAAACCAAAAATATAGAATCAGATATCATTCGTTTTATAAAGCAGCACAAAGGGAAATCTGGAATTATTTATTGCCTAAGTCGTAAAAAAGTGGAGGCAATTGCCCATGTGTTACAGGTGAACGGAATAAGTGCAGTGCCTTACCATGCAGGATTGGACGCTAAAACACGAGCAAGGCATCAGGACATGTTTCTTATGGAAGATGTAGATGTGGTTGTGGCAACTATCGCTTTTGGGATGGGGATTGACAAACCAGATGTTCGTTTTGTGATTCATCATGACATTCCAAAATCATTGGAAAGTTATTATCAGGAAACAGGTCGTGCCGGTAGGGATGGAGGAGAAGGACATTGTCTAGCTTACTATTCTTATAAAGATGTGGAGAAACTAGAGAAATTTATGTCTGGTAAGCCAGTTGCAGAGCAGGAAATTGGTTTTGCTTTACTGCAGGAAGTGGTTGCTTATGCGGAAACTTCAATGTCAAGAAGAAAGTTTTTACTCCATTATTTTGGTGAGGAATTCGACAGTGAAACCGGTGAGGGTGCTGATATGGATGACAATGTAAGAAATCCAAAAGTAAAAGTAGAAGCAAAAGAGCAGGTAGTAAAATTGCTAGAAGTGGTGCGAGATACTAAGCACTTATATAAATCTAAAGAAATTGTTTTTACCTTGATTGGTAGAGTTAATGCAGTGATAAAAGCGCATAGAACTGATTCTCAATCTTTTTTTGGGAGTGGTGTTGCTTTTGACGAAAAATACTGGATGGCCTTATTGAGGCAAGTGCTCGTGGGAGGCTATTTATCGAAAGATATTGAAACTTATGGTATCGTAAAAATAACAGAGAAAGGATTAGATTTTATTAAAAACCCAATCTCTTTTATGATGTCTGAAGATCATGAATACAATGAGGCAGGAGATGAAGCAATTGTGACTGCGTCTAAATCTGCGGGTGCTATAGATGAAGTATTGATGGGTATGTTACGTGATTTACGTAAAAAAGTATCTAAAAAGCTTGGAGTTCCGCCATTTGTTGTTTTCCAAGACCCTTCATTGGCAGATATGGCCTTAAAATATCCTATTTCTTTAAATGAATTAATTAATATTCATGGAATAGGAGAAGGAAAAGCGAAGAAATATGGCACCGAATTTGTTGAATTGATAAATCGTTATGTTGTAGATAATGAGATAATACGTCCAGATGATTTGGTTGTAAAATCGACAGGAATCAAGTCGGCAATGAAATTGTATATAATTCAAAATGTCGATAGAAAATTATCTTTAGATGATATCGCTAAAGCAAAAGGATTGACGATGGAAACCTTGCTTAAGGAGATGGAACATATTGTATATTCAGGTACTAAATTGAATATCAAATATTGGGTAGATGAAATGCTTGATGACGAGCAACAAGAAGAGATTTATGATTATTTTATGGAATCAGAATCAGATAAGATAGAAGGTGCCTTAAAGGAATTTGAAGGGGATTACGATATTGATGAATTGCGCTTGATGCGAATAAAATTCATCAGCGAAGTAGCGAACTAAAAACTATTCAGCTTGCGGATATTCAATGTTCAGATATACAGTTATCTGAACATTGAATATCAACAACTTTCTTTTGATTATTCAGCATTTCTTTCTTCGTAAATCTCCCCTCGATGAGGTTTTAGGGCATCACGTACCTGAATCATATTTTCATCAGTAACGACCATAAAAGCAATAGCTTGCATTTCGCCTTGAATTGTAAAACCGGTAATCTTTAATGGTAATTTTTCACTTGCGATGTATTCTTTTAGGTGGATTTCGTGATGTTCAGCTGTTTTTGCGGAAGCGGGTCCACGGAAATCCCATATTAGTTTTATTTGTCTGGACATGCTAAATTGTTGTAAGGTTCAAGAGGCAAAGTTACAAAGTTTCCAAGACGAAAAACAATTACCACCAAAACAAACAATCAAATCCACTTCAAAATACTATTTTTGCACTTTGTTTTTCGATAAAGACAAGGAGCAAATAACCGAATTATCACTAAAGAAATGCCTCAAGAACACCTATTACAAGTATCTCCAGAGATTGCTGCAAATGAAATGTTGCTGAAAGAACACCTTGGAAAATTACTAAAGATTTCTCCAAAAGAAATTCAGCATGTTTCCATTTTAAAACGTTCTATTGATGCGCGTCAAAAAGCAATTAAAATCAATCTGAAAGTGACCGTGTATTTGAAAGGAGAACCTTTTGAAGAAAATAAAATACATCTTCCTGATTATGGAAATGTAGCAAATGCACAAGAAGTAATTGTTGTTGGGGCTGGACCTGCCGGACTTTTTGCTGCCTTGCAGTTAATAGAATTAGGCTTAAAGCCCATAGTAATTGAGAGAGGGAAAGATGTGCGTGGTCGCCGTCGTGACTTGAAGGCAATCAATGTCGATCATCTTGTAAATGAAGATTCTAATTATTGTTTTGGTGAAGGCGGAGCAGGAACTTATTCTGACGGAAAATTATACACACGATCTAAAAAAAGAGGGGATGTAACTCGAATTCTTGAGTTGTTAGTGGCTTATGGCGCTACTCCAGATATTTTGGTAGAAGCACATCCGCATATTGGGACAAATAAATTGCCCCAGATTATTCAGGATATTCGGGAGAAAATTATCGAGTGTGGCGGGCAGGTCTTGTTTGAAACGCGAGTGACGGATATTTTAGTAAAAAATAATGAAGTTCAGGGAATCGTAACCCAAAAAGGAGATACGATTTTAGCTAATAAAATGATTTTAGCGACTGGGCATTCTGCAAGAGATATTTTTGAATTACTAGATAGAAAAAAAATATTTATAGAAGCGAAAGCTTTTGCTTTGGGTGTTCGGGCCGAGCATCCACAATCATTAATTGATAGTATTCAGTACAGCTGTGATTATCGTGGAGAACTCTTGCCACCCGCACCTTATAGTATTGTAAAGCAAGTGGGAGGTAGGGGAATGTATTCTTTTTGCATGTGTCCCGGAGGTGTAATTGCACCTTGTGCTACTAGTCCTGGCGAAGTAGTGACAAATGGTTGGTCTCCTTCAAAAAGAGATCAGGCAACGGCAAATTCTGGTATTGTAGTAGAATTAAAGCTGGAAGATTTTAAACCTTTTGCTAAATTTGGTGCTCTGGCCGGAATGGAATTCCAAAAGAGTATTGAACAAAAAGCATGGCGTTTGGCAGGGGAAACTCAAAAAGTACCTGCACAACGAATGATTGATTTTACACAAAGTAAAGTTTCTTCAGATATTCCTAAAACGTCCTATGTTCCAGGTACAACCTCAGTGGAAATGGGGCAAGTTTTCCCTGATTTTTTAACTCAAATATTAAGGGAAGGATTTTCTGAATTTGGGAAATCTATGCGTGGTTACTTGACTAATGAGGCTATATTGCATGCGCCGGAGTCAAGAACGTCTTCACCGGTGCGAATTCCAAGAGACCCAATTTCCTATGAACATCTGCAGATAAAAGGATTATATCCTTGCGGAGAAGGAGCAGGTTATGCTGGCGGAATCATTTCGGCTGCTATTGATGGGGAGAAATGTGCATTGATGATTGGCGAAAGTTTACATAAAAAAACCTCGATTTGATTTTATACACATCGAGGTTTGAATTTTAAATATTGAGTTTTTAGGGGATAAGAATTATTTTTCCCGTACTTTTTCTGCTTTCCAGATAATCATGTGCTTTTTTACCTTCGGATAATTTAAATATTGTAGGAGGAGTAATCGTGATTTTATTGCTGCTGATCCAGTCAAATAACTGATGGGCTCTTTTAATGCGTTGTTTTTTTGACGTTAAATAGCTCCATAAATCACCACCAGTTAAGGTTTTTGAAGTATCCATTAACATTCTTGGATTTATAAAATCCGGATCTCCGCCCGCCATACCAAAAAACACTACTTGTCCGCAAGTTTTGGTTACTTCAAAACTGTCACTTAATGTGCTGCCAACACTGTCGTAAACGACGTCTACTCCTTTAGGAAATTGTTTTAATAGGCTAGATTTCCAGTCTTCAGAATATAAAAACACTTTATCGGCTCCGTTTTTTAAAGCTATTTCTGCTTTTGATGTCGATGAGGTTAGACCAATAACATTGGCGCCTAATAACTTACTGATTTGAGTCAGAAATTGACCTACTCCTCCTGCAGAAGCATGGATAAGGACCGTGTCTCCTTTTTGTGTTTTGTGACTATCAGTCGCTAAATAATGAGCGGTTAATCCTTGAAGGAGAATGGTAGCGGCAGTTTCGAAACTGATACTTTCTGGTAACGGAATAATATGTGCAAGGGGAACGGCTACTAATTCTGAATTAGCGAAAGGGACATCAGCAAATGCGATACGATCTCCAAGCTTGAATTCTGTATTGTTTGAGTCAACTACTACACCAGCACCTTCGTAACCCGCAATAAATGGGGGTGTTCCTGTTAAATGATAATTCCCTTTTCGTCGGTATACATCTGCAAAATTTAGTCCTATGGCGCGCATTTCAACTAAGATTTCATCTTTTTTTAATACAGGTGAAGGTAGGTCTATATATTCAAGAACGTCTGAATTACCAAATGTCGAAAAAGTGAGTGCTTTCATATTTATTATTGTATTTCTTAGAACGATAGAGGAAGTTAAATTAAATTTCAGTAGGTTTTAATGCAATCATAAAAAAGATATAATTGTCGTCTTCTAATTTATTTTTTTAAAAAGATGTTTGTTGATTTTATCGAATAATAATTTCTCGTCAATTGGCTTTGAGATGTAATCATTCATTCCTACTGCGGTGCATTTTTCTACATCGGCAGTTGTGACATCGGCGGTAAGGGCAATAATGGGGATATTAGAATTTAGAACATTGCGAATGTATAATGTAGTTTCAAAACCATTCATTACTGGCATTTGTAAGTCCATTAAAATAATGTCATACTCATTATTTTGAAGTAGATCAATAGCAATTTTGCCATTGTCAGCCATCTCAATATCAAATCCAAAATCCAATAATATTATTTTTATTAAAAGTTGGTTTAGTAGTACGTCTTCAACCACTAATACTTTCGTCGCTGACGTTGTTGACTCTTTAGTACTTTCAAAGTATTGTGATTCGGGTTCTGTCTCGCTTTCGATTTCTTGTGGGTTGGATTTTTCAAAATTCATGATGAATCCAAAAGTGGATCCTTTTCCTTCTTCACTAAATGCTATTATTTTCCCTCCTTGCATTTCGACCAACTGCTTAACAATTGCTAGGCCAAGACCTGTTCCTCCGTAGGAGCTGTTGATTGCTTTAGTAGCTTGTTCAAAATTTTTAAATATGTGTGCGATTCTGTCTTGAGCAATCCCTATTCCCGTGTCGGTTATTAGAAATTCGATGGAGCAAGATTTGTTATCCTCGCTCAAGAGGCGCATGTTTACGCTTATTTTTCCTTCTGAAGTAAACTTAATGGCGTTGCTCATTAGATTCAAAATGATCTGACGCAAACGCACCGGGTCTCCATTCAAAAGTTTAGGGATAGCCGGATCATAGTTATGGGATAGCGCTATGTTTTTTTCTAGCATCTTTTGTTCAAAAAGTTGAAGAATTGTAGAAATGGATTTGGATAATTTAAAGGGTATGTGATTAAATGTCATCTTTCCGGCATCGACTTTAGCAATATCGAGGATGTCATTAATTAAAACTATCAATGCATCTCCAGACTCTTTGATAGCGTTAATATATTCCGTTTGGGATTCATCTAATTTAGTTTTAAGCACCACATTAGTAAATCCAATAATTGCATTCATTGGAGTTCTAATCTCATGACTCATATTTGACAAAAATTGCTGTTTTGATTTTACAGCTTCTTCGGCAATTTTTGTTTTTAACTCTGCGTTGATTTTAGATTCAATAAGTTCATTTTTTGCCAATACCTGAGTCGTTACATCATAGGCAATTATGGTAACCCCTGAGATTGTTTCATCAGCTTCATAATAAGGCTGGTAAACAAAATTAAAATAACAATCTATTAATTCTCCATCATATACTAAAGGGGCAAGAAGTTCATTTCCGTAAAAAGGAATGCCGGTTGTGAAAACGTTGTTAAGTAATGTAGGGAATTCTTTGTCAATAAGTTGAGGTAGTACGTCATTGAATTTTTGACCTTCTACATTTTGACCTTTACCCCACATTTCTTTGATGGTGTCATTTGCGAGAGAAACAACCATGTCTTTGCCTTTTAATATAGCTATTGCAAATGGGGATTGTAACAGTATCATGTTAAATCGTTTATTGCTGTCCTCTATCTCTTTCGTTGCGGTTTTCTGTATCTCAAGTAATTTTTCGAATTCTCTTTTTTCTTTATTTTGAAGCTCTATTGATAATCGCCTTACTTCGGAAACATCTTGTATGGCTAATAGAATTGATTTTTTATCATGTATTTTTTGAAATATATATTTCGCGCTAACTATAATTGCTTTTCTGTCAGAATCTGAAATGTCATACGCTATTTCTACTTTATCAAAATCTATGCTTTTGGAAAGCATTTTGTCCAGAAGGTTTCGTAATTCAGCTAAGTCCCATTTTCTATTGTCTATTTCAAACAAAGACTTTCCTTCGATTTCTTCTTTATCAATGCCGTATTTTTGGCAAAATGAATTACTGGCAGATTTAATTTGAAGGTCTTCATTTAGAACCAACATTGGCTCCATCATTGTGGCGATAATTTCTTCGGAAAAGTCATATGATTCTGCCAATAGTTTAATGTTCTTTTCTAGTTTATTATTGGTTGAAATCAGCTCCTTATTTCTGGTCACATCATCAACAAGCTGAATTATATGTGTAACGTTATTATTTGAGTCAAGAATAGGGGAATTAATAATTCTCCAATAACGTTCTTCAAAACCGCCTCCTTCTGATTGGGGTTTTTGAATGTCATATTGTATATAGTCCATTTCATCGACCGTTTTATTCTTCAATACTCGGTTTAATGAAGCTCTTAAACTAGTAGTGGATTCCGGTAGTAGATCTTGCGGGTTATCAGGAAATACATCAAAAACATATTTGTCTATAATGGTTTCTCGCTTGGTCATAGTGGCTTTCAGATAATTATCAGTTACGGTTACTATTGTAAAATTAGTATCCATCACTAGCGACACGGCCGGAGATTGCTTAAAAAAGTCAATATAATCGTTACTGTTCATTGATACTGTAAGAAATTAATGATTGTATTTTGTGTTTTAAAAACAGTTATGTTTTAAAGTTGTATTATGTACGATTTTTGCAATTACGGTCCAAATATAGACAAAAAAACATTTGATTCTCACTAATAAATTCCATTCGAAAAAACAGGGCTGTTTTACAGTAATACCCTTTAACGGCGGGGCATTTGTCATAGAGAAGGCTTTTTTAATATAAAAAAAAGAAGCTTAAATAGTTGTAGACAAAAGTATTAGGTGTTTTTTCAATAGTAAGACAAGGAAATGTTTCCTGTATCGGGTATCTATAAAACAACAGCTCCTAAAACCGAAAAGTAATTTTTGGTTTTAGGAGCTGTTGTTTTTTATTATTCCAATCACGAGGCTGATGATTTGCATATCAGCTTTATTAATGTTTTTTTGTTGTTTTAGCCCAACATACTTAGCGCAGTTTATGAATAAATTAAGGCGCTTTCCATACTATTTGTCGTCGGGTACAAAATCAAGGGCGATCGAATTCATACAATATCTTTTCCCTGTAGGAGCAGGTCCATCGTCAAAAAGATGACCTAAATGGCCATCACATCGTCCGCAAAGGGCTTCAATTCTCTCCATACCGAAGGAGTTGTCTTTTTTGTAAATAACACTGTCTTTATTGTCTTGTTCGAAAAAACTAGGCCAGCCGCAACTACTGGAAAATTTAGCTCCCGATCGAAATAATTTGTTACCACAAGCAGCACAATAATACGTTCCTTTTTCGTCCGTATTCCAGTACTTTCCTGTAAAAGGTCTTTCGGTATCGGCATTTCTGGTTACTTCATACACGTCTTCGGGTAATACTTTTTTCCATTCAGCATCCGTGAGATGTAGTTTTGTGGTATCTGTATTTGAATAATATGGGTTTTCTGGCTTACTGATTCTATTTTCCATAATTTCTGTTTTTTTTGTTTTTTTATGAGTTTTTGCTCTTTGTCCGTATGTAGTAGATAGGATTAATGGAAGCAATAATAAAAAGCTGAAAAATGCTGTTTTGTTCATGTAAATGTTATTTGCTTATCAAATATTAGGGTACTGTTCTTGTTAGGCTTTAGCATCGTGCTTTAATAGTAAAGGGTTTTATTCTATGTTGTCACAAATATAAGGAGCTATTCTAATTTGTGATGTGTTATACCTTAGGTATTAACAGCTATTTGTGTAAGTTTTAACTATTGTTATTTATGGATAGAATGCATTTTTAGTGGACTACGTTTTTATAATCCCACTCTCATATTGACTAAGTGTTTTTTGAAGCCCACTTTTTCATATGCTCTTATAGCCGAAGAATTGTCGTTATAAACATCTAATCGGAGTTCTGTTATTTTTAGAGATTTACTCCATTCTTTTAAACCTTGAATGATTTTAGCATTGATTCCCATCCCTCTGTGTTCGGGATCCGTATACATAAATCCGAGATAAGCGTAGTTGCTGTGGTTCAAATAGGGTTTTGCTATTTCTATTCGAGCATAGCCGGAACCTACGATTTGTGACCCGATTTCAGCGACTAGTAACTCAATGTCAGGTGCCGTAATCATTTTTTCAATATTGTAATAATTAATTTTCTCTTCTTTTAAAGTTGGATCAAAAGGACGTTCGGCAGTAATGATTCCTTGTTCAAATTCGAGAAGTATATTCAAATCTTCTACTCTAGCTTTACGGATTTTTATTTCATTCATTATCATAACGGTTTTAAGATATCAAAAGTAAGAAAGAATCTGCGAATGGTTTTTATCGAACACTGATCTAATTGGATCGTCTTGATTTAACTTCAACATTTCGAAACAGAACGTTAAAGGACACGCTATTATTTATCTTTTTTGTATTTTTGTGTGGCTAAAAATAATTATGATAGAAGAAAATGTAATATTAGTTAATAAGGACGATGAGCAAATTGGATTGATGCCTAAGTTAGAGGCGCATGAAAAAGCGATTTTACATCGTGCTTTTTCAGTTTTTGTTTTGAATAGCAAAAACGAAATCATGCTGCAGCAGCGTGCACATCATAAATATCACTCTCCACTACTTTGGACAAACACTTGTTGTAGTCATCAAAGAGAAGGAGAATCAAATATTGAGGCGGGTAGTAGACGGTTGTTTGAAGAGATGGGTTTTAAAACAGATCTCAAAGAACTTTTTCATTTTATATACAAAGCCCCATTTGACAATGGTTTGACGGAACATGAATTAGATCATGTGATGATTGGTTACTCTGACGAAAGCCCAGTAATAAACCCAGAAGAAGTGGAAGCTTGGAAATGGATGGCTATTGATGAAGTAAAAAATGACATGCAGAAACATCCCGAAATTTATACCGTATGGTTTAAAATAATTTTCGACGAATTCTATCATTTTTTGGAAGATCATAAAATTTAGTAATGCTCTAAGGCGTGTTTTAGATATCTAAAACCCATTTGTAACTTATAAATAAGGCAAAGGTTAAAATTATAAATAATTATGAAGGTAACTATAAGTAGAAAAGCACATTTCAACGCAGCACATCGATTGTATCGTAAGGATTGGACTTTCGAGAAAAACGACGCTGTTTTTGGAAAATGCAATAACCCAAATTTTCACGGACACAATTACGACATGATTGTAGGTGTTACCGGTGAAATAGATCCTGAGACTGGTTATGTGATGGATATAAAAATTCTATCGGATATTATTAAAGAAGAAGTTGAGGATCAGTTCGATCATAAAAATCTAAATATAGATGTTCCTGAGTTTAAAAATCTCAATCCCACAGCCGAAAATATTGTTGTGGTAATTTGGAATAAAATAAGAAAGAGAATCAAAGCAGAATTTGACTTAGAGGTTGTTCTTTATGAAACTCCTCGTAATTTTGTAACTTATAAAGGAGAGTAATGGAATTGAAAATAGGGGACAGAATTCCAAATTTTAAAGCGAAAGATACCCATGGAAATGATTTTGACAGCCAGAAACTAGTTGGTCAAAAGCCATTGGTTATCTATTTCTATCCAAAAGATAATACCCCAGGATGCACTGCACAAGCGTGTAGCTTTCGGGATCAATACGAAGATTTTAAAGACTTAGGTGCAGAGGTTATTGGAATTAGTAGTGATAGTGTCGAGTCGCATCAAAAATTCTCAGAACAGTATAAATTACCATTTATTCTTTTGTCAGATCACGATAAGAAAATTAGGAAGCTTTTTGGAGTTCCTTCAGGCATGTTTGGTTTGCTTCCTGGGAGAGTTACTTATGTGATTGATAAAAAAGGAAAAATAATAATGATTTTTGATAGTGTGATGGCTTCTAAGCATATCCCAAAAGCGCTAGAAGCAGTTAAAAAACTACTGTCTTAGATTATTACATTATATAAAAATATAGAACATTGTTTCTTTAAATAGATAAAAAATGAGTAAAAAATTATATCCATTACAGTTTGATCCCATACTGAAAGAAAGAATTTGGGGTGGCGAAAAACTAAAAACGGTTCTGAATAAATCGATTACGTCAAAAATAACTGGAGAGAGTTGGGAATTATCCACTGTTGAAGGTGACGTTAGTGTAATTGCTAATGGAGAATTGAAAGGGAAGTTATTAACAGAAGTTATTGATGAAGCTCCAAATGAAATATTAGGAACAGAAGTTCATGAACGTTTTGGAAAGCAGTTTCCTTTACTTTTTAAATACTTAGATGCTCGTGAAGACTTGTCTATTCAAGTACATCCTAACGATGCTTTGGCAAAGAAAAGGCATAATTCGTTTGGGAAAACAGAAATGTGGTACATTATGCAAGCTGACCCGGATGCGAGAATAATTGTTGGTTTTAAGGAAGATTCGAATGCTACGGAATTTGTGGCAAAGTTGAAAAGTAATGAATTGCTTAGTATTCTCGATAGTGTAAATGTAAAAGAAGGAGATGTGTTCTTTCTAGAAACAGGTACGGTACATGCTATAGGTGCTGGTTTAGTAGTGGCAGAGATTCAACAAACATCAGATATCACTTATCGAATTTATGACTTTGATAGAGTAGATGCTCAGGGGAATACTAGAGAGTTGCATGTAGATTTAGCTCTGGAAGCGATGAATTATGAAAAGGTAGATACTCGTAGAGAATATTTAGAAGAAGAAAATCAGTCAAATACAATTGTAAATTGTCCTTACTTTACGACAAATTTTATTCCATTAACAGAAGCAACAACTATTTCAAAGACTGGAAATAGTTTTACAGTCTATATGTGTATTGATGGAGCATTTGAAATTGAGTACAATAAGGATATCTATCAGTATCAAAAAGGGGATACGGTGTTAATTCCTGCGACAATGGATTATTATGTGATTAATGGAAAAGCTTCAATTTTAGAAATTTACATTTCATAGTCGGTAATAGAAAGATTATATGTACTTTTGCAGACGCAAATTAAAATTAAAAATAAAATGGCAAATATTAAGAATTTAAAAAAAGACATCAACTACGTACTAGGAGATATTATTGAAGCAGTTTACTTGTTCGAAATTTCTACTACAGGAAAACCAACAACAGAAACTAATGATTTAATTGATGAAGCTATCGCTGCTTTTGATGTTTTGATCACAAAAGTGAACGCTAAGAAGGTAGAAGATAAAAAAGCTCACTTCAAACAAATCAATGTTGAATTGGAACAAACTGCAAATCAATTGATTGCTAAAATCAACGAATTGTAGTCGAAAAAAACGATAAAAAAGTGCAGATTTATTTTGGAAAACACGAATTCATCTGTATATTTGCACCCGTAATGAGACGCCAGCGTAGCTCAGTTGGCTAGAGCAGCTGATTTGTAATCAGCAGGTCGTGGGTTCGAGTCCCTCCGCCGGCTCATTTTAAAACCATCTAACTTTGTTAGATGGTTTTTGTATTTAATAGAGGCTAGTAGGTAATTAGTTTGATGTTGTCAAATGATAATTATTAATAAATAATGATTTTTTTATTTGGAGAATAGAAAATCAAAACTATATTTGCACTCGTAAGAATGCCAGCGTAGCTCAGTTGGCTAGAGCAGCTGATTTGTAATCAGCAGGTCGTGGGTTCGAGTCCCTCCGCCGGCTCTTAGTAAAACCATCTAACTTTGTTAGATGGTTTTTTGTTTTTATACAATAGAAGAAAAATATTTTTCTATGTGTAAAAAAAAAATGCTCCAATAGGTTGGAGCATTTTTTTTTGAGTGTTTTAGGAATTCGTGAAAACGGACTCTCTAGTTATTTTGTTCTTGCTTTCTAACCTCAGCTACGTATTTAGTTAGTTTCTTTCCGTAAAGAGACTGTGCTACCTTTGGAGTCATTGATTTTTGAATCGTATCCAGGTACTTAAGATTGATGTCATAGATATCAGATAATGCAACATAAGGAGCTACTTCATAATCCTTATTGTTAATCGCAAAGTTAGTTGCGTACAAGTATTTTCTTTTTGTATTAGAATCTTGTTTTGCACTCAGGCTATCTATTGCTTTTTTGTTGTTGTTTTTGATAGCATTGAATTTTTGTTCCAGTAAGGTTAGGTTGGTGTCTCTAAAACGAGAATTGATTTTTTGATAATCTTCATATAGCTCTTGATTTTTAGATCCAGTTATTTTAGCTCCATAAAGGAAAGAATCTAAGTTTGTGTCTATGTTAATGTTTCCAGGCTCCGCAAAAAACAATAAGTTGTTGTCTAATGAATTGCTTACTCCTCTGTCAAGGAATAAGTACAGCATTTCAGGTGATTTTAAATCGATATCACTTTCAAAAGCAGAGCTACCGTCGATTGTAATTGTGTCTATAGCAACAAGAGCGCTGTCAACTACTCTTTGGATATATAAAGTACCTTTTTTTAGTCCTTTAATATTCCCGGTAACATGCAGGTTTGTTTTTGATTCGTTTTTAGCACATGATGCCAAAAGTAATAAGGAAACGAATGCAAGAATTGATTTTTTCATTTGGTTAAATATTTTGGTGCAAAATAAAGAAAATTGTTGGAAAGTTTACTTGCTTGATAGGGTGAATTTCATAAAAAAATCCCAATCTATTTCTAAATTGGGATTTTTTGTCTGATATCTATTTTTAACCTTTTAACCAAGCTTCTTTTAACGCTTTTTTTGTTTCGTCAGTTGCTTTAAGGGCCTCTTTTTCCTCATAAGGAAGATTTACCTTTCCTTTAAGAATCTGTTCAGCTCCGTTGCGTTTAATCTTAACGGTAATAGCGTCGTTTTCTTTCCAGTTTTGGCTTTCGCTAATCATATCATAGATGTTGTCCAAGTTGTAAGCTTTGTCATTAATAGCTATTATTATATCGCCTCCTTTAAGATCTAAGGCAGTATAAAAAGCATTTAATTCAATATTCGGAATAACAACAATTTCTTTTGTTTCTGGATTTACAGTGATGTAAGGTACTTGTCCTTTTAGGAATACATTCCCAGGAGATTTTACTGTTGATTTTGTAATTCCAACTTTTGCCAAGTAAGTTTCATAAGGAATAGGGGTAGTTCCAGCTACATAAGTTGCTAGAAATTCACCTACTTCAGGGTAAGTTAAAGAGGTGATCTTAGCAAAAAGTTCGTCATCATTAAATGGTTTTGAAACTCCATATTCACTAGAAAGCTTTTGCATCAAATCAAGAATTCCTCTTTCGCCATTGCTTTTTTCTCTAATAATAATGTCCAGGCACATTCCTATTAATGATCCTTTTTGATATACGTTTATGTATTGGTCTTTGTATGGTTGTTTCAATACATTAGCACTCATTGTGGTAAAAGACATGGTGTCGTTCATTGCAGCTGCGCGTTCCATTTGGTCTGCAAGACGACTGTAAAAATCTTCTTCGGTGATTAACCCTTGGTTGATTTGGAAAAGGTTTGCAAAATATTCAGTAACTCCTTCGTACATCCATAAATGAGCTGACATTTTTGGATTGTTATAATCAAAATATTGAATTTCTTTCGAATGAATACTAAGCGGAGTTACAATATGAAAAAATTCATGTGAAACTACATCCATCATGGATTTCACCAATTCCTCTTTGGGCATTAATTCTGGTAAAACAACTGTAGTGGCCGTAGGGTGCTCTAAAGCTCCAAAACCTTTTGCGTCATTTTCCTGCATTGTTGATAAATACAATAAGACACTGTATTTTTTAGTGGCGTTTATTTTACCCAAAAAGGTTTTTTGTGCCGTCATCATGGTTTTCATCTCTGGAGTAATGCTTTCAGCAGTAACTTTTCCAGAAGGAGAATAAACGCTTATTAGGATTTCCATTCCGTCAACAGTAAACGTCGTGAAATCTGGTTTTGAATACATAATTGGATTTTCTACCAGTTCTGCATAGCGAGCCGTAATAAAAGTATCTGCGGTAGTGCTGGAGTCTTGGTCAGTCATTGAAGTACTTCCCCAAAGTGTTGCAGGGTGTGCAATCGTAACTTTATAGGGAATTGACATGAAGTTTGTGAAGTAACCTACAAAACAATGTGTGTTTAACATTATGTTTTTACCGGCATCTATATTTGATCCTGCTGGTGAAAAAATATCTTCATCGCCAAATTTTGTGCCTTTCTCCGTGTCAAAGGAATCATTTACTAAATAAGTAATTTTGTCAAGGGTTTTTGCTTTTGAAATGGACCATGAATTAACGTCAAGTTTTTTGACGGTTAATAGATTCCCTTTTGCATCATAAGCTTTTAAATCTTCGATATATCTACCGTAGTTATCTTCTGAATAGGTTCCTGGAACTGTCTTGGGAATGTGGTACGTGATTTCGTCTGTTTTGATTGAAGGAGCATTTACCGTAACCAGTACTTGGTCATTCGTTATGCTGTCTAGATTAATTGCGACTTGAACCTGCTCTTTTGTTGCTGAATTCGCCACCGAATTGACAGTTTTACAACTCCACAGGATCGATGTAAATGCAAATGCAAAAATTATTTTTTTCATTATCTATGTGATTTTTGTTATTGGTCTGATAAAATGCCTAGATGTTACACTTTATGAGCAGAGAAAACAGTTAAAAAAAGTTGAAATTATTGTAAAAAAAAAACACCCTAAAATGAGGGTGTTTTCTAATTGGTTAGTCCAATTTGTTTTTGATATAGTATTTACCATCCAAGTCTTCATCAAAATCATCGATTTTGATGGGTTTTGGTTTTGGCTTATTTGCAGTAGCTTTCTTTTTCCACATCTCAAATTTCTCTGCCGGCATCTTCTTTTTCATTATTTCCAAAACTTCTTTTTCGACCAAGCCAAATTCCTTTTTAATAATTTCAAAAGGATTTTTTTCCTCTAAGGCCAATGTAACAAGTTTTTCTGTTTGTTCCCAGGTTAATTCTTTGCGGTTACTCTTTTTCATCATGTGAAAATTAATTCAATTTGTTTTTAATGATTAATATAATTGATTCTAAATTAGATAGAACAATATTAATAAAAATATAGTTACTTATTACCATAAAAGCGGTTTTTTTTTATGGGGTGTATTTCTTTTCTAAAGAACGTTGTTTTTGAAAAGGAATTTTTAATAAATTCTTCAACTCATTGTGTTCTTCATTCTTCATATGAGTAACTATTCAGTATCCAATTTCTTCTATTTTAAGTATTTTGAATGTACCAAGCGGAGAATGTATTTCCGTAATTATTGTCAATATAGGGTAATTTATAATGATGGTTTACTTTTGCAGGTCTGGAAATACAATCAAGTAGCTCATAATAATGTCTCGCTTTTTAGGTAAGGCAATAGTAGCAGGGTAAAATTTTATAGAAATTACTGAAAAGGTTTGGCAGAGGAATACGATTGACATCGGACTTCCAACAATTTGCTTACCAAAATCATGCTCCTATGTGCCGATGGAATAGTAGAAAAATAATTAATTATTTCATTCATAATACCATTGTTTATTCCAAAAATACTGATTTTTTAGATAAAAACAAAAGGTGCCGTCTTGTTTGTAATAGGCTTTATTGTTATGTGTATAGGTAAGCCCAATAAATCAAAACGAGTTGGAATGGCATACGAACTACTAAGACCCATTTAGGAAGTTTTATTCTTGCCTTTTCATTCTGATACATGTAGAGGTGAGACGGAAAAACGGCAATTAAAAGCGCAATGATTCCCCAAGCAGCATAAGTGGATAATAAAGGTACAATTAGTGTTATACCTAAAACTATTTCAGCACATCCGCTCAGGATATTTAGTAATTTAGGATTGCTAAAATATTCAGGTATAATTTTTTGATACATTCTAGGGTTTCTAAAATGATTTACTCCGGCTAGTGTATAAATAAAAGCCATTAAGTACAAATGCCAAGGAAAGATCACAATGATAAAATTAAATATGAGGTTTACGAATGTAGTATTTTTTTAGGATCAAACTGTATTATTACACTTGTTTCCTCTTAAAATTAACATTCATAATTACTATTGCAATAATAATAAGGACAATTCCAAACCACTGAATTGGTTTTACATCCTCGTTTAATAATACAAATGCCATCATTACTGAGACTGGAAGTTCAAGCGCAGAGACAATACTTCCTAAACCGATTCCAGTAAGTGGAAACCCAGCGTTCATTAACATTGGCGGAATTATTGTACCAAAAAGAGCTAGAATAATTCCCCATTTAAGAAAAATTTCAAAATTAAATGGAGTAACTTGAGTAGCTATCGAAAATGAAAACACGATTATTGCACCACCCAGAAGCATATATAAACTGCGTTGTGCAGAAGAAATATTGGTTGCTACACGATTTGCAGTAAACATTGTGGTGGTAAAAGACGAAGCGGCCAGCATACCCCACATGATACCATGCCAGTCTAATTTAACTTCATTTTGAATTAAATTAGTAGCTAAAACGGTTCCTATTAACACAATAACAACGGATATTATTTTTTGAGTCGAAGGAAGCTTCTTTTCTAAAATCATTTCGAGTAATACACCCATCCAAACGGTTTGCATTAACAATACAATACCTATAGAAACAGGAATGTATTTCACGGCCAAATAATAGAAAACACTTGTCATTCCAAGTGACGTTCCAGCGAGCATCAGGTGAAAAATGTTTCGGCTAGATGCTTTTACAGCAGTATTCTTATTTTTAGTTTTTTGGAATAAATTAATAAGTAATATTCCTAAAATACCTAGTACAAACTGAGAAGTGGTTACTTCTGCCGTGGTGTACCCTTCATTATAGGCCATTTTTACAAAAGTAGCAAGCATACCATAACTAGTAGCTCCAAAACCCACTAAAAAAACTCCTTTTAAAACGTTATTATTTGACATTCTTTATTTTTTTGAGGGGCAAAGGTACGCTTTCAAGTGTAACGCGACTTTAGAGGAGTCATTATTTTTTAAAATAAGTCATTTACTAAAGGATTTTTAATTCCGATAGAGCTTGGGTTAAAGTTTAATTTGTCTTTTAGTAGGGTAGCGTAAACACTTCTAAAGTCAATCTGATGTTTTAAATCGCCTTGCTGTAAGTCGGAAAGATTAGGGTTGTTCCCAATTATTTTTCCTTTATTGCTTCCGCCAATGACAAACATAGGAGCTGCGGTTCCATGATCTGTTCCGTTTCCATTGTCTTTTACTCTTCGTCCAAATTCAGAGAAAACAACAATAGTAACGTTTTGAAGCATTTTTGCATTTTTCATATTGGTGTAAAAACTAAATAAAGCATCGTTTAGTTCTGATAATTTGTTTTTATGAAGTGCTAATTGGTTGTCATGGGTGTCAAAACCATTAAGGGAAGTATAATACACTTTAGAATTCAGATTCCCTTTTATTAACCGACCAATCCACGCTAGATTTTTTCCTAGTCCTGTTTTAGGATACGAATTTTCTTGAGTAGTTTGCATTAGCGCTTTCTGTATTTGCTCAGAGCCTTCTACAGCAGAATTGGCTATTTTTCGAACAAAATCTAATTCGGGATTATCTGATAGTTTATTGTTTTCTTCCTTGCCATTTTTTATTTTGAATTTTTCAGGATCTTTGATCGTAATAGCATTAGGGACTTCTCCCTTTAGAGACAGATTATCAATATTGTCAATATTAATGCCGGCAGTAGGTGTGTGGGTTGCGCATTGTAAATCCAAATAACGTCCTAGCCAACCTTCATTTATATATTGATCAGAATCGGATGCGGTCTGCCAGATTTCTTGACTTCTAAAATGCGAACGATTAGGTTCTGGATAACCTACATTTTGAATTACGGATAAATCGCCATTTTGCTGCATTTTTGCAAAACCTGTAAGAGCAGGATGAAATGCCATTTCCTTGTTTCCAGCTATCACTTCATCCTTTGACAGCGCAATTTTAGGACGCATTTCATAATACAAAGGATCTAAGTAAGGGATAAAAGTATTCAAGCCGTCGTTACCGCCGTTTAATTGAACAAATACAACACATTGTTCGCCTATAATTAGACTTTCGTGTTTGCTAAAAGAGAATAAAAAATCAGGCAATAACAACGATCCTCCTGTAAAAGTACCCGTTAACGATAAAAAATTTCTTCTGTTCATAATAGTAAATATTAGGTGCTGTTATTAGATTAGTTGGAACTCAGGTTCTTTGATTATGGCATTAAATAATCTTAAAACGGCTTGATTAGCATTAGGAGCATTGGGATCAAAATCATATTTCAAAACGGTTTCAAAATCTTTTTGAGATTCTGGGCTTACGCCAAATAACAGACGGTCCGTGAGTTCTTTTATAATGATTTTATTTGTTCCTTTTTGCCAGTTTAAGGTTGTAGGTTTGTCTTTAGACAGGTTTGTCTTTCTGTCCATTTTACCTTCCCTTTTTTGCTGGTTGGATATTCGGCCTTGACAATAACTATCAGCAACAATGGCGCGCTGTAAATAGATTTGTGTAGTTAACCAAGATTTTCCAGCTTCCCATCCTTTCACATTAGGTTGATTGAATAAATCCATGCTTTGCTGTTTTAAAAAATTGACAATTACGTTGCTTTTTACATTTTTCAATTGCAATTCATCGAGCAGTTGCAGGCTATATTCTATTGGGTTTTTAATCTTAGAACCCGCAGTGTTTTTATCAAATTCTTCGGTAAAAATTTTCATTAATAAAGGTTGGAATTCAAAATTCACTTCTCTAAAATAATCGCCATAGTAACGCACTAATTCCTCTTTTGGATTATCATAAATAAACCATTCCAATATTTTTCGAGTCATGCGATACGGAATATTTTTTTGTTCGAAAATAATATCTACCAGCGCATCTGATTTAAAGACACCCGTTTTTCCTAAATAGGTAATGGGTGAGTTGTCCTCAAAATTTTTCCTATAGGTCGCGGCTTCTTCACCAAGATTTAATCCGGCAAGTCCTTTTGCACCGTTTTTAACATCATCTTCACTGTAATTCCCTATTCCAAGTGTGAAAAGTTCTAGTAATTCCCGACTTAGATTTTCATTTATTTTACCCTTTTTATTATCGGTGTTGTCAAGATAACGTACCATGGCATTAGTTTTTAAAATTTCTTTAGTTAACGTTTTGTAGTTCCCAAAAGCATTTTTACGTAAAATTTGGTTATGCTGAAACATCCAGTAATTTACTTTTACTTTTTGATAAGTAGAAACAAAATGATTGTGCAGCAGCAATGTCATTTTTTCTTGAAGTGGATATTCGGCATCAATCATTCGTTCAATCCACCATTGTTTCATGGCTTCTGCCGTTTGATTTTCTTTTTGCCTTGCTTCTTTTTTGTCTTCAGCTGAAGCGTTTTTAAACATTTGTCTCAGCTCTTTGAGTTCGACAGTCGTTTTTGGAGAATCATTTAAAAAATCAGGGATACTTTTATCAAAAGAAACTTTAAAGGAATCTTCTAAAAAGGAGTGTAGCCCTTTTTGCGTAATCTTATTGTTTTCCTTATTTGAAAAACCTAATCGTAGAGACCATAGTGCGCTTTGATTCATAATAATTGATTTTTATTAACTTGGGGTGTTTATTTAGATATTTAAAATCAAAAAAGGTTTAAATGCTTAATTGATTATTTTTTTACTAAAGCTGTAACATCTAAACGATAACGTTGACTTATGTGATATATAGTACAAAAAAAATATGAAAAAAATATACTTAACTGCCCTAATGGTTATAGGAAGTCTTTCTACGCTTTCTGCACAAACTAATCCTGAAAAATCTGTCGAAAAAACGACTGAACTAAATGAAGTTGCTATTGTAAGGACTAAAAAAGCGGTAGAGCAAAAAGCAGATCGAACAATTTTTAACTTTGTCGACCAGCCTAGTTTAAATACTGGTTCGGTTTTAGAAGGAATTAAAAAACTACCTGGTTTAATCGCGTCTGATATTGCTGGAATGATGTATCAAGGAAAGCAATTAGACGTTTTTATGGATGGACGACCGCTTAATATTTCGACTACTGAGCTGAATGCTTTTTTAGAAGGAATGCCAGCAAATGCGATTGAAAGAATCGAAATTATTACACAACCTGGTGCCGAATTCCCAGCTACTTCTGGTGGTGCGATTTTGAATATCATTACTAACAAAAATGCTAAGAACTACTTGAGTGCTACTTACACTAACAGTACGAGTTTTACAAGTTACAATGATGTACGGTGGAGGATGAATAATAGTCTTTTATTGAGTGCTAAAAACAAATATTTTGGTTGGCAGTTAAATGTAGGTCAAAATTATAGAGAAAGTGCGATTTGGACTTCTCTGGAAAAAGAAGAAAACGGTACGACTTCACTACTGTCAAAAACCGATGCAGATCGTATTGGTAGAAATAATTTTGTAAAATCAGCGGTTACAATTGATATTGGTAAAGATCGCTTATTATTAAACTACGATTTAACGCAAAACAATAATGATAGCTATACTATAGGAAACGGACCCGGTTTTAGTACTAATGATGCCTCAGTAAGTACTGGCTTACGCCAAGATGCCGTAGTAACTTACCAGAAAAAATTTGAAAACACAGCAAAAAAATTGGAATTTAAATTTAATTACAACAACAATACAAATGATTTTGCATTAAGTCCAGTTGGTAATTCGGTTTCTACTTTAGATAATTCCTCAAACCAGAACTTGTATAATTTTAAGTTTGATTATTCGCAACCGATTAAATTTTCTGATGAAGGGAAATTAAGTTTTGGTAGTTTGTATGAAGAATTACTTTTTGATGCAGCAAGTAAAGGAGTTACTAATTTAGATTATAAACGTAGAACAGCGGCCTCTTATATAGAGTTGCAATCTAAGTTTGATAAAGTAAATTTTATTCTTGGTGGTCGAGCCGAAGACTATAATATTACCGGTAAAACGGAGACAGCTGAATTAACCGCATTCAAGCAATTTCGCTTTTTTCCAAATGCAAGTGCACAGTATAATTTTAATAATTCGATCTATTTTAATGTGAATTATAATAAAAAGATAACGCTGCCAAGTACATCAGCATTAAACCCGAACAACACCAATTATCAAAATCCAAATATTGATTATTCTGGTAATCCAAACCTGCAACCTACCATTTTTGATAATTATGAGGTGAAGTTAAGTGCGTATGATTATGCATTTATTAGTTATAATATCAGTTCGGCTAAAAATCAAGTAATTAATAGAGTCTCTTTAGATAATGATTTGGTGGTAAATACTAATGAAAATATTCCTGAGATAAAGATTCATAATTTTAGCGTTGGGATGCCTATTCCTTATATGTTATTTACCAAAGGACTGGCTGAAACTATGAAAATGAATGTGAATCCAGATACAATGAATTTTTTATATGTGTATGCGGGTTATCAATACCATCAAATTCCAAATGTAGATACTAATGGATTCTGGATGTTTAACTTTATGTCGCAAATTGTATTGCCAAAAAAGATAAAATTTGTAGCCAATTATAATTACATTATTCCAAAAGGGAATTATTTTTATTTCATTGCCGTTAAGCCTTTCAGAAATTCTTTGGACTTAAGTTTTTCAAAAAAGTTCTTAAAGGACCAATTAACACTTTCAATTTATGCGGATGATATCTTGAATTCTAATGAAAATGCTTTTAATTCGTATGAAACACCATTATTAATTAGCAATAAAATGGACACGAGAAAATTTGGCTTTAGTTTGAATTATAAGATTCCAACAAAAAACAAGCTGGCTAAAGAAAATCCTAATTTACTGAATAAAGATAAAAAGGAAGATAGCGGTATTTTAAACCAATAGTTGTCTTTAATGAAGTAAAAAAGAGCTGTGAAATATATTCACAGCTCTTTTTTATTTATAGGGCTTTTGATATAGTTAGTGGACCAAATCGCTTAAATGTACTTGTAGTGCTTTTACAGAGATGCTAATTTCCCAGAAAGAAAGTGCTAACGAAACCAGTAGGCTTAATAAACTAAAACCAAATAGGTATAGACTACTAAGTTGAAAATCAACGAACAGCAATAACATCGTGAAAACCGAAAGAAACAAACTAAGTACTCCAAAAAGCTGCATGTAGCGAATTAAAGTCAATCGCAAGTTGAGGTTTTTAATTTCAATCAAGATGCTCTTGTTTTCATTTTTATCATAGGTTTTTTTTAAGCTTCTAATGATAGTGGCGATGGTCAAAAAACGATTGGTATAGGCTAAAAGTATTAATGAAGTAGCAGAGAATAATAAGGCTGGAGTTTCTATATTTAGTGTCATTTTTTAATTGATTTGGTGAGGTTGAATAACCAAATTTCGATAAACTTTTTGGATAACTACCTTTTTGTATAAAAAAAGCGGATGCGTTTTTACGTACAGGTTATTTTGTATAGAATGATTTATAAAAAAAACACACACTTAATCATTTCAAAAATTCCCTTAAAAAAAGCAGCGAAGACTCCTCTTTAAATAGGTCTTGAGATAGTTGAGCGAGTATTCTGGCTGCTATTCCTCTTTTCTAGTTAGGCATCGTCCTCTAGGCTCATCGCCCTCATGGAGTACAATTTCAGAATGCAGGAACTGTGCAGCTTCTGCTGAATGTTTTACTTTGGTAGCACTACGTTCTAACATTTTTGATTCAAACGTTGTTAACACACTTTTGCGCACTCCAGCTTCTCTCCATTGTGATAAAGGTCTGCATTCTCTTGTGATTCCCCGAGCCAGCGCCAACGCATCGAGAAGCGCTTGATTTGCTCCTTGTCCTTTGAATGGACTCATAGGGTGAGCCGCATCACCAATGAGAGTAACTGGCCCGCCTTTCTCCAGCAATTCTGCGCTAAGTAATTCTCTATCATAAACGGGATAGCCAGAAACCTGAGTTTCTAGAGTTGCAGCTAAAATCTGAGGGATAGGATCGTGCCATTGTGTTCTACGACAGGCTTCTTCCTTAAGTGCTTTAGGGCCTTTTGCGCTCAACGCTTTTGCCTCTTCTTCAGACATTGGGAAGCTCAATTGCCACATAACCGATTCTGAGTCATAAGGCATGATGTAGATTCGTTCGTTGCCATTGGCAGTTTGAAATACAGTAGCCGAGTCCAGCAAAGGACTATCAACACCTTCTAGCGCTGCCAAAGGGCAAATACCTAATATTACAATACAATCTAGGTAACGCAAAGGGGTAATATCGTCACCAATCAATAGCTTCCGCACTGCACTACGAATACCATCGGCTCCAACTACAAGATCGGCCTTGGCGCTCTTTATCTCTCCGTTGACTTCAAATCTCAGATCAATACCTTTGTCGTCAGATTTCTTAAAATCGACTAGTTGGTGTCCCCACTTTACAGCATCTTGTCCGCGAAGTTGTTCCAGCAGCGCTAAGCGTAAAGACTGACGTGCGATATGCACATTAGTCCGCTTTGGAGTCTTTTTCTCCTCTGACTGTATCCATTTTCTCATTCCCCATTCTCCAATCACTTTTCCATCTGTAGTATGAACCAAATGTCTAGTGGAAATCACTCCTTCTTCTAACGAGAAAATACCCAATCCTTCAATTGCTTTACTTGCTTGTTGCAAAGTAAGTCCATAGCCCTGAGATCTTGCCTCAAAGCCACTATCACGCTCATAAAGAGTGAAAGGGATTCCGCGGTGCAAACAAGCCACGGCCAAGGCCACGCCACCAATACCGCCACCAATGATAGCAACATGTGGGTAGTTTTCTGTGTCCGCAATAGGAGGACTAGCAGAAGGAACCAATCCTGATCCGGAACAATTTAAGCAGGAATCCAAGTGTGCTTTAGGACGAACAGGAGCTATTCCTTCGCCATTTGATTTTTCAAATTGTTCAAATGCTTTCTGGTACTGGAGTCGTACTTTCTTGCTGATTCTTCGGCTTTTTTTGCCCTGTCCCTTACATTCCTGACAAATAGTCCAGGTTGTGGCTGTGTTTTCAGGGTTTTTCACTTCTTTTTATTTAAATAATAGTTATGAAGTTCCGAGGTCATTATATCAGTTTTTAAGAATGGAATTGAACAAAGATAGTATGGATTTTTAACAATGTAAAAGTAAAGTAGTTTTGTTTTTTAAACATATAAGTTTTTGTCTTGCTGACATTCTATATATTTAGTTATTTATAGAAGCGCATATAAGTTATGTTTCGTAAAGATTTTCGAAGGAAACGCAAAGCTTTTTAACATATAAGTCATGTAAGTTTTTGTCTTGGGGAGGTTTGACACGTTTGGTTATTTAGAAGCGCATCTAAGTTTTGTTTCGCAAAGATTCTCGGAGGAAACGTAGAGTTTTTAACATATAAGTTATATCAGTTTTTGTCTTGCTTACATTCTGTTTGTTTAGTATATATGCGTATTTAAGTTTTGTTTCGAAGGGATTTGGAAAAGTTATTACAATATAATTCTATAGCGTTTGCAATTTGAATGCTAGTGGGAGGATGCATTTCTTTATGAATAAACAAAACCTCCGTTTGCTATTACTTTTACAGGGTGTTTTAAGTAGTTTGTGTTTTTAGTCCAAGCATCTTTAATGGAATAAATGAAGTGCTATAGGAATTTATTCAATTATAATTTTTTCTGTTATAGGCTTACCAGAATTATAATCTTTACCATAAAAAAGTACGTATTTCGCTTTTGCTTTGAGGCCTAAAAGTCCCTCTTTAAGTTGGACAAACATCTTGTCTAAATACACTTTGTGCTTATTTACGGTAACATATACTCTAGCTCCTTCACTTTCATTATAGGTAAGATAGAAATATATTTTTTCTGAAGCAGCAAGGTGTAATTTGAATAAATTAGGTTGGGATTCTGCTAGAATCATCCCATAAGCTAATCTTTTTTGTATTCTAGATAAAGGTTTCTGTATGCCTTTTTCAGTATAAACTATTTGATACTCGTTGATTGGTTGATACGAATCAATAGTCCCTCCTTTTATATTAGCATCATACACGTATGTATTGTGGTTGTTACTATGTTGAATATAAAATAAACGTGTCGCTGTTTTTGCGGGTTCTGGATAATTACTTTGTGAAAAGCAGCTATAAGAGCAAAAAAATAGATAAAAAAAAGAAAAGATAACTTTCATGGTGATTAACAGTTTGTTTGGAGTAATTCTTTTTTAAGGAATTGTTGGGTTTAAAATGGGCACGACGTTTTTTGGCTTTTCGAGAGTTTACAGATTTTAAAAACAGCGTATGTTCTGCAACACAAAAATAGATAAAATAAGGGAGTCAATAAAAAAGAGGACTTGAAATCGTTCAAGAACCTCCTTGCAAACGCAATAACTTGTTATCTCATTTAAGTAGGTATTCGTCGCAGACAAGCACCAAGTGAATACTGTCCTGAAACTTCAGTATGTAAATCCTTCTTATCGTTGTGGTAAGCTATTTCGTATTGTATATATCGATCTGGTAGGTAAGAATAATTTAATTTAAGATCTTAAAATCAAAGACTAATTTTTTAGTATGAATTAAGGTGCGCCAATTGATAAAAAACAAACAAAATAGCATTACAAAACCCAAAATAAAACTAGCAATAGACTGCCATGAAAAAATATTATCAATGATGTTTTGTTGATTTTCGGATGCGAATTTCCCTAAATGTAAGGCAATAGAATCACTAGTAAATTTCCCGACCAAAAAAGGAGCAATGATATAAATAGGCTTTATTTTTGAAATACCCCCGCCTAAGAAAAGTGGTGTGGTAGGAAGTGGCAACAAAGAATAAGCAAGTACCACTAAAATACCTTTCCATTTATTTTGGTTCATTTTATCTCCAAGAAACTTAATGTCTTCATTTTTAGATGCCTTTAAATATTTATTGGCCATTAACGGAGCATATAGAAGAAGAATAAACCGACCTAAAACCGAACCCACAACTCCAACGACAATCACTGCCCAAACATTTAAATCAAAAAGAATTTGAAGAAATACCATTATTGTAAACGCCGGTGCAAAAGGAAAAGGGACTATGTCAAATAATAGAGCACCAAAAAAAACTAATAGATATTGCCACCACATGTGTTCGGAATTTTAATTTTATTGACAAGTTAATGAAGCAAGTAGTGCTCCTTTTTTGTGCCTAATCAATGAACGTCAAAACTACAATTAAATTTGGTGTGATATTGAAATAGTTTTTGGAGGTAACAAGGCATCATGGTTCAGGTTCCGTTTTACAATAGTCTAAAAGCCAATTGAAATGGGCGCGGTCATGAAAATTCTGAAGCAAATCTGCGATCGAGGTTTAATTTTAAAAATCAATAGAATCAGGATTTAGTCCTGAACCTCCTAAATTATCCATTTGATTAATTAGTATCCTGTCAGATTCTGAAATTTCAAAATCATAAACGTCAAAGTTTTCTTTTATTCGATTTGGTGTTATCGATTTAGGGAGCGGAATTACCTTGTTTTGCAATGCCCAACGAATACAAAG
This sequence comes from Flavobacterium sp. Arc3, assembly GCF_041431375.1. Taxonomy (NCBI): domain Bacteria; kingdom Pseudomonadati; phylum Bacteroidota; class Flavobacteriia; order Flavobacteriales; family Flavobacteriaceae; genus Flavobacterium; species Flavobacterium sp. Arc3. The sequence continues at coordinate 146,871 of NZ_JASMRI010000001.1, read as the reverse complement.
CTGCGCCACTGATTTGTTATATTTAAGAGCAATTTCTTTCAGTATTTCATTATTCAATACCTCACCTCTTCCAAGGGGGCTCCAACCTTCAACCTGAATATTATTGTCATTGCAAAATTTCACACAGTCATTCTGCATAAATCCTGGATGATATTCAATCTGATTTACTGAAGGCTTGATTTTTGCGTTTTCTATTAATGGCTCAAGATGATGTGGTAAAAAATTACTAAGTCCGAGAGCTCTAATTTTTCCTTCGCTATAAAGTTTTTCCATGGCACTCCAAGTCGCTGCATTAATTTCTTTCCAATCGCTAAATTGATGAGCAGTAGCGGGCCAGTGGATCAAGTATAGATCAAGATAATCAAGTTGTAAATCTTGTAATGTTTTTTCAAAAGCTTTTAAGGTTGTCTCATATCCGCGCTCCGTGTTCCATAGTTTGCTCGTAACAAAAAGGTCTTCTCGTGCGATGCCCGAAAGCTTGATGCCTGTTCCAACACTTTTTTCGTTGGCATAAATTGCAGCAGCATCTATATGTTTGTATCCATTTTCTATGGCAACTTTTATGGCATTTATACCCGTTTCGCCATCAGGTGTTTGCCAAGTACCAAAGCCTACTGATGGAATTTTGATATCATTGTTCAGCTTGAAATATTTTTGCATAATTTCATTTGTTTTTCATTTGTACATTTTTTATTCTTGTTAAAAGTATAAAAAAATAGTGCAAATTAGGTAGTGCATTTTCTAAATGTCATTATAAAAACAAAATCTCCTAACTAGCCCCGATAGCAGCAAAAATCCTTTGCTGTGGCGACAGCCAAAAGCAAAGATTGTAGCGAATAGCGGGAGGGAAGTTCTTATGGAAATCATTAGTTCTGCTCCAAAAAAAAAGCTGCCCAGTGGACAGCTTTTAATTTAGCGTTATGCTAGTATTACTTGATCATTTCGAAACTTCTTTTCACAAAAGCAGTTAATGCTTCTCCTTTTAATAAGTTTTGAGATAGTTTAGCTAAGTCTAAGGCTTGTTTTACTAAGTGTTCTTGGCTTGGTTTATCTGCAGTATTTAAAATTGTAGTTGCCAATGGCGAATTTGTATTCACTACTAGGTTGTACATTTCAGGCATGTTTCCCATCCCGAACATTCCGCCACCACCGCCAGACTGACTCATTTCTTTCATTCTACGCATGAATTCTGGTTGCGTGATGATGAAAGGAGCTGCTTGACTGTCCATTGCTTCTAGTTGAACTTGGTAGTTTTGTTTTGGAACAATTGCTTCTAAAACTGTTTTTAAACTTGTTTGCTCTTCTTCAGATAATTTAGAAATCGTATTTTCCTCTTTCTTGATTAAATTATCGATGTGATCTGAATCGACACGTACAAAAGTGATGTCTTTATTATCTCCTTCAATTTTTTGAATCAAGTGAGAGATAATTGGAGAATCCAATAATAAAACTTCATATCCTTTTTCTTGCGCAATTTCGATATAAGAGTGTTGCGCTTCTTTATTTCCTGCATAAAGAACGACAAGCTTTCCGTCTTTATCCGTTTGTTTGTCTTTTAGGTTTTCCTTTAATTCCTCAAGTGTATAATACTTGTCGTCAACTGTAGGGTATAAAAAGAAAACCCCTGCTTTTTCATAGAACTTATCTTCAGAAAGCATTCCGTATTCTAAAACGATCTTGATATCATTCCATTTTGATTCAAAATCAGCACGGTTTTCTGTGAATAATGATTTCAATTTATCGGCTACTTTACGAGTAATGTAGTTTGAAATTTTCTTCACAGCACCATCAGCTTGTAATCCAGAACGAGAAACGTTTAATGGAATGTCTGGAGAATCTACTACTCCGCGAAGCATCATTAAGAATTCAGGTACAATTCCTTCTACGTTATCTGTCACGTAGACTTGGTTTTGGTACAACTGAATTTTATCTTTTTGGATTTGTAAATCACCACTTAATTTTGGGAAATACAAAATACCGGTTAGGTTAAAAGGATAGTCTACATTTAAGTGAATGTGAAATAAAGGCTCTTCAAATTGCGATGGATACAATTCATGGTAGAAGCTTTTATAATCTTCATCTGCTAATTCAGTTGGTTGTTTTGTCCAAGCTGGGTTAGGATTGTTGATGATATTGTCTACTTCAACAGTTTTGAATGTTTCTTCTTTATCTTCTGCGTCAACAGATTCGCCTTTCTTTTGTTCAATTTTTTCTGTCTTTGTTCCAAATTTTATCGGAATAGGCATGAACTTATTGTACTTGTTTAAAAGTTGCGTGATTTTAGATTCTTCAAGGAATTCTAGAGAATCTTCAGCGATATGTAGAATGATCTCCGTTCCACGACTCGTTTTGTCAGCAGGCTCTAAAGTAAACTCAGGACTTCCGTCGCATGTCCAATGTGCTGCTGGCTCGTCTTTGTATGATTTAGTGATGATCTCCACTTTGGAAGCAACCATAAAGGCGGAGTAAAAACCAAGACCAAAATGACCAATAATACCAGAATCTTTAGCAGTATCCTTGTATTTTTCTAAAAATTCTTCGGCACCAGAAAAAGCAAGTTGATTAATGTATTTCTCAACCTCTGCTGCAGTCATACCAATTCCTTGATCGATAAAGTGAAGTTTTTTTCCTTCCTTGTCCACTTTTACTTCAATTATTGGATTACCATACTCTACGTTAGCTTCGCCAATATTTGTTAGGTGCTTTAATTTTAACGTTGCATCTGTTCCATTTGAAATCAATTCACGTAAAAAAATTTCGTGATCACTATATAGGAACTTCTTTATTAAAGGGAAGATGTTTTCGACCGAAACATTAATTTTTCCTGTTGTCATATTTAAAATTTTTAAAGAGTTTTACAATCTCCTCGAATTCTTTCAAATAGAATACCAATTAAGTGCAAGGTGACAAATTGTCGTAACTGTTAATTTTGAAACAAATTATATAAATCTTGAAACTAAAACTCCTGAAATGCTTTGTATCTTTGTGATAGTTTAATACTAAAACCAAAAAAAATGAAAAAAATATTATTTTTAACAGCAATAGCCTTAGTGTTATTTTCGTGCAAATCGACTTCAATTACTGATACAAAATTAGACAAAGGGGCGCAAGTCGCAATGAAAGGAAACTGGGTAATCAGTTCTGTTACTTATCCTGGATCAGAATATATTAAAGTGAACTCATTTGAAATTGCAGATTCACAATGTTTTGTTGGAAGCACATGGAAATTTGTTTCTAATAACAACAAAGGGAATATGGCTTTCACAAATAGTAAATGTGCACCATTTAGTTCACAAATTACTTGGTTTGTAAATAAAAGTGGAGAGTTTGTTTTAAAAGTTTTAAATGCTGATATTAAAGCAAAAAAAGTAAGAGAAGGTTATGTGTTGAATGTTGCAAATCAAACTGAAACTTCGTTTCAATTAGTTGATAAAGGAAACGTTGAAGGTAAAAGCATCAGTGTAGTTTACCAATTTCAAAAAGTAAACTAAATAAATATAAAAAAAATAATTATGAAAAAGATTTCTATAATAACATTAGGTTTAGTAATGTCAATTGGGACGTTATTTACAAGTTGTGAAGCGTTAAAAAACACAAATAATACTCAAAGAGGAGCTGGAATTGGCGCAGCAAGTGGTGCAATAATTGGAGGTATTCTAGGAAATAATTTAGGAAAAGGTGGTAAGGGAGCAATGGGCGCTGTACTAGGTGGTGTTGTTGGTGGTGTTGCCGGTGGAGTTATCGGTAATAAAATGGACAAACAAGCCAGACAAATTGATGAAGCTATTCCAGGAGCTGAAGTGAAAAGAGTAGGTGAGGGTATTCAATTAGTATTAAATGAAAATGCAGTACGTTTTGATACTAACAAGTCTACACTTACAGCAGCTGCAAAAGCGAACTTAGATAAATTGGTTCCTGTTTTTACAGAATATCCAGATACTGATATTACTATTTTTGGATATACAGATATTACAGGTCCTGCTGATTATAATTTAAAACTTTCTAAAGAAAGAGCAGCATCGGTTAAAAATTATTTGGTTAGTAAAGGAGTGTCTTCTGCTAGATTTAATGTTACTGGTTTAGGTATTGCTGATCCGATTGCATCAAATGAGACTGTAGAAGGAAGAAGCCAAAACCGTCGTGTTGAGTTTGCTATTACAGCAAATGATAAAATGCGTGAAGATGCTAAGATAGAAGCAGGAAATTAGAAAGTTATTTGGTTTTTATAGAGTAATGCCGTTTCGCTTTAAAAGTGAAACGGCATTAATTTTTACATAAATTTCACTTTCATTTAAATCTTTTTGTCAAAGAAATCTATCTTTGTATTCTCAAAATTTCAGTACCATAAAAATGCTTCAAGTTCAAAACATCACATTCGGTTATACCGAAAAAATAGTTCTCCAGAACATTAATTTCACTATAGAAAAAGGGCAGAACGTTGCCGTAATTGGCGAAAGTGGTTGCGGAAAAAGCACGCTGCTCAAAATGATTTACGGCTTACATGATTTGCAGGAAGGCCATATCTTCTGGAATGAAACAGAAGTGTTAGGACCAAAATACAATTTAGTGCCGGGAATGCCTTTTATCAAATATTTATCGCAGGATTTTGACCTAATGCCTTACACTACAGTTGCTGAGAATGTGGGTAAATTTCTTTCTAACGTTTTTCCCGAAAAGAAAAAAGAACGCGTAAACGAATTATTAGAAATCGTTGAGATGACTGAATTTGCTGATGTGAAAACAAAATATTTAAGCGGCGGACAGCAACAACGCGTGGCTTTAGCTCGAGTTCTAGCTTTAGAGCCTGAAATATTATTATTAGATGAGCCTTTTAGTCATATCGATAATTTTAGAAAAAATGCACTTCGCAGAAATCTGTTTGCCTATTTAAAATCAAATGGGGTTACCTGTATTGTAGCTACTCATGACAGTACAGATGCACTTTCTTTTGCTGATGAGACCATTGTATTGCAAGACGGAAAATTAATTGATAAAGCAGCTTCTTATGGTTTGTATAATAATCCAATAAATAAATATGTGGCTTCTCTTTTTGGAGAAGTGAATGAGTTAAAAGCATCACATTTAATTTCCTTGGAAGAAGGAGATGAAGATGAAATACTTTTGTTGTATCCACATCAGTTAACAGTAGTCGACAACGGAATGTTATTAGCAGTAGTGAAACAGTCTTATTTTAAAGGAAGTCATTATTTAATTAAAGCGGTCTTTGATAGAAAAGTAATTTTCTTTGAACATGATGTCCCTTTAGAATTAAATCAGGAAGTAACTTTGATGATAGCGTAAAAAAATAAGCCCCGAAATTAAGTATTTCGGGGCTTTCTTTTTTTCTTAGTTCTTCAAATATTTCTCTAGGAATTGATCTTGTTCCCAAAGAAGGTGTAAGATATTCTCCTTAGCAGCATAACCGTGTGCTTCTTTAGGTAGGATAACCATTCTTACCGGTGCTCCTAAACCTTTTAAGGCTTGGAAATAACGTTCTGTTTGTAATGTGAATGTTCCTGGATTATTATCAGCTTCTCCATGGACTAATAATAACGGCGTCTTCATTTTGTCTGCATTCATAAATGGAGACATAGTATTGTAAACCTCTGGTACTTCCCAGTAATTGCGTTGCTCTGATTGGAAACCAAAAGGAGTAAGCGTTCTGTTATAGGCGCCACTACGAGCAATCCCACAAGCAAATAAATTAGAGTGCGTCAATAGATTAGCCGTCATAAAAGCACCGTAAGAGTGTCCTCCAATAGCTACTTTTTTCCTGTTGATATATCCTAATGCATCTACAGCGTTAATTGCAGCTTCGGCATTATCAACTAACTGCGTGATGAAGTTATCGTTCGGTTCAGTTGTTCCTTCACCAATAATAGGGAAAGAAGCATCGTCAAGAACTACATATCCTTTAGTCACCCAGTAAACAAACGATCCATAATAAGGGAAAGTGAATTCATTTGGATTTTGATTGTTTTGACCTGCCGAGTTTTTATCTTTATATTCTGCTGGGTAGGCCCAAATCAATAAAGGTAATTTTTCTTTTTTTACTTTATCGTATCCTGCTGGCAAGTACAATGTCCCTGAAAGTGCTACACCATCTTTTCTTTTATATTGAATTACTTCTTTACTTACATTTTTGATACTTTCAAAAGGATTCTTGAAGCTAGTAATAGGAGTAAGTTGGTCTTTCTTCTTGATATTTCTAAAGTAATAATTAGGATACTCATTCTTAGATTGAATTTGTACCAAAACTTCTCCTTTTTTGAAATCCTCAATTGATAGTAAATCCTCTTTTTTATCTTTATATGTTGAGGTATATAGTCTGCTTGTCTTTTGGTTTTTTAGGTTGAATTCGTCTATGAATGGGAATTGTCCATTTTTAGTGAACCCATCTCCTAACAAATAAAGATTGTTGTTTTCAATCGCAAGAACTTGTTTACCATAAGCATTTTTAATGGTTTCAAAATTCCCTGGATCAGAGTAAATGTCTTGAGAGTTCCTATCCGTAATTATTTTCGGTTCTTGAGTAGCGTCTGACGGGTTGAATAAATATGTTTTAGTATTTCGGGTGTCGTACCACTGGTCAAAAGCAATTGCTGTAGTTTCATTTCCCCAAATAATACCTCCAAAGCGTTGTTCTGTTTTTAGTATTTGAGTAGCATTTTTATCAAAAGGAGCTTTCCATTGGAACACTTCGTCTCTAAAGTCGACTTTGTTTTCTGGATTTCCTTCATCAAGCGCTTCCACATAATACAATGTAGCCGCTTCGTCATTTCTCCAATTCATATTTCTCTTCCCAGTACGTGTTGCCATGAAACCTTTTGGCATAATTTCGTTTAAGGCCACTTCATTAACTACCTTAACTTCTTTTCCCTCTTTGTCATATATAACAGTTTTTGAAGGGAAGCGGTTTAGGGGAACGATATATGAAAATGGTTTTTGAATGGTGCTGATCATCAGGTAATTCCCGTCTGGAGAAAAGTTTTCTCCTGCATACATGTCCGCTGATTTGAATAAAGTTTTACTTCCGTTAAGATTTACCTTGTATAACTCAGCAGTCAAGATATTTTGGAAATTAGCCTCGTCAGTTTTATTTTTCAATAAATCCTGATAGGTTCTATTTTGAGAAATTGTTCCGCTTGCATTTGAAACAATTGGGCCTAATGGTAAATTTTTCTTTTCGTCTAATAAAGCAGCTCTGTTTTTTGGGAGCATTTTCACTAAAATATTTTCGTTGTCGCTATACCAGCTGAATGGATTTCCAAGGTTAGCATTCACATTGTCTTCCGTAAGTTGAGTTGCTTTTGCCGAAGCGATATCAATAACCCATAGTTCTACACCTGAGTTTGTAGTATGTGAGAAAGCAATTTTCTTCTCGCTAGGGGACCAAGAGATGTTAGAGATTCGTGGGCTCGTAGGCAATCCACTAACTTGAATTTCATTTTTATCTTTAATCTTGCGAAGCTTGATATTATTTATATAGGTAACCGTACTAGAAATATTTGTAGTAGGGTTAATTCGTAAACCACCTAAACGCATCTCATCTTGATTTAAATCGTCTAAAGTCTTGTAGGTGTTTCTATAGGTTAGCAGCATGTATTCCTTTTTTGTATCCATGCTTACAGATGGTGCTCTTTCATAGTCTACTAAATCTAGAATTGACTTAGAAGGTTTTTGATACGTAATATTTTCTTGAGCAAAAGCATGTAAGCTTAGTCCAAGAAATAAAATTAGGCTAAATTTTGATTTCATAAATAGGTTTTGTTTTGGTTATTTAATTAGAATTATTGGTCTTACTTGCATTTAGATTGTTACATTCTATCTTTTTTTTTTAGTAAAAATATGTAAATTTTCCTTTTGAAGCTTCATTTTTTAAAGTGGCAAAAAGAGGAACGAAAATTTATAAATTGTTAATTGCTAAAAAAAGAGTAATTTGTAGTCTTATATTTTAAAGTATTTTTAAATTTACAATCTTATTATAATAAAATAACAATTATATGTATCATTCAAAAATTGCGGGATTAGGATTTTATGTTCCTTCCAATGTGGTCACCAATGACGATTTGTCAAAAATTATTGACACCAATGATGAGTGGATTCAAGAAAGAACAGGGATTCAAGAAAGAAGACACATTATAAAAGGAGAAGATACAACGACTTCTATGGGAGTTAAAGCTGCCGAAATTGCTATTGAACGTTCAGGAGTGGCTAAAGAAGATATTGATTTTGTTGTTTTTGCAACATTAAGTCCTGATTATTATTTTCCTGGGCCAGGAGTTTTAGTCCAACGTGATTTAGGTTTGAGGACAGTAGGCGCATTAGATGTTAGAAATCAATGTTCAGGATTTATTTATGCTTTGTCTGTTGCAGATCAATATATTAAAACAGGAATGTATAAGAACGTTTTGGTAATAGGTTCAGAAGTACATTCTACCGGATTAGATATGACCTCTCGTGGTCGAGGTGTTTCAGTAATTTTTGGAGATGGAGCAGGAGCAGCCGTTTTGAGTAGAGAAGAGGACCTGACTAAAGGAATCCTTTCTACGCATTTGCATTCAGAAGGGCAGCATGCTGAAGAACTAATCGTTAAAGCTCCAGGAATGGGGGGGCGTTGGGTAACTGATATTTTAGCAGATAACGACCCTGATGATGAAAGTTATTTCCCTTATATGAATGGACAATTTGTATTTAAAAATGCAGTGGTTCGTTTTGCTGAGGTGATTAATGAAGGGCTTGAAGCAAATAATCTATCGGTTTCAAATATTGATATGTTGATTCCGCATCAAGCAAATTTGAGAATTTCTCAATTCATACAGAAGAAATTTGGATTGACAGATGATCAAGTTTACAATAATATTCAAAAATACGGGAATACAACAGCTGCTTCTATTCCTATTGCTTTGACTGAAGCTTGGGAAAAAGGAAAAATTAAATCTGGAGACACTGTAGTTTTAGCTGCTTTTGGAAGTGGATTTACTTGGGCAAGTGCTGTTATTAAATGGTAAGGATGTTATTTAGTTAAAAAAAATAGTTTATATCAAAAAACCCAGAGTTGGCATACTCTGGGTTTTTCTTTGGTAACAAAATTTAAAACTAATTCTTATAAGGGTCCACCTCCTTGGGTTTCATTCTTGTCTCTTTGCTTTCTCTCAATTGCTTTATTTTTACCACTTCCAAAACGGTAATTGAATCCTACATACACTGTTTGACTTTCCCAATTGAATTGTCCGTTTGTTTTGTAAGGTTTATCATTATCAAAAGCAAAACGCATGGTATTAAAAACATCGCTAAAACGTGCACTAACTGTTCCATTGCCTTTTAAAATAGTGTAACTGGTTCCGATATCCATTTTCCACATGTTAGCAACATCAAATTGAAGACTACGATCTCTTCCTCTGTACATGGCAAATAACTGAATGCGTAAATCTTTGGTTGGTTTAAAAGTATTGTTGACTCTAGCATTAAAAGTGGTCGCATTAATTTCTTCAAATTCGTAGTTTCCAGGAGTGGTTTCAATGGTTCCTTTTACTTTTTTCTGATACGTGTCTAAGCTAATATTAGCACTCCACCATTTTTTAAAATCTAAATTACCAGATACTTCTAATCCATAAGCATCGTTGTTGTCAAAATTAGCATAAGACAACACTTGCTTGTTTGGGTTTTCTAAATTGGTAAAAAGAACTCTGGTGATTTCGTCTTCAATTTTTCTATAAAAAACGCCAGAAGTAATAGAACCAATTTTTGTCTTTCTAGTATAATTCAATTCAAATGAATTTGTGAATTGCGGAACAAGATTTGGGTTTCCCTCTGAATCTAAAGTCGCCGTACTCCATTCTCTAATTGGGTTTACCTGATCAATACTTGGTCTGTCCACTCTTCTTGAAAAGCTTAAATTGAACGAGTTGTTTTCACTAGGGTTGTAGTTCAGGAAAGTAGAAGGGTAAATGCTTAAAATGTCGTCTTTAAATTGTCCATTGGCTTCAGAGACTTGTTTAAATAATGCTTCCACTTTGTATTGTTCCACACGGGCTCCAGCTTGAAAACTCCATTTTTTCCATTGTTTACCCAGAGTGGTATATCCTGAGTAGATATTTCGATCATAAGTAAAATTAGAACTATACGCATTGTCTCTAAATAAATTGTTGTCAGTTGTCTCTTCTCTTAGTTCTAAACCCAATTCTAATTTTATGGTTTCGCTCAAAGGATTGACATAGTCTAGGTTGACAATTGTACTCTTGCTAAGTACACGTACATCGTTTGTGAAGGAGTTGATAAGTGTGTTGTTATCTCTATTTAAATTTGTGTAAATTGCGTTTTCACGACTATCGTCTTCACCATAATTTGCTTCTAATTCTAGGTTATGTCCTTCTTTTTTGAACTTTATCTTATAATCAAAATTATATGTTTGACCTTGGTTGTCTTGTTCGTTTTCATAAGGTTGCAATAAATCTACGTTTGTGGTATTAGAAGTATAATCTACTTGCGTAGCTCCAGAGCCTTTTAATTTATAAAACACCTGATTGGTATAAAACGATATGGTATTGTTGTCATTAAGGTAGTAATCTACTCCAACTTTTGCAAGATGTGAAGTACTGAGGTTGTTAAATTGATAAAGCTGTGTGTTTTCTTTGTCTTCTTCTTCACTTACAATTAGACCGCGGTTAAGGCGTTTACCGTGATTAAGACCATAGTTACCGTAAAAATTAAACTTTCCGTTGCGATAGTTTAAATCAAATGCCGAATTGACTTTTGGCGTTTTCCCAAATGTGACACCATTATTGATACTTCCATTAAAACCTATTTTGCTGTTTTTGTTTAGTACAATATTGATAATTCCACTCATTCCCTCTGGATTGTATTTTGCAGATGGATTAGTTATCAGCTCAATTTGTTTGATAGAAGCCGATGGAATTTGTTGCAATAATTGCGAAGCGTCAATACTAGATGGTTTTCCGTCTATTAAAACTTTTACATTTGAATTTCCTCTTAAACTAATTGCATTTGTTTGCGGATCAACACTTACTGAAGGAATGTTATTCATTATTTCGCTGGCTGTTGTTCCTGTCGAAATTAAATCTTTCCCAACGTTGATAATTTTTCTATCGATTTTTTGTTCAATGGTCGATTTCTCGCTGACGATATCCACACCTTTAAGTTCTATCGCGTCTTCTTTAAGTTCAAAAGTACCTAGGTCAACGTTCTTTTTGTCAGTAGATAATATGACCGTTGTTGAAATGGTTTTGTATCCCATAAATTGTATTTCGATATTATAATTTCTTAAATCAAGACTTTTGATTAAAAAAATTCCTTTATCAGAGGTGATTCCACCAGTAACAAATTTGTCTCCATCTTTTATGATGATGTTGACATAAGGAAGAGATTCGTTACTGTTTTTATCGATTACTTTTCCTGTGATACTTCCAGGGTTTTCATTGTTCGAAGTTTTGACTGAAGTTTGCGCTTGCATCGAAACTAGGGTCCCGAAGAGGCATACTAAGATTAATTTGATTTTCATGATTGATGATTTTGATTAAAAATTTGATTGATTTTTCAAAGGTATTGTTTTTGTTTTAAATATATGCAATACATAGTACTATTTTATGCATAAAAAAATATTTAAAATATAAGGAGATGCTTAATAGACTGTTGAATATTAGTTTTGTTACAGTTTTACAAAAAAAAAAAGACTTTCTGGGAAGAAAGTCTTAAGGTGAAATAGTTTGTGATTTATCTTTTTAATGAAAAGTGAGATCGATATTGTTTAAGAACACCGCCTTCTGTATACTCAATCGAAAACCAATAATCAGTGGCAGGTAAAGGTTTTCCGTTAAAAGTACCATCCCAACCAGTTCCATTAGGGGTAAGTTGTTTTAAGAGTTTACCATATCGGTCGAAGATATATATATTAGGGTTTTCTTGATTAGGTAGTGCTGTAACATTCCAAGTATCGTTAAAACCATCTCCGTTTGGAGTAAAATATTTAGGACTATTTATTAATTGAATTACAATTGGAATTGTGCTTCCGCACCCATTAGCATCGCTAATACTTATTTCATGAGTTCCAGATTGCACATTGGTAAATGTATTACTCGTTTGGGGAGAATTTCCATCTATTGAGTAAAGAAAATTACTTCCATCACCTGAAATTGGAATTGCATTTATAATAACGGTTTGACGATCAGAAAACCAATCTTCAGTAGTGTAAGTGATTGATATTGGCGGGAATATTTCTTCAACGGTGAAATCAACTGAATCTGATGAACAGCTAAAGATCGATAGATCGGTTACGGTTAATGTGTAATTGCCGGCTTGATTAGTCGAGAAATCTTTAGCACTACTTAATAGTGTGCCATCAGCCGCTCTCCATTCAAAAGCATATTGCGGCGTTGTATAATTGCTTATACTGTAGGAGTTGCTTGTATTTCCATTAGCAAAATCGTGGCAAATAGGGGTGGTGTTAATAACAGGGTTTGGTTTTGAAAGAATGGTAATTTCCATTGGTTGTTCATCAAAACATATTTTTGTAGTAGCTGTTCCTGTTTCGGCATAGGCGTAAATAGTTGTAGAAGAAGTGATCAAATCTCCTGGAAACTTCTCTGTATTTGTAGCGCTAGGAACACCGGGTTGAGTAAAATATTTGTTTACAGGAGCAACAAAAGGAGGCAGGGCATACGATTCACATCTTGTTACGGGAGGGTAACTTGATACTATAGGAGTATTGTAAATAGTTACCGTAAATTCATCTTCATCAAAACAAGAAACTCTACTGTTGTCCTCAGCATATACGTAAAGCGTTGTAGTATTTGTGATAGGTGCATAAGGTTGGGATAATTTAACTCCACTTCCATTTGGGCCTCCAGTAGCAGTATAATAATCACCTTGTCCAACTATTGCAGGGAGGATATAGGAGTCGCAAGCATATTGATCGTCTATAAGATTTACTTTGGTTATGAATATATCAATTGCGTATTCCTTTGTACAATTATTTGGAGCGGTAGCAGCAGCATATACATATATTTTTTTTGATGTTGTAATTACAGACCCTGGGGGTAGGATTGGATTTGTCGAAGAGGGACCACCTGCAAATTCATAGTATTCTCCATTCCGTAAATCATCGAGTACAAAATTTGCGCCACATTTTATAACTTCTATAGGTCTTGCATCAATTGTAGGTGAACGATTAATTGTAATAAGAAAATTATCTTCTACATAACAGGCGCCTACCGCAGCTTTGTCATAAAAATATATAGTTTGAGTTGCCGTTACTGGATAGCCTACGTCTCTTTTACTTCCACTTCCTAATGGTCCTGTAAAATAATCACCACTGTGAGCAACAGAAGGAAGGTAATAAACATCACAATGTGGTGGCGTATCATTAAATGTAGGTAATGGTGGTATGTTGACAGTAATAGTAAATTGGAGGTTATCTGTACAGTTTTGACCAGGAACGTAGAACCATAAAGTTGTTGTGGTATTAATTACTGTTGCTGCAGGTACTTCAATTCCTCCGCCGGCAACTGCAGTTCTGTATTGACCAAAATTTAAATTGGGTAGCGTGTAAGCAGAGCAAGAATTAACATCCGCTGGAGGAGTAATGTTGGAGAGGTCTACGTAAACTGTAAAACTTTTTTCTGAACTACAGTTTAATGGTGCTGTTCCTGATTCTTTATACGCAAATACCGAAGTAGTATTTGTAATAACTGTTCCTGGAGCGAGAATAGGCATTCCTTTGGTAGTCCCTGAATAATAAGTAGCTCCATTTGGATCACTGGGTAAAGTATAAGAACTACAGGCAAACTGATCTGGATAATCAGGTAGTGCTGTAAACGGGATAATTGTTATTGTAAAGATCCTTTCTTCAGTGCAAGATGGGGTTACAGTTGTGTCTTCAAACCAGACATAAATAGTATTTATTCCGGCTGTATTTATAGTAATGCCAGCTGGAAGTTCTGTATTTCCACTAGTCTTCGTCCCTCCACTTTGGGTGAAATATTTTCCGTAGGGCAAAGAGGGAAGCTTATATTGTGTACAGTAAGATTCTGACTTTGGGGTGACCGTATTTAAATCGGTGATAGTAATCTTAAAGGATTCTTGATTTGTACAGCCTCCTGATTGATTGTAAACATACAAGGTAGTATTTGTATTAATGCTATTTCCCGCAAATAATTCTGTTCCAGTTCCATTGGCGCCAGTCCAGTATTGTGCTCCAGTTTTAGTCAATATAGGCAGTGAATAGGCAGTACATACAAATACGTCTGGCAGAATGTCAACTTCTGGTAAAGGAGTCACAATAAGATCGAAGCTTGTGGTGATATAACAATCTGGGTTTGAAATGTTTTGAATTCGGGCCCATATGGTTCGACTCGAGGATAATAAAAAATTGTTAGTTTTTATAGCTAAAATAGCAGTGTTATTATTTGCGCCTGCCAGGGTTGTATGGAAAGTTAAGATATTATATGTAGTATCTTGCGATCCCAGAATAGAAGCTATTGAGGTGTTCAGGTCGAAATCAGCTTTTGGTGGATTTTCGGATGCACTTAGGGCGCATAAAGTGATGTTGCTGGGGGTGGTTGCAATTATGGGACTATTAACAATTTGTAATTGGAAAGAACGGATTTCAAAACAGCTAGTAGTAGGGTTTTGAATTCTAGCATAAATAGTTTTTCCGTTTTCAGCGTTAGAAATACTATGCGGACTCGTTATCGCATTATTGTTAGCTATGGCGTCGGTATCGCTAAGGTGATATGTTATTAGTGTTCCTGAAGTTAAGTCATCTAAAACACCACTAGCCGAAGTAGATTGATTTTTTCCTGCCAATATTTTTATTGTATTTTTAGTCAGATCAAAATCATAAGTTAATAAGCCAGTATTACAAAGGTAAATGGGAGGTACAGTTGTCATTACTCCAATTTCGGGGTATATTTCAACCTTTATTTCATCGGTCACTTCTGTGCATCCAGGTTCGATATAACTCACACTATAATTATGAATTCCAGAGCTGATAAGTGGTAGAAGAGAATTTAGATTTAGCGTGGATGCTGTTTGTGCTGGCGAAAATGGGACTCCTTCTTTTTTCCATATAAAAGTAGTTCCCGCAGGTAAACCAGTTGCGTTTAGAGTTGGTAAAACTGTTGATGGACAGATAGCTCTATTGTTGGCAGTGGTATAATCCATGCCTAAAACATCTTGTCCAATATTAAAACTGTTAGCTTCCAAGAAAATGGCAGAATCATAGGCTACATTATCACCTCCGTCGGCAATTACTAATTTGATTCTGTATGTATGCGTGATATCTAATCTTGATGCCGAAGCCACCATCTCAACTGTTTGACCATTAAAATTGATTGAAGGTCCAAAGCCACTCGGGTTGTATGCGCCAAAATAACTTGGATTTGCAGAAGGGCAATCTGAATTATAAGTATCGTCTCGAATAGTTTCGACAGAAACGGGAATATTAGTACCAGGAATTACTGCTATATTTCTATTTATTCCACCTGCGGTTACATCCTTTAATAAAAAAGCAAAAGCATCTGAGAAATTGCATTGTGAAGTTCCGTATTCCTCTGAAGCGAATAAAAAAGAAAAATCAAAGTTGGGTGTTTTGGGTTGAAAGTCAAATTCAATATAGGTTGCATTAACGGAATTAATACTAATTCCTGATTGTGAAAGAAGATTGTTTTCTAAATCGGTATCACCAGTCCAGGAACTGTTTCCATCACTCAATATGTTGTCATTAGGAGCAGGTGATTTAGTCACATCACCAGTAGATAGTACTACACCACTGGAAAAAGGGAAATTAGAATTGGTGTTTTCAAAATAGCCAATGCTATTAGTTGAGCCAAATTGCGATCCTGATTTTACATTTATATTAATTGCATTAACACATGGGGAGTTAATCAATACTTGATTAACAAGCTCATCGGCGGTATATTTAGTTGTATTAACAGTTATTGATTGTGAAAAAGAAGAAAAAAAAACCATTAACAATCCAAAAATAAAGATCTTTTTCATGTGTTTAAAATTTATGTCCTTAACAAAAATAACATTTATAAAATGAATATTTTGACATTCAGCGAATTTTATAACTATCTAATTTTCATAGTAGTAAAAATGCTATATTGCTTTGGTTTCCATTTTAAAATGGATTAGAATTTTTTTTACGACCATATTAAGGAATTAGAATTATCTTTGCACCCTTAAAACCTTTACAAAATGACATTATCACAAATTCTTACCCCTTCAATTGAAAAAGCAGTCCAAGCCTTATTTGATATTGCTATTGACAAAGTAGAGTTTCAAACTACACGGAAGGAATTTGAAGGAGATATCACCATGGTAATTTTTCCTCTATTGAAAGTTATCAAAAGTAATCCTGTAGAATTGGGAAATAAAATAGGAAACTATTTAGTGGAGAATATAGCCGAAGTAAGCCGTTTTAATGTGGTTTCTGGTTTTTTGAATATTGTTATTTCAGATGAGTATTATTTAAATTTCTTTAACGGAATAAAGGATGATGCAAAATTTGGTTTCGTAACACCACATCCTGAAGATACAGCAGTAATGGTGGAGTATTCTTCACCAAATACAAATAAACCGTTGCACTTAGGTCACGTTCGTAATAATCTATTGGGTTATTCTGTAGCTGAAATTATTAAGGCTTCGGGTAAAAAAGTGTACAAAACCCAAATCATAAACGATAGAGGAATTCACATTTGCAAATCGATGCTGGCATGGCAGAAATTTGGAAACGAAGAAACCCCTGAAAGTACAGGCTTAAAAGGAGATAAACTAGTGGGAAACTACTATGTGGCCTTCGACAAAGCGTACAAAGTGGAAATAGCTCAATTAGTGAGCGAAGGAAAAACCGAAGAAGAAGCCAAGAAGCAAGCCCCCATTATTTTAGAAGCACAGGAAATGCTTTTGAAATGGGAAGCTGGTGATGAAGAAGTTATTGCACTTTGGAAAAAAATGAATCAATGGGTTTATGACGGATTTGCGACTACCTATAAAAATTTAGGAGTTGATTTTGATTGTTATTATTATGAAAGCAACACCTATTTATTAGGGAAAAATGTAGTTCAGATTGGTTTAGAAAAAGGTGTTTTCGAAAAAGATCCTGATGGTTCTGTTTGGATTGATCTAACTGATGAAGGTTTAGACCGTAAAATCGTCTTGCGTTCTGATGGTACTGCGGTTTATATGACGCAGGATATTGGTACAGCTATCCAGCGTGTGAAAGATTATCCAGATGTAGGAGGGATGGTTTACACTGTAGGTAATGAGCAAGATTACCATTTTAAAGTGTTGTTTCTAATATTGAAAAAATTAGGCTTTGACTGGTCTAAAAACCTATATCATTTATCGTATGGAATGGTAGATTTACCTTCCGGAAAAATGAAAAGTCGTGAAGGAACTGTAGTAGATGCAGATGACTTGATGCAAGAAATGACAGATACTGCTCAAAAAATTTCTGAAGATTTAGGGAAATTAGACAGTTATTCTGCCGAAGAAAAAACGAAATTATACAATACGATTGGTCTGGGTGCTTTAAAATACTATATACTTAAAGTAGATCCTAAAAAACGAATCCTTTTTAACCCAGAAGAATCAGTAGATTTTGCAGGGAATACAGGGCCGTTTATACAATATACTTATGCGAGAATCCAGTCGATCATTCGTAAAGCTAATTTTGATTTTTCGAATAAATCAGGAATGGTGGAACTTCACCCAAAAGAGAAAGAATTATTGAAACAACTTGAATTATTTCCAGAAGTGATTCAAAATGCGGCACAAAATCATAGTCCAGCTTTATTGGCTAATTTTGTGTATGACTTAGTACGTGAATACAATTCTTTTTATCAGGCGGTACCAATTTTAGGTTCAGAAATAGAAATTGAAAAAATATTCAGAGTGCAGTTATCAAAAAAGGTAGCAGATACCATTGCAGCTTCTTTTAGCTTGCTAGGGATAGATGTTCCTGAGCGTATGTAATTAAACCAAAATAATCAAAGAAAAGCGGCTCCAATTTGGGGCCGCTTTTTATTTGAAATAATATGATATGGAACCTGCCAATTATCTAATAATCTAATTGCCTAATAATCTAACTTAGTTTATCTTTGCATTTCAATAAAATAAAAAACTATGTTCGATAATTTAAGCGATAAACTAGACAAGGCCTTTCATATATTAAAAGGGCACGGAAAAATCACCGAAGTAAACGTGGCTGAAACTTTAAAAGAAGTTAGAAGAGCCTTACTGGATGCCGATGTGAATTTTAAAATCGCGAAAGATTTTACGAATAAAGTAAAAGAAAAAGCTTTAGGGCAGGACGTTTTAACGACACTTCAACCAGGACAATTGTTGGTTAAGTTAGTGAAAGACGAACTGACAGAATTGATGGGTGGTGATGTTGCGGGAATAAACCTTTCTGGAAACCCTACTGTTATTTTAATGTCTGGTTTACAAGGTTCTGGAAAAACAACTTTTTCTGGAAAATTGGCTAATTACCTTTTAACTAAAAAGAATAAAAAACCACTTTTAGTTGCCTGTGATATCTATCGTCCGGCGGCAATTCAACAATTATACGTTGTTGGAGATTCTATTGGTGTTGAGGTGTATTCAGAACCTGAAAATAAAAATCCAGTTGAAATTGCACAAAATGCAATTAAGCATGCTAAAGCAAAAGGATTTGATGTTGTTATTGTGGATACAGCTGGACGTCTAGCTGTTGATACGGAGATGATGAATGAAATTTCACGTGTTCATAAAGCAATTCAACCACAAGAAACTTTGTTTGTTGTTGATGCAATGACAGGTCAAGATGCAGTAAATACAGCAAAAGCCTTTAATGATATATTAAATTTCGACGGTGTTATATTAACTAAATTAGATGGTGATACACGTGGTGGAGCCGCTCTTTCAATAAAAACTGTAGTTAACAAACCGATTAAGTTTGTAGGTACAGGCGAGAAAATGGAAGCGATTGATGTATTTTACCCTGTTCGTATGGCGGAACGTATCCTGGGAATGGGAGATGTTGTGTCGTTAGTGGAAAGAGCACAAGAACAATTTGATGAAGAAGAAGCTAGAAAAATTCAAAAGAAAATCGCGAAGAACGAATTCGGTTTTGATGATTTCCTTTCTCAAATTCAGCAAGTGAAGAAAATGGGTAATATGAAAGACTTGGTTGGGATGATACCAGGTGCTTCAAAAGCCATGAAAGACGTGGAGATTGAAGATGATGCGTTCAAACATATTGAAGCTATTATTCACTCGATGACTCCAGCAGAGAGAAGTAAACCCTCTTTGATTGATGTGAAAAGAAAAGCAAGAATATCAAAAGGTTCAGGGACTAAAATTGAGCAAGTCAATCAATTGATGAAACAGTTTGAGCAAATGAGCAAAATGATGAAAATGATGCAAGGGCCAGGCGGAAAAAACCTTATGAAGATGATGGGCGGAATGAAAGGAATGCCTGGAGGCGGAGCGATGCGCTAAATATTTGGTTAAGGTTTAAAGTTTCATGTTTATTGAAATTTTAAACCTTACTCTTTTATAGGAATATCAGTTCTTGTAAAAAACAGAAAGTAAAACTTGAAACTAAAAATAAAATGCAACTACTAGACGGAAAAAAAACAGCGGAAGATATTAAAAGTGAAATCGCAGCCGAAGTACAAAAGATGAAAAATAATGGGGAGAAAGTTCCTCATTTAGCCGCAGTAATTGTGGGGAACGATGGAGCAAGTTTAACTTATGTAGGAAGTAAGGTAAGAGCATGTGAAAGAGTTGGTTTTGAATCTACTTTGGTGAAATTACCAAGCACTACTTCTGAAACTGAATTACTTAAAAAAATTAAGGAGTTAAATGAAGACGATAATATCGATGGATTTATAGTTCAATTACCGCTTCCAGAGCAAATTGATGAGCAAAAAGTATTGATGGCAGTTAGTCCAAGTAAAGATGTCGATGGATTTCATCCTGAGAATTTCGGAAAAATGGCTTTGGATATGAGTACTTTTATTCCTGCAACACCTTACGGAATATTAGAATTATTAGAACGTTATGGAGTAGAGACTAAAGGAAAACATACTGTAGTAATTGGTCGTAGTCATATTGTGGGAAGACCTATGAGTATCTTAATGGGTAGAAAGGGGTTTCCTGGAAATTCAACAGTTACGTTGACACATAGCTACACTAAAAACATTGAAGAGATCACTATTCAAGCTGATATCATAATCACAGCCTTAGGAGTGCCTAATTATCTTAAAGCAGATATGGTTAAAGACGGAGTTGTTGTTATTGATGTGGGAATTACTCGTGTTCCAGATGAATCAACAGAAAAAGGATATGTAATTACTGGTGATGTAGATTTTGACAATGTAAGTAAAAAAGCAAGTTTTATTACTCCAGTTCCCGGTGGAGTAGGACCTATGACAATAGCAATGTTGTTGAAAAACACACTGTTGGCAAGAGAAATGAAAATGTTGAAATTAGAAAAATAAATAAATACAAAGCCTATTCTTCTGAATAGGCTTTTTTTTAGAATTATGGAAAACCCACAAGAAATAGAGTTCAAATCTACAGAAGAATTTCTAGACTATTTACCAGAAAAAGAATTAGAAATTGTTCTTTTTCTTCGCAACATTGTGATGGAATGTATGCCAGATTTCAAAGAAAAATTAGCTTACAGCATTCCGTTTTATTATCGCCATTCACGAATTTGTTATATATGGCCAGCTTCCATTCCTTCAGAGAAAGTTAATAGTGGTGTTGGAATAGGTTTTTGTAAAAATGAAAATTTTTTGGATGAAACTTTTGTGGAAACAAAATTCATATATCATGCAATACAAGATATTGATGTAGCAGTTTTAAAACAACAAATCGAGAATGCTATTGTGATTGATGATAAAATTGTAAAAGCCAGAAGAAGAAAAATACAATAATCCTCTTTGCAGTCTAGAAAGAGGAATATGGTAAGGTTATATTTTCTATCATTACTAACTTAAATTTTTCTTAAAAAAAATGCAAATGGTTAGGCGGTATAAAATAAAGAATACTTTTGCAGCACTAAAAAATAGTACTTTATAATGGACGATTATTATTCGGAAATGTTGAACTAATTGTAGCGCTTGTGATATTTCAAGAGGCTATGCTAAACCTATAGAATTTTGAAATGAGAGCTTTTTACAAAAACAATAACGGATTAATTGCAGTGCAAGAATGGTTTCCTAACTGTTGGATAAATATCGAATGTCCAACGGAAGCCGAAAAAAAATACTTACTTGAAGAGCTTCAAATTCCGGAAGCCTTTTACAACGACATTGAAGATATTGACGAAAGACCTCGTATTGAGGTAGAAAATGGATGGACATTAATCATCATGCGCATTCCTGTGAAGAGTAATGATGTGAAACTTCCTTTTCATACTATTCCTGTAGGGATTGTATTTAAAGATGAGGTTTGTGTTACCGTTAGCTTTCATCAAACAGAGATGTTAACGGACTTTGTTACTTATACACAAAGAAAGAATATCGATATTAAAGATAATTTCGATTTAGTTTTAAGACTATTGTTGTCCTCCAGTATTTGGTATTTAAAATATTTGAAACAAGTCAATCAAAAAATTAAACTAGCCGAAGACAATTTGGAGAAATCCATAAAAAATGAAGAGCTACAGGCTTTGTTGCAAATAGAAAAATGTTTAGTGTTCTTTATGACTTCTTTAAAAGGGAATGATATTTTGTTGCATCGAATTAAAAACATCAAATCACAACGCGTTAATTATGATCTTGATTTACTGGAAGATGTAGAAATTGAATTGCGTCAAGCCCAGGAAACTACTAATATTTATAGTGATATCTTGACTGGAACCATGGATGCGTATGCTTCAGTTATTTCTAATAACATGAATAATATCATGAAACAAATGACCTCTATCTCAATTATTTTGATGATTCCTACGGTAATTGCCAGTTTTTACGGGATGAATGTTCCTAATGGCTTGCAGGATAATCCGATGGGTTTATGGGTGTTGGTGCTGGTCTCCATTATTCTCTCTATTTTTGGTGTGTTCTTGTTTAAGAGAAAAAGATGGTTTTAAAAATAAAAAAACGGTGTAAATAATTTTACACCGTTTTTGTTTTAATAATCGCCTCTTTTCTTGAATCTTGGATCATCTCTTTTGATGAACTCTGTTCTTCTTTTTGGAGTTTCTGTTTTTGGCAAACTAGCTTCTTCTGTTTTGCTTGAAGGTTCGATAAGTTCGTTCAGTTCTTTTATTTCAGCATCAGTCAAATCACGGAATCTTCCCATCGGGATATCAAGTGAGATATTTATGATTCGAATTCGTTTTAGACCGATAACTTCGTATCCTAAATATTCACACATTCTACGAATTTGACGATTTAAACCTTGCGTAAGAACAATTTTAAAGATGTCATTACTGATTTGTTCCACTTTACAATTTCTGGTCACCGTATCCAAGATAGGAATTCCATTTCCCATTCTTTCAATGAAACGATCTGTAATAGGTTTGTTTACAGTTACTGTATATTCTTTTTCGTGATTGTTTCTAGCGCGTAATATTTTATTGACGATATCACCATCGTTAGTCATAAATATTAATCCTTCACTAGCTTTATCTAGTCGGCCAATTGGGAAAATACGTTTTGGGTAATTGATATAATCGATGATATTATTGCGCACATCTAAGTTGGTTGTGCATTCAATTCCTACAGGTTTGTAGAAGGCCAAGTAAACGGGCTTCTCGTGTTTTTCACGGATCAATTTACCGTCAATACGCACTTCGTCATGCGGCGAAACTTTAGTTCCTAATTCGGGAATAACTCCGTTTAGAGTGACACGTCCTTCATCGATTAGTTTATCAGCTTCTCGACGAGAGCAATAGCCAGTTTCTCCTATGAATTTATTAAGGCGTTTTAGATTATCTTCCATTCTGCAAAAGTAATCAATTTGGTAAATAGATAAGGGTATAACTTAAAAATTCATTGTTCGCATTACGATATTCAACTTTTTTTAATTTTGAATGTTTACTATAGAAGGTGGAATGTAGAAATTGAGGAAGCAGGTTTTTTTAGTTACTCAAATAAAAATTGAGCGATTTTTGTGTATAATTCAGCACTGTGCATGCTGTGACCAAGGCCTCTGGTTTCAATGAAAACAGAATCTTTCCAGGTACTTGCTATTTTTTTTCCTTCTTGAAATAAAACGACTGTATCATCTTTATCATGAGCGATAAATCCTTTTGTTTGTATGTCGGCAGCAAATACTTTTCCTGAAAAATTTTCTAATTTAAGTTGGAAATGTTTGAGGTAGTGCGCTTCTAAACCTCCTGAAATTATCGAATTTAAGCTAAGCATTTCGATATAATTATTGAGAATTATTTTGAAATCACTTGGTGAGCCTAATATAACAGTCTTTTTAATACTGTTGTTTTGGTAAGTAGATTGATAATACAAACAGGTTTTGGCTCCTAAAGAGTGGCCGATAAGATATTGTGGTTTGAATTTTTGCATTAGAATGTCAATAAATGCAGCATACTGTGGAATGTTGAATTCCTTACCACTCGAAAGACCGTGAGCAGGTGCGTCAATAGCTATGACAGTACTTCCTGATTTTCTTAAATAAGGTAAAATATTTTCCCAACGCGATGCATTACTTTCCCAGCCGTGCACTAAAAGGATAATAGTGTCATTTCCTTTCCAAGTGTAGGTTTGAAAATGGGATCCCTTGTGATGGTACGTTTCTTTTTCGGTTTCTTGTAGAATAGTAGGGAGTTTGTCCTTAAGGAGTTTTCCATCTCTGGGTTCGCTAAATAAAGTGTACGCAAGTTGGGTCGCTTTTTTAGGTAATAAAAAACTCAGAACATTGATATATATTCCAACAGATTTAGTAAAGAGAAAATAGATTGTTTTTTTCATAAAAAAAAGTCCCGATGTTTATCGGGACTTAAATATAATTAAAATTTAGAAAATAACTTTTCCATTTTTTCTTTTTCTTCATCAGCCAGAACGCTGTCAACTAATATTCTTCCTGAATGCTCGTCGATTATGATTTTCTTTCTAGAAGCAATTTCAACCTGTGTTTGAGGTGGAATTGTAAAGAAAGATCCGGCAGATGCTCCTCTTTCGATAGAAACAACAGCTAAACCATTACGAACACTTGTTCTGATTCTAGTATAAGCAGCCATTAATCTAGGCTCAATTTGGCTTTGGTATTCATTAGATTTCTCTGTTAGAAATTCCTCTTCCTTTGCAGTTTCAGACATAATTGCGTCTAATTCTGATTTTTTATGTTTCAAGTGATTTGATTTTATTTCTAATCTTTCTTTAGATTGAGAAATAACATCTTTCTTGTGTTCAATAGAAGCTTTCATTTCTTTCATTTGCTTTTCAGCTAATTGAATTTCAAGCTCTTGGAACTCAACTTCTTTAGTCAAAGAGTTGAATTCTCTATTGTTACGAACAGTTTCTTGTTGTTTTGTATACTTTTTGATAGACTCTTTGTGCTCATCAATTGCATTCTTTTTTCCTTTGATAAGGTCTTCGATAACTTCGAGTTCGCTTTTCAATTTTTCAGAACGTGTGCTTAAACCTGCAACTTCATCTTCTAAATCTTCCACTTCTAGAGGAAGTTCACCTCTTACGTTTCTGATTTCGTCAATCCTAGAGTCAATAAGTTGTAAATCGTAAATTGCTCTTAACTTGTCCTCAACACTTAATTCTTTCGTATTCGCCATATTCTATAAGTACTTAACTGGATTTGTATTTTCTTCTGATAAAATGATTGCAAAATTAAGGATTTTTTTCCGAAGATAATCAACAATATAATTTTTTGTATAGCGTTCGCTTTCAAAATGTCCAATATCGGCCAAAAGAAGCTGATTTTCGGCCTCATAAAACTGATGATACTTCAAATCAGCGGTTAAAAAAGCATCGGCTCCAGCCATAATTGCATTTTTTATCGCATAACTGCCAGATCCACCCAGTACCGCTACTTTTTTTATCGGCTTTCCTGTGAATGCCGAATGGCGAATTCCTTCTGCCTGCATTTTTTGTTTCACAGCCGTTAAAAACTCTTTTTCGTCCATTGGCGTTTCAAACTCACCGATCATTCCTAAACCTATATTTTGATGGCTATTTTGCAATTGATAAATTTCATACGCGACTTCCTCGTAGGCATGATGACTAAATAGCGCTTTTAGTATTTTTGACTCTAAATGTTTTTCGAATGTTACTTCGATTTTAATTTCTGTAGTTTCTACAAATTCAAATCGCTCGCCTAATTGCGGATCACTGTTTTCGTTACCCATATAAGTTCCGATGCCCTTAGAGTTGAAACTGCAATCTTCATAGTTGCCAATGTTTCCTGCTCCAGCGTCAAATAGTGCATTGCGCAGTTTTTCGGCATTTTCAGGTATAGTATAGGTAACTAATTTGCGAATGAAGTTTTGTTTAGGAATCAAGATTTTTGTGTTCTTAAGTCCTAGAGCATCACAAAATATTTTATTAACTCCGTTTTGGTGATTGTCTAAGGCTGTATGAACAGCATAAATGGCAATGTCGTTTTTTATGGCTTTGATTATAGAGCGTTCTACGTAATTTTTGCCTGTTATTTTCTTTAAACCAGAAAATAAAATAGGGTGGAAGCATACCACTAGATTGCATTTTTTTGCAATTGCTTCGTCAATCACATTTTCTAGTGCATCATGACATACTAGTATACCTGTAGCTTCTGTATTTTGGTCTCCAACGAGTAATCCAACATTATCAAAATCTTCTGCGTAAGCAAGCGGTGCCATTTCTTCGAGTACTGAAAGTATTTCTTTTATTTTCATGGTTTTTTGGTTTAAAGTCTAAGGTTTAAAGTTTGATGATTGCTTAACTTTAAACTTTAAACAAAAGAAACAAAATATTTATTTCAAAGATAATTTATTATACTTTCGTATAATGATTTTACTGCGAAAAATACTTTTTCCGTTTGCTGTTTTATATGGTTTCATAACGGGTATTCGGAATTTTCTGTTTGATTTCGGAATTTTAAAATCCTATACTTTTGAGTTGCCTATTATAGCTGTGGGAAATCTAAGCTTGGGTGGTACTGGAAAAACGCCTCAAATCGAATACTTAATACGATTGCTATCTGAGGAGTATAGCGTTGCTACATTGAGTCGGGGATATAAACGAAAGTCTGAAGGTTTTCTATTAGCTGATGCTTCATCTAATGCTGAAGTGCTGGGTGACGAACCATTCCAATTCTATAAAAAATTTAAGAACATTCAAGTGGCTGTTGATGCTGATCGTAAGAACGGGATTGAACAATTACTTTCGAAAGCACAAAAGCCAGAAGTGATATTACTTGATGATGCGTACCAGCACCGGAAAGTAAAAGCGGGTTTCTATATTTTGCTTACTTCTTATGGCGAGTTGTATTGTGATGATTTTATGCTTCCTACGGGGAATTTAAGAGAGAGTAGAAGTGGCGCAAAAAGAGCCAATGTGATTATCGTTACAAAATGCCCTTCAAACCTATCAACAGAAGAGCAAAATAGTATTAGAAACAGATTGAAAACAGCTAAAAACCAAGAGCTGTATTTTACGACTATTGAGTATGATGAATTTGTTTATTCAGAAAAGGGAGTAAGAGCAGTACAGGATATTTTAGGTACAGATAAATTACTTTTGGCTGGTATTGCAAAACCAGCATCTTTTTTTGCATATTTGCAGGCTGCAAATGATGTAAGTATAGCCTTTCCAGACCATCATCATTTTAGTGAAAAAGATATTTTAGACATTAAAAATAAATCATTAAACAAGATCATTATTACTACTGAAAAGGATTATGTTCGATTGCTGGGGAGAATTCCTGCTGATCAACTTTTTTATTTACCGATAAAAAGTCGTTTTCTCAAAGGAGATGAACTGTTTAGAAAAACAATTATGAATTATGTGGGAACAAGTACAAGAGACGGTAAGTTATATCAATAAAATAAATAATTTCAATCCAGAATATGGAGTTATTTTAGGTTCGGGATTAGGAAGTTTTACGGAAGACATTAAAATAGAATTTACGTTACCGTATAATGAAATACCTAATTTTCCGGTATCTACAGTTCAGGGTCATAAAGGGGCTTTGGTTTTTGGTACTATTGGGGATAAAAAAGTAGTAGCGATGCAAGGTCGTTTTCATTTCTATGAAGGATACTCGATGAAAGAAGTGACTTTTCCAGTGCGCGTGTTGAAATTTTTAGGAGTTAAAAAGCTAATAGTTTCAAATGCATCAGGAGGAGTAAACCCTATTTATAAGATTGGAGAAATTATTATCATAAAGGATCATATTAATTTTACGCCAGAGCATCCGTTACGTGGTACAAATGACGAACGTTTTGGTCCTCGATTTGTAAATATGAGTGAGCCCTATTCTAGAAAAATGATTGCAAAAGCAAAAGAGCTAGCTTTAGAATTAAATATCGAAGTTAAAGACGGGATTTATTTAGGGTTACAAGGGCCTAGCTTTGAAACGTTAGCAGAGTACAAAATGGTTAAAATTCTAGGTGCTGATTGCGTAGGGATGTCTACTGTGCCAGAAGTTATTGTTGCACGTCACATGGATTTAGAAACTTTTGGAATTTCAGTAATTACAGATATAGGGGATGAAGCTAATATTGATACAATCTCTCATGACGAAGTGTTAGAGGCAGCGCAAAACGCGGAACCTAATGTAAGAAAGTTAATCAGAGAGTTGATTTTAAAATACTAAGCTAAGAAAGATTATTTGCAATTACAGTATAGAAAACTTCAGGAGCAAATGGTTTAGTAACTACATCATTCATCCCAAAGGATAGCAGCATTTCTCTGTTTTCGTCAAGAGAAATGGCTGTTATTGCAATAATTGGAATAAGCGTGTCAAATTCTCTGATCTGCTCTGTTGCAATGGTACCATTGATTCCAGGTAGATGAACGTCCATTAAAACCATGTCGTAATTATTGTTTCTAACCGTTTCAATTGCTTCTTCACCATTATCAATAATTTCACAAAAAACACCCTTGTTTTCAAGCATTTTTTTGGTAATCATTTGGTTGATTTTATTGTCTTCAACAATCAGTATCTTTTTATTTTTTAATGTGTCATCATCATAAGTTTGTACTGGAGCTTCTTTAGGTAGTTGATTTTTGTCTACTTTAAATTGCAGATCAAAAAAGAAAGTAGAGCCTTCTCCCAAGATGCTTTGCAACTTTATATCGCCTCCCAGTATTTCAATTAGTTTTTTTACGATGGTTAATCCAAGGCCAGTTCCTCCAAATTTACGATTGATCTCTACTGATCCTTGTGAAAAACTCTCAAATACAGTTTCTAATTTGTCTTTGGATATTCCTATTCCGGTATCAGTGATTTCAAAAGATAGGATAACGGTTTCAGTTTCGAATTGGGTTACTTTAGCTGTAACCGTAACGCTACCGTTCTTGGTGAATTTTAATGCGTTATTAATCAAATTCATGAATATCTGAGATAGTTTAGTGGGGTCTCCAATTACATTATCGGGAATCTTTGAATCGATATTAAGCGTGAAAGTATTATTATTTGTAACTGCTAGTCCTTGTAAGGAGTTCTTTATGTCTTCTAGAAGTTTTTTGATATTAAAATGGGTGTATTCTACTTCAGTTTTATTAGAGTCAATTTTATTGATTTCAAGAATTTCATTGATAAAGGTGGCTAAGTAATTCCCTGAAAATTTTAAAGAGGATAAGTAATGTAATTGTGACTTCCTTGGGTTTTCTAAAAGCAGTAGATGGGTAATTCCGTTTATAGCATTTAAAGGAGTTCTAAGCTCATGACTTACTGTTGATAAGAATTCAGATCGGGCTTTTGAGGCTTTTTCTGTCTTTTCTTTTTCAATTAATAATTCCTTGTTTTTATCTTTTAGTAGTAGATTCGATTTGTTTCTGATGATGTTGTTTTTGTACAATGATAAACTTAACAGCGATAGAATGGTGATTAACGCAATTGCCAAGATGTTGATCAGTTTAGAGAATTTATTTGTTTTCTCTTCTTCTGCATTTTTTTCGTTGACTCGTTCTATTTTTGCAAGGCGCTGCATTTCTTTAAAATTTTCATAATCATCGATGCCTAACTTTTCATTATTAGCAATTTCTAAACTTTCTTTTAAGTTTAGGTGTTGTTTTAAATACAAGTAAGCGTTACTCTTATCAAGTATTTTTTCATATAATTTACTTAGTGCTAATAAAATTGTAGATTTTTGATATAAGTTGCTCTCTTTGGAGTTAAGGTCGTAGGCTTTGGTAAGGTAACTTAGTGCTAGATTGTTTCTGTTGTTAGAGGCTTCGATAAGCCCCATTTGGTATAATGCTTCTGTTTTACTATTGAGAATAGCCGGAGAGTCTGGTTTAGATATTATCGAATTAAAACAGAATGATGCCGCATTAAGATTGCCGTTTGCTCTGTAGATAATTCCTTTTTGAAGATTTAGTAGATCGTCATAAGTATCGATATTCAATTGTTTATAAATTGATAGAGCCTTATTAAGTGCGGTTTCAGCAGCTTTGTAATTCTTTTTTTCAATATAAGAAAGGCTCAAATAATAGTAACTTTTAGCAGCTTCGGCCGAAGTAGGCAAAGATTGGAATAAAGAGATGCTTTCTTTAAAGATGTCGTTTGCATCATTGTATTTATGAAGGTCATAATAAATTTTGCCTAGATTATACGTTTGGATGGCTTGAGATTCTATTTCATTATTCTTCTCGCAATAATCTATTGCTTTCTGAGTATAAAGTAAGGCTTCTTTGTACTTGTCTTCTTTGATACTAGAATTCGCTTGGTTAGTATAATAGGAAATACTATCTGTACTCTCTTTTGTTTGAGAATAAAGAAGTGAATTAATAAAAAACATAAAAACCAAAAGGTATCTCATCTGTTATTTATTTTTCTAAGCAATTTTTATTTTAGTGTTAATAATATTAAATCTATTATTCTTGATGAATATCCAATTTCATTATCGTACCATCCCACTACTTTTACCATTTTATCGATTACGGATGTAAGTTGTGCATCAAATAAGCATGAGTTTCTGTTTCCAATAATATCCACTGACACAATTGGATCTTCGGTATAATCTAAAATTCCTTTTAAATTATTTTGGGAAGCATATTTAAAGGCTTCATTGATTTCATCTATGGTAACAGCACGCTTTACATTGAATGTAATATCTGTTAGTGATCCATCAGGCACGGGTACGCGAATACCGCAACCACCTATTTTGCCGTCTAATATAGGGAAAATTTTTGTCAATGCCTTAGCTGCTCCAGTTGTTGTAGGTACAATGGATTGACTCGCGCCACGAGCTCTGCGTAAATCTTTATGGGGTTGATCGTGCAGGCTTTGGTCTGTAGTATAAGAATGAATGGTAGTGATATAGGCTTGTTCTATGCCGCATAGCTCATCAATTACCTTCATCATAGGTGCTGCATTATTCGTCGTACAACTGGCATTAGAAATAATAGTTTCTGTACCATCAAGAATGTTATCGTTTACACCTATAACGACAGTCTTTATACTATCAACTTCAGAAGGAGCGGATAGAATTACTTTCTTAGCTCCTGCGATAATATGGGCGTTTAATTCTTCAAAAGTTTTGTATTTTCCAGTAGATTCAATTACATAATCTATATCTAAACTTTTCCAATCTAAATTTGCAATTTGTTTCTCATGGAAAAATAAAAAATGGTCTTCTTCTACAAGAATTCCTTTTTCATCTGCGCTTACCTTGTAAGGTAAAACGCCATGAATGCTATCGTATTTTAATAAATGGGCCATTGTTTTTGTGTCGGCAATGTCATTTATGGCAACAACTTCAATAGTAGGGTGGTTTAAAAGCAATCGAAATAAATTTCGACCAATTCTTCCAAAACCATTTATGGCAATTTTTGTTTTTTTATTCATTTAAAAATAACGTTCAACAGTTAACATAATTATAAAATGTGCTTCTGTGCTTTATAAGAGGAACGAACTAATGGGCCACTTTCTACATGACGGAATCCTAATTCCAATCCGTATTTTTCATAGATGGCAAATTGATCCGGTGTGATGAATTCTTTAACAGGTAAGTGTTTTTTACTTGGTTGCAGGTATTGACCTATTGTAACTACATCTACATTAGCGTCACGGAGATCTCTCATAGTTTGGAAAACCTCTTCTTCTTGCTCGCCAAGACCAAGCATAATACCAGACTTTGTTCTCTTGATTCCTTTTTCTTTTAGGTATCTTAAAACTTCTAAGCTTCGGTCATATTTTGCTTGAATACGCACTTCACGAGTTAGTCTGCGTACCGTTTCCACATTATGGGAAACTACTTCAGGGTTAGCATCTACAATACGATCTATATTTCTTTCGATACCTTGAAAATCAGGAATTAAAGTCTCTAAAGTAGTGGTTGGATTCATTCTTCGGATGGCTTTTACTGTTTCTATCCAAATAATAGAACCTCCATCTTTTAAATCATCTCTATCTACACTAGTAATTACAGCATGTTTGATATTCATGATTTTTATCGAACGCGCTACTTTTTCAGGCTCATCCCAGTCTACCGTTTCGGGTCTACCAGTTTTTACACCACAAAAACCACATGAACGGGTACAGGTGTTTCCTAGAATCATAAATGTAGCAGTTCCTTCGCCCCAGCATTCGCCCATGTTTGGACAACTTCCTGACGCGCAAATCGTATTCAAACTATATTTATCGACTAAGCCTCGAAGCTCAGTGTATTTTTGTCCTATCGGGAGTTTTACCTTTAACCATTTTGGTTTTTGAACAGGTAAAGTATTTTCTAAAACAGTTTCCATAAATCAATTTTCAGACTGCAAATATAAGGAATGTTGATTTAAAATTAGGTATTTCGGGCATGAAGCTTGAGCTTGGTTTTTATATTGCTTTTTTGTACTGTTTTTTATAGCTACTCATTGCAATCTGGGATGTCGTTATGGGTGGTTTTTCGTATTTTGTCTTGGATAATTAGTATTAAAAAAAAGCAGAACCTCTCGATTCTGCTTTTTTATTGAAACTTAATTCATTTGAACTGTAATGGGGAGGTTGTAAGCAGTTCGTACTGGTTTAGAGCCAATCATTCCTGGAGTCCATTTTGTTCTCAAAGATTTCAGTACTCGAATTGCTTCTTTTCCTAGTCCGTAACCTGGATCATTTTTTACTTGTACATCAGTCATACTACCGTCTTTTTCAACCACAAAAGAAACATATATTCTGATATTTCTTGCTTCATTTATTTCAGGACTTTCAAAATTCTTACCGATGTAAGTGTAGAATTTAGCTATTCCTCCGGGGAATTCAGGAAGTTTGTCTAATACTGCACTAGTTACAACCGTGTTTCCGAAATCAATGATTGCCGGAGTACCATTTCCTGTTCCTTCTGATGAAGTGGGATTTACGCCAATTATAGCAAGTCCATCAGAGCTGTCACTTATAGCTGCTGTGTTTTCAATATTTTTCGCAATATTTGGCGTTGCTAATTCAGCCTTTACTATTGTTGGATTTGTGAACTGTTGTTTTTCAATGAGGACCGCCGGTTTTTTTTGGATTACCTTCGAGACTACTGGTTCTTCAATTTTCTTTACTTGACTCGGGAAAATTTTTGTGACCTGAATAATGCGGTCAATACTTTCAGGAGTTAGTGCAGGAATGTCTTTCTCAGGATTAATTAGGCTGATGACTCTTGGAACACTAGCGAGGGTGGCACATAATAATAAACCCATAAAAAGTGCAAGCAAGGAAGTTTTGGCACTTTCCTGACGCAATTGATATGCCCCGTATTCTTTGTTTTTGTTTTCGAAAACTAGATTAATCCAGTTGGCTTCGTAAAGACTTAGTTTTGACATAATTCATGGATTTAATGGGTTAAGTATCAGTTAAATCATAGGCATGTGCTGTTTTAGATACTAACGCAAATGGTGAGAATTATATTGTTTAAAATGTTAATTTATTGTATAATTACCGAATTTAAACTTAAATAGCAATTTTTTTTAAAATAACATGTGCTGCGGTAAATGGAATAAGCAGAGTTAGATTTAAATAATTCTAAAGAGCCGAAATCCAATATTGCCAGTTTGTTTTGCGATTTTTATTTGTAGATTTGAAGTAAGCAAATGAATTGGTTTTATTATGAACCCATTAGCAGTTTTTAATAACTATAGATGTTTAATTTTTAAAACTTAGAATATGGATTATTTGATTTTTGGTTTATCCTCTAAATTAAGAGCTGCAAAACCAACGAAAGTTATGTCTGTCATTATATTAATTACTATTATTACCTTTGGTATATATCATTTAGGAAAGGATTGTGTGAATTATGATAAACGACATGATGCAAATTCTGAAATAGACAAATAAGATATTTTAAAAATGAAAAAAGAAAAAAAATCTAATAAAGCAATTCTTTATCTTTTTGCCTTACTATTTATAATTATAGTACAAATAATTAAGGACTGGGATGATTTTGTTTTAGGGATCACTGGAAAGTTTTAAGGTCAATTAAATTTTATTCAGGCCATTTGATGGCTAACTGATAAATCAAAAATGGGGGCTGTTAAATTGTCGATACTTTTTGTCTGCACTAATTTTTTTGAGGTCATAATTTAAAAGATGAACCACAGTTTCCGTAAATAATAGAACCCTTGTTGTCACTTATAAAAAGAAGCGAAATTCTATTTAGCTTGTATTATTTTTTGAGAGTATAGATAGTTGAAAATCACCTTCTATCCCTTATGATTTCTGCCAATAATTTTTTAGCGCGAAGGAGTTTAATTTTAACATTGCTTAGAGGCTCGTCAATCGCATTAGCAATTTCCTGATAACTCATTTCTTGAAAATAACGCAATTGGATTACTTCCTGATAGTGTGGTTTGAGCTCTTTAATATATCTTAGTAACTGAGAAAGATTTTGCTCTGTGATTAGTTCGTCTTCTTTAGACGGAGTTGTGTCTGCAATGTTATATGCTTTCTTGTCTTCTTGGTCTGTAATTTCGACAAAAAGACTAGATTTCTTTTTGCGAAGCATATCAATATGGACGTTTTTTGCGATGCTAATGAGCCAGGTATTAAACTGAAATTCAGGATTGTAAGTAGCTAATTTATCAAAGGCTTTTGAAAATGTTTCTATAGTAATATCCTCAGCATTAGTCTCGTTCTCTACTCGCTTTAACATGAAGCCATAGACCTCATTCCAATAATGATTCAATAGAAAGGTAAAGGCGGCTTGATCGCCCTGTTTTGCTTTTTCGATTTGATTATTTATTTCCAATGTACCGGTTTTGAGAAAGTATTCAATATAAAGATATTGATTTGTGTGAATATAAGCACTAACTCAACAATAGGAAACCAATATTTTAAGTCGTCTTCCTTTAATTTAGCTGCAGAAAAACCAACAACAATCCAAACAGCAATATATCTCACGGCAATTAAACTCAATACTAGAATCCAACGAAATTGAAAGGATAATAAGATAATAGGGAGTAAGATAAAGAGTAACTGTGAACAATAGAAAAGGCCTAATTGCAATTTGTCTACTATATTATAATGGTTTGCTGTAGCTATATGTCTTCTTTTTTGAGTAATCCAGTCTTTATATTTGGTTTTTGGTTTCGAATAAGTAAAGCTTTCCGGAGTATAAGCAATAGTTGTATTTTTGGCTGTAGCGGCTTCATTTATAAACAAATCATCATCACCAGATCGGATCTGAATGTGATTTATAAATCCGTTTACATTAAAAAACTCTTCTTTTTTATAGGCTAAGTTTCTACCTACTCCCATGTAAGGGAGTCCTGCTTTTGCCCATGAAAAATATTGCATTGCTGTAACTAAAGTCTCAAAACGAATTAATTTGTTAAGAAAAGACTTGGCTATTTTTTCGTATCCTCCATATCCTAGCACAATTGTTTTTTGCATAGTAAATTGAGAACTCATTGCTGTAATCCATTCTTTAGAAGTAGGATAACAATCAGCATCAGTGAATAATAAATAGTCGTTTTTAGCCGCTTTTATTCCTAAAGTAAGGGCATATTTTTTATTTCCCCAAAAGGCCTCGTTATTTTGGACTTTTACCAATCGTATATTTGGATATTGTTTTTCAAAGTCTTCAAATATATCCAAAGTACCGTCACTTGAAGCGTCATCAATTAAGACGATTTCAAAATCAGGATAGTTTTGTTCAGCAAGAAGCGGAATAAAATTAACCACATTTTCTTCTTCGTTTTTGGCGCAGACAATAACAGATACAGAAAGTCTTTTCGGTGTTGTTTTTTGCTCTTTAGCAAAAGAAAACTTCCCGAAAATACCTAAATAATAGGAGAGTTGAATGGCAACGACAACAATAAAAAAGTAAAGAATTATTATAAGCATCTGAGTTTTATGAGTTATTAAACCCGAATTTTCGGGAAAGCGCAAAGGTATGAATAGAATTGTGAATTGTAAATGATAAATTATTGAATTTTTAAAAAATTATCGAGG
Source organism: Flavobacterium sp. Arc3 (assembly GCF_041431375.1). NCBI lineage: Bacteria > Pseudomonadati > Bacteroidota > Flavobacteriia > Flavobacteriales > Flavobacteriaceae > Flavobacterium > Flavobacterium sp. Arc3. Next base: position 111,318 of record NZ_JASMRI010000001.1, on the reverse strand, counting down.
ACATTTCTTCATCGCATTTGCAAGTGCAACTGATTGATTTTCTTTGGTTTTCTCTAATTCTGATATGATATTTTGATAATTATTATCGTCGCGATTTTGAGACAGTTTTTTTGTCGCATTAATTTCGGTGATTTCAATTTCAAAAGCAACAATTCCGCGAGTTTGCATCATGGTTTTTTTTGATAAATCTTCAATGCGAACTGGATTCTCAGATGCTTTCTCATACTTATCCACTAATTTCTTTAGATGTGCTATAACAGCTTCGCCTTCGATAATTTTAATTCTCCCATGAACGTGTACTGCTATGTAATTCCAGGTAGGGACATTTTCATGGTCGTACCATGAGGAAGAAATATAGGAATGCGGTCCAGAAAAAACGGCTAGAACTTGATCATTCTCAGAGAAACCTTTCCATTGAGGGTTTTCTTTTGAGAGATGTCCATGTAAAATAGTTTTTCCTTCTTTGTCAGTGTCCAGTTCCAGCGGAATGTGGGTTGCTGTTAATTCACCTTCCGTTTGGTTGATGAGGATACCAAAGCTATTTGATTGTAAAAAAGCGTGGATTTCTTCTCGGTTTTTCATTTTTGTAAAGGTCTGGAATATACATGGCTTAATTTATGGTTTTAGAGTAGTTAAGTTAAATCCCTGAATTAAAATTATTGCATGGTAATTAAGATCTAAATTACATTCACTTCGGCTTCAATATGAATGCCAAAAATAGCGAAGATTGTTTCTTGAATATGCTTTGAAACATTAAGAATTTCTTGCCCAGTAGCTTTTCCGTAATTCACTAAAACTAAAGCTTGATTTTTATGGATTCCTGCATCGCCAAAACGTTTTCCTTTAAAACCAGCTTGTTCAATAAGCCAACCTGCAGGTACTTTTACTTCAGTTTCTGATACATCATAGTATTTCATTTCAGGAAATTGTTGGTGTATTTTTTCGAAATCAGTTTTTAAAAGTATTGGGTTCTTAAAAAAACTACCGCTGTTTCCTAGTTCTTTCGGGTCTGGTAATTTACTTTGTCTAATGGCAATCACAGCATTACTTACCTCCTTTAAACTAGGGTTTGTAATATTATTTTTGGCTAATTCATTAGTAATATCACCGTAAGATGTATTAATAGCGTGGTTTCGTTTTGTTAATTTGAAAACTACCGAGGTAATAATGTATTGATCTTTCACTTCGTTTTTAAAGACACTTTCGCGATATCCGAAATGGCATTCCTCTTTTGTGAATGTCTTTACTTCTTGATTTGTAATGGTTAGCGCTTCGCAGGAAACAAAAGTATCTTTAATCTCGGTTCCGTACGCTCCTATATTTTGGACGGGAGTAGTTCCTACATTACCTGGGATAAGCGACATGTTTTCCAGTCCGCCAAAGTTCTGGTTGATAGTCCAAAGTACGAATTCGTGCCAGTTTTCGCCAGCTTGACTTTCGACCCAAACATAATCTTCATTTTCGTCAATAACTCTTTTTCCTTTTAAATCAATGTGAATTACTAAAGCTTCGATATCCTTCGTTAAGAGCATGTTGCTACCGCCACCAAGAATGAATTTCTTTTCTGATTTGTTTTGCTTTAAAACGGTTGTCAATTCGGCTATACTGTGCACGGCTACAAATTGTTTTGCTTTAGCTTCAATACCAAAAGTATTGTAATTTTTTAGAGAAAAATTAGTTTGTATTTCCATGAAAGAAAGTGCTTTTTATAAATGATTTCAGGAGTCAAAAGTAAGGATTAAAATTTATTTGCATAGCTTTTTAACTAGATATGCATCATAAATTAGGGCATTATATAAGGAGTCATTTTAAGTAGTCTTTTTGATATCTCTCAAATAGTAAAAAAAAACATCCTATCTAATTACAAACCTAGCTAGTAGATTCTGCACTATTGATTAACTCGTGGTATTTGTTGGCGATTATTTCCATATTGATTTTGTAATCAACATGGTCTTCGATAAATTTTCTGTTATTTAAAACGCATTCCTTTCTGTAGGTCGTGTTTTTAAAAGCCCACAGTATTTCGTTAGCAAGCATGTTTGAATCATCAACCGTGATTAACTGTCCGTTTTTGCGATGGGAGATCCAACTTTGATTCCCAGCTATATCAGTAACAATAGGATAGCAATTTGAGGCCATAGCTTCAAACAATGATGCTGATACCCCTTCAGTAATAGGCATGCTAATGTAGAAATTTGATTGTTGTAATAATTTAGGTAATTCTGTATTTTGAATTCTTCCCCTGAAGAAAACCTTCTTTTCAATATTTAGTTGTTTTGCTAAGTCTTTTAAGTTAGAAAGTTGCTTTCCATCCCCAACAATAGTAAGACTGAAGTCAACTCCTTTTTTGTTTAAAAGACCAAATGATTTTAAAATAATATCATGACGGTATTCAGGCAATAGAGAACGAGTGACAATTGCGCTAATTTTTTCAGGATTTGCGGTATTTTTGTTTACAAATTTAGTCAGGTCAATTCCTTTTGGCAGGACCATAACTTTGTTCATATCTACATTGGCAGCAGCCATAGAAATAGTCATTACCGGTCCCCAGGCATGAATGAGTGTCGCTTTTTTAAAGGCGTGTTTTTGAATTATTTTTTTGAATGGTAATAAAATAGAACTTTCAGGCCATAAATCAGTTCTGCCTTGTTGTGCTATTGCTACAGGTTTTTTACCAGACAAAGCAGCAAGAACGCCATAGCTTGTTGTTCTTTCGGCAATGACCATATCTGGTTGTTGTAATTTTATTATTTCCTTAATTTTAATCAGTGCAAAGGTAAATTCTAAAATCCGTAGAATTCTGTTGGAAAAAGTATCGCTTGGTGTTTTTAATTCCCAACTAATTATTTCAAAATCGCCAAATTCTTTTAGACCATTTGTCCACGTTAAAGCATCAGCTCTATAAGATTCGCCAAGAAAAAGTATTTTTCTTTTTTTCATCGAAATAAATTAAAATTCATCAGTGGTCAATGCCCGGTTGATAAATTCATTTAAAGGCTTTAAAAGGATTAGTTTTTCACTCGTTTTTGAAACAAAATCTTTTTGCAGGATTTCTGATATGTCAAATGGAACACTGGCTTCAAAACTTTTTAATTTTAATAGTTCAATAGCTGGATGTTCTTTATCGTATCCTCTTGGTGGGTTCTTGAGTGTGCTTTTTTCATTTCGATCAAAATCTCCAAATACCTTTTTAAATTCTTTTTCATTTAAAATTTCTTCTAAATCATCATGAAAATAGGCAATTTCTTTGCGAACTTTTTTTAAGTCATCTGCTAACGGCGCATAGAATCCGCCAGCGATAAAGCTGGCTCCTTTTTCGATATGAACATAATAGCCAGCACGACTTTGTCCTTTTGTTCCTGACGAAAGCCAGACTCCTATATGTGATTTGTAGGGTGATTTATCTTTGGAAAACCGAATGTCCCGATTGATTCTAAAAGTGCAGTTTTTTACTTCTAACAGTTCTAATGTGGGGTCCAAAGGCTTCATGATATCAAGAAAGTCAGCGACCAATTGATGGTAGTCTTTTTTGAAAATCTCGTATCTTTTTTTATTGTCTAAAAACCAATCCCGGTTATTGTTTTCTCGTAAATCTTCGAGGAATTGTAGTGAGTCTTTTGAAAGCATGCTGTTGCTGTTGTAATTATGTTCTTAAATCTTCGTCACTTCTAGAGTTAGAATAATTCTATTTACATCTTTGTAAGGCAGGGCGTCGTTCTTTTTCAAGGAGCAGACCGGTTTACATAGAGAAAATCAATGATTTTTTACTAGCAATATTAGCTTCTTATATCGATGATTTAGTCTGTTGATTTATTAAGACCTGCAGCGCTCCATTTTGTATAGCCACCTTCTAGTTCATAGATGTTTTTGAAGCCTAATTCCTGAAGCTTTTCAGTTGCTTTTCTACTTCGATTACCACTTTTACAATAAACAAAAACTGGTTTTGTCTTATCAAATGTTTCTGCGTCAGCAACAAAACGGTCTCCAAGCCAATTTACATTTTCTGCATTTTTAATGTGTCCCTCTGTAAATTCCTCAGGAGTACGTACATCTAGGATTTGTGGATTTTGGGTTGTGTTAATTGTTTCAGCAAAATCTTTTGCTTCAATTATTTTTATGTTTTTTGAAGCTTGACCGTTACATGATAGTATAACGAAAGAAACTAGTAAGAATAATATTGAACGAAATTTCATTGGAATTTGTTTTTAAATTTGAATAGGCTAAAATAAGTAAATTATCAGCAAAGGAGCATTTTATATCTTAAAATAAGCATGCTATAAGTTAAATATTTTATAAGATTGATGTGTCGATTTTACAATTGCTTCGGTGCGCTCAGGGTGTGTGTCGGAGATGAACAGTTGTCCAAAGGTGTCACTATTGACCATTGCTATTATTTTTGCTACCCGACTTTCGTCTAGCTTATCAAATATATCATCAAATAATAAAATGGGTTTTACGCCGCTTTGTTTTTTTAGAAATTCAAATTGTGCCAACTTTAAGGCAATCAGGAAAGATTTTTGTTGTCCCTGGGAGCCAAATTTCTTAATAGGGTGGCCGTCGATTTCAAATGATAAGTCATCCTTGTGTGTGCCCACGCTGGTATAATGTAACGCTCTATCTTTATTTATGTTTTCTTGTAAAAGTGTCAGTAAGTTATTTTCGAATAAATGACTTTCATAAACAAGCTGAACAGTCTCTTGAGATCCCGTTATCGCATGGTGATGGCTATTAAAAATAGGAATGAATTGCGCTACGAATTCTTTTCTTTTTTCGAAAATGGATTTTCCATAACTATCAAGTTGTTCATTATATATAGAAAGTGTGTCATTTTCGAAAACGCGGTTCAGTGCGAAGTATTTCAGTAAAGCATTGCGTTGGTTTAGTACTTTTTGATACTGAATTAGCTGTTGTAAGTATTGCGGGTCTAACTGTGAAATGACGCTATCCATGAATTTTCTTCTGGTTTCGCTGCCTTCAACAATTAAATCGCGATCTGCCGGAGAGATGATGACTAATGGAATAAAACCAATATGGTCTGAAAATTTGTCATAGGCTTTGCCATTGCGTTTCAATACTTTTTTTTGTCCTTTCTTTAAACTGCATACAACCTGTTCGTTTCTTTCATTTTTGATAAACTCGGCATCAATAACAAAAAACTCTTCGCCGTGTTTGATATTCTGTACCGCTAATGGATTGAAATAACTTTTGCCATAGGACAAATGATAGATAGCATCCAATACATTTGTTTTTCCGATGCCGTTCTTACCTACAAAACAAATTATCTTGCCGTCAAATTCGAAATTTGCTTCTGAAAAGTTCTTGTAATTGAATAATGAAATCTTTTTTAAATACATCTTTAGGGCTTACAGGTATTGAGGAGTTTATTATTTTTAAAGGGCTTTTTTAAAGAGGGTGCAAATTATTGAAAATTATTGATATAAAGGAGTTTTAAAGCTTTTGTGTGCTAATTATTTTTAGTTATAACAGAATGAGAGATGCCTAAAACAAAATATTTTTTTTATTTAAATATAAAATCCTAGTTTTTTTGTGTGGGTTTGAATAAAAATTTTATTTTTGCCGTTCACTAAATTAAAAATAAATGGCTACTTACAGTAAAAGAGGATATAAAGCACCAAAAGAAAGAGCAGTAGATGATTCTGTTGAGGATGTAATCATCGATGAAAAAGACAGTACGACTGCTGGTGTTTTTTCAACATTAGATGAAACGGCTTCAAAAACGGAAGATTTTGTTGCTAAAAATCAGAATTGGATTATTGGTGTTGTAGGAGCTGTTGCTTTAGTAACTATTGGTTATTTAGTGTATCAAAAATTTATTGCTGAGCCAAAACAACTGGAAGCTGCAGATGAAATGTTTGTCGCACAACAAAACTTTCAACAAGCTACAGACGGTATTGCGAGCGATTCATTATATAAATTGTCTTTAAACGGTTCTGAAGGTAAATTTGGATTCATTAAAATAGCAGATGAGTATTCAGGTACTGATGCTGGAAATTTGGCTAATTATTATGCTGGAATGGCTTACCTAAACACAGGTAAATATGCTGAAGCAATTGATTATTTAGGTAAATTCAAATCAGAAGATATTATTTTGAGTAGTTTAGCAATTGGTGCAATGGGAGATGCTTATGCAGAAAACAATAAGCCAGAAGACGCATTGAAAAATTACGTTAAAGCTGCTGAAACAAATAAAAATGATTTTACTACACCACGTTTTTTATTGAAAGCTGGAAAAACAGCTTTGGCTTTAGATAAAAAAGAAGATGCATTAAAATATTTCACTGATATTAAAGACAATTACGAGGCGTCTCCAGAGGCTGCTTCAGTTGATGTTTTAATCGGTTTAGCACAATAGTAAAAAAAGGGTTTAAGTTTCTGGATTAAGATTACAGTTTTTTGATTTCAAAATTCTATCTTTAACTGATGAAATATAAAAATTCAATTTTAAAAACTATATCAAATGGCGACCTTAAATAAAAACTTATCCGTTTATGATAAAAACAGTGTTCCAAAAGCGAAAAATTTTCGTTTTGGAGTCGTTGTTGCCGAATGGAACGAAGATATAACAGAAGGGTTATACAATGGAGCAGAAAAGGCATTTTTAGAAAATAGTGTTCCGAAGGAACATATTATTCGTTGGAATGTTCCTGGAAGTTTCGAACTTATTTATGGATGTAAAAAAATGCTGCAAACTCAGAACGTAGATGCTGTAATAGCTATAGGTTGTGTGATTCAGGGGCAAACTAAGCATTTTGATTTTGTGTGTGAAGGAGTCACTCAAGGAATAAAAGACTTGAATGTTCAAACGGATATTCCTGTTATTTTTTGTGTTCTTACAGATAATACCATGCAACAATCAATTGATCGAAGTGGTGGGATTCATGGTAATAAAGGAACAGAAGCTGCAATAGCGGCTATTAAAATGGCTTTTATTCGTCAGCAGGCTTCATTAACGCATCAAAAAGGAAATCAAAATTTATTGTCAACCGGTCCTTTGAGAATAGAGGAGGGAACAACTTTAGAGTTAAAAGAATAAAACAGTAAATTATTATTATAAGGCCTATACTATTTTAGTTAATAGTATAGGTTTTTTGTTTTATTTATGACTGGGTAAACCCTAAAACCCAACATAAATTCATTAAATTTGTGCACTTTGGTTTTAAAAATAAAACGTAAACTTTAAATAAATATTTTTTAATGTCGAGTATCATTCAATTGCTTCCTGATCATGTCGCTAACCAAATTGCTGCTGGAGAAGTCGTACAAAGACCTGCTTCTGTTGTCAAAGAATTGCTTGAAAATGCAGTCGATGCAAAAGCAAGTGATATTAAGCTAATTATAAAAGACGCAGGGAAAGCATTAGTTCAGGTTATTGATAATGGACTTGGAATGACTGTTACCGATGCGCGATTGTGTTTTGAGCGTCATGCTACTTCAAAAATACGTCAAGCTGAGGATTTATTTTCTTTGCATACAAAAGGGTTTCGTGGGGAAGCGTTGGCTTCTATTGCTGCGATTGCTCATGTAGAGATGAAAACAAAACAAGATCAAGAAGAGTTAGGAACGCAAATTATTGTTGAAGGTAGTAAGTTTGTATCTCAAGAAGTAGCAGTACTGCCTAAAGGGACTTCTTTTGCGGTTAAAAATCTGTTTTTCAATATTCCTGCACGCCGTAACTTTTTAAAGTCGGATACGGTTGAATACCGTCATATTATCGATGAGTTTCAACGTGTTGCTTTGGCACACCCAAATATCTATTTTACTTTCTTTCATAACGGAAGTGAAATGTTCAATTTGCCTCCTTCAAGTATGAGACAGCGAATTGTAAATGTGTTTTCTGGTAAAACCAATGAAAAGCTGGTTCCAGTTCAAGAAGAGACTGAAATCGTAACGATTCAAGGTTTTGTCAGTAAGCCTGAATTTGCTAAAAAAAATAGAGGAGAACAGTTTTTCTTTGTGAATGATAGATTTATTAAAAGTGGTTATTTGCATCATGCAATTATGGCTGCTTATGATGGTATTTTAAGAGATGGGGCGCAACCCAGTTATTTTTTATATTTAACGGTGCCGCCTAATACGATTGATATTAACATTCATCCTACCAAAACAGAAATTAAGTTTGATGATGAGCATGCCATGTATGCTATTTTAAGAGCTTCGATTAAACATAGTTTAGGTCAGTTTAATGTGGCGCCAGTTTTAGATTTCGACAGAGATTCTAATTTGGACACGCCCTACCATTATAAAGATTTAGAGGGTGCTACACCTACAATACAAGTCGATGGGAGTTTTAATCCTTTTTCGGATGATAAAGTAAATAAGCATTATTCTGGTTCTAGTTATAAAAAACCGGAACCAACAGCTAGTTGGGAAAGTTTGTACGTAGGATTAAAGCAAGAAGGGGAGTTTATTTCCGGGAATACTGATTTTTCATTCGAAAGCGAAGAAGTGACTGGATCTTTGTTTAATGAGGAAGAAGTGGAGCAAACCGTTAATAATGCCTACCAAATTCATAAAAAATATATCGTTTCTCCTATTAAATCAGGAATGGTTATTGTTGATCAGCAACGGGCGCACCAAAGAGTGTTGTACGAGCAGTTTTTGACTAATATGACAGTTAACCAGGCATCTAGTCAGCAATTGTTATTTCCTTTGGATTTATTTTTTTCGGCTATTGAAACGGAGCTTATCCAGGATTTAAAATTGTCATTGGTGAATACCGGTTTTGTTTTTGAAGAAACTAGTGCAGATCATGTTGTTATTTCCGGGATTCCGGTTAATGTAACTGAAAGCGAAGTTTCTTTGGTTTTAGAACAATTATTAAGCGATTTACAAGATGGAATTCCTGACAGTAGTTTTAGTCAAAATGATACGATTGCAAAATCAATGGCCAAAAGTTTAGCCGTAAAAACAGGGACGGCTTTAACAGTAAAAGAACAGGAGAATTTGATAAACGGTCTTTTTGCCTGTAAAGATCCCAATGTTTCCCCTTTTCAAAAACCAACTTTCATCACTATGCGTGTGGAAGATTTAGATAAAAAATTTGCACTATGAGAAATGTAACCGAAACGGTAAAACAGTTAATTATAATTAATGTTCTTTTTTTTGTTGGAACTTTGGTCGTAGGAGATCAAGCCTATAAAATGTTAGCCATGTTTTTTCCTGAAAATAATGGTTTCCAAATATGGCAGCCTATCACGCATATGTTCATGCATGGTGGTTTTATGCATATCTTTTTCAATATGTTTGCTTTGTATTCCTTTGGGTCTGCTTTAGAAAGTTTTTGGGGAAGTAAAAAATTTATATTTTTTTATATTTCTTGTGGTTTAGGTGCTGCCTTATTGCATACGGGGATTAATTATTATTATTTCAATGATGCTATAAATACGCTGGCTGCGAATGGTTTTCCTAAGGCTGAAGTTCTTCAAATTTTAAACGAAGGTAAAATAAACACACAGTGGCAGGAGCTATTAACCGCTTCGCAATATAAAAACTTTATTAGCGCTTTTATGGGAACTGTAGTTGGAGCCTCTGGTGCTATCTACGGGGTAATTGTCGCATTTGCATTTATGTTTCCTAATGCTGAATTGGCTTTGATGTTTATTCCTGTGCCTATAAAAGCAAAATATTTTGTACCTGGTTTAGTTTTAGTAGATTTGTATTTAGGAGTTTCCGGACAATCTATTTTCGGCGGGGGTGGAATCGCGCATTTCGCTCACGTAGGTGGAGCTTTATTTGGCTTTTTGATTATGTGGTACTGGAAGAAGAATCAATTCAATGACAACAGGTGGAACTAATTTTTCTTCTTGTAAAGAATATTATTTCATAAAAAAAATAAATACAAAGAATGAATATTATAGATGACTTAAAAATGCAGTATAAGTTAGGTGGTGTAGCCCATAGATTAATCTATTGGAATGTTGCCTGCTTTCTGGTTTCGTTGGTCTTTTTCTATGAGTTTAAGTTGGGATCATTTTACTTTCCTAATTGGGTTGCTTTGTCAACAGAGCCTTCTGTTTTTGGACTGATGCCTTGGACATTCTTAACTTATTCGTTTTTTCATGACGGATTTTGGCATTTACTTTTTAATATGATGGTTTTTAATTTTGCTAGCTCGTTGTTTTTAACCTTTTTTACGCAAAAACAATTACTGGGTCTGTATATTTTAGGGGCTATTTTTGCTGGTGTTGCTTTTGTTCTAGGGTATTATATTTTGAATTTAAGTGCTTCTATTGTAGGTGCATCAGCAGCAATTATGGCTGTTTTAGTAGCTGTTACGACTTATCAGCCGTTGATGAATGTTAGGTTGTTATTGATAGGAAATATTAAGTTATGGCATATCACAGCGGTGATTTTAATATTGGATCTGATGCAGTTTCGTTTAGACAATACAGGTGGGCATATCTCTCACCTTGCGGGTGCTTTTTTTGGTTTTCTTTTTATTCGATTACTTCAAAAGGGAACTGACTTGAGCGAAATCGTAACTGGAGTTATTACTTTCTTTGTTAATTTGTTTAAAAAATCAGCCTCGACGCCATTTAAAAAAGTACATAAAAATTACAGTAAACCAGTAGAAAAAAGGGTTTCAAAAATTATTACAAAAGATAAGGCGCAGCAACAAATCGATGAAATCTTAGATAAAATTAGTCAGTCAGGATATGATAGTTTGACTAAAGACGAAAAAGAATTTTTGTTTAAGGTTGGAAAATAGGAACTTTATAACATATTTTAGAAATAAATTAAATAGTTAGCTGTAAGTAATTTGACAATCTAATTCGTGGAATAAGTAAAAATATGAAAAAACTTTCTTGGTTCAATAAAGCAATGTATAGTTTGAACATTGTTCTTATTATCGTCACTTTTGTCGCTTATATTCTACCATTTTTGGCTCCAAAGATATTTCCAATTTTATCTGTGTTAACGCTTTTTATGCCTTTTTTTTTCATTCTGAATGGTTTATTTTTCTTGTATTGGGGCTTCCAATTTAAAAAGCGAATGATTTTATCAGGTTTGGTACTTTTAATCGGAATTACCTTTATTAATAAATTTTATAAATTTTCAGCAAAAGTATATCCGCCAGATGAAAAAAATTTCACTGTGATGAGTTACAACGTCCGTTTGTTTAATTTATTTAAGTGGTTAGATAAGGCAGATGTTCCGGGGGATATTCTAGAGTTTATAAATGACAAAAACCCTGATATTTTATGCATTCAGGAGTTTTCTTCTTCTGCCGTAATTGATTTAAAAGTGTACCGCCATAAATATATTTTGATGGAAGGGAACAAAATTAAAACGGGACAAGCCATTTTTTCTAAATTCCCCATAATAAATCAAGGAAGTATTATATTTCCTAGCTCTAATAATAATGTTATATATGCCGATATAAAGAAAGGAAAGGATATCATTAGGGTTTATAATATGCACTTGCAATCCATTAAAATTTCACCTGATGTTAATGAAATATCAGAGAATATAGATGTGATTAATAAGAATAAATCCCAAATGATGCTTATTAGAATCAGTAAAGCTTTTAAGCAACAACAGCAACAAGCAGAGATTTTTAAGAAGCATGAAAAAAAATGTGAATATCCTATTATCATATGTGGAGATATGAATAACAGCGCATTTTCTTATGTGTATAGAAGTATTAAAGGAACGCTAAAAGATAGTTTTGAAGAAGCTGGTAAAGGATTTGGAGCAACTTATAAGTTCAAGTATTACCCTACTAGAATTGACTATATTTTTGCTGATGAGAAGATGACCGTCAAAATGTTCGAAAGCTTTCCTGAATTTGAGAACTCTGATCATTATCCTATTATGGCACAGCTTTCATTGGAATAAAAGAACAGCACTTTTATCTAATCACTAATTGTTGGTTTTTCATATAGTCTAAGGCAAATTTACCTTCATTGAATAGTAAGTCAAGAACGCTTAGGTTGTTAATGAAGCCATGTTTGTCATCAAATACCTGAATGTATTTTTCAAATGAGGAAAGGTCTTTTTTTCCATCTGCAAGAGATCTGCAATCTAAAATCAGGTTAGAATCTACTTCTTTTACATATTCTTGAGTGGTAATATAGTCAAACTTTTCACGCATACATTTAGAGATGATTTCTAAAGTCTCAAAATTTAAATCTAATAGAAATTTGTGTTTTTTCTCATAGAAAGGTCGAATGTCATCTTCGAAAAATTCAAAAAATGGTGAGCTTCTATATGCTGTTTCTAGCGATTTGTAGTGTTGTTTCTGCCAGTCAAAATCACTATCTACTTCAATATCTTTGGTACTTTGATGGTTAGCTTTAGAGTGCTTAACAGGAATGTTTAGTAACTGAATTCCATTAGGGCTATAAATGTAAGTACGGTTTCTATTAGTTTGTTTTTGGAAATTATCCTCTATTTCAAGTATAATACCGTCTGATTGCGACATGGCAACAAAATGGCTTATTGATGGGAAGTAGGTAGGGTGGAGGATTGTATTCATAGTTTTGTTTTTTTTGTTCAGGTTTAAAGTCTCAATTAGTATGAGTGACTTTAAACCTGAACATTTAAACTAGATGGTTTTTTTATCTTTTCTTTTTTTCCAAAAATACTCTCCAACAAAAAACACTGCTAATGCAATTAAGAAATATTTAAAATAGGATTGTGGTTGCCCTTCGCCACTAACGGTTGTGAAAACTCGGTCCCATCTTATTTTATTTAGCCCTTTTCCATTAGTATCCCAGCTCAACCAGATGAATACTGGTTTACCTACAATATGATTTTCTGGTACAAATCCCCAGTAACGGCTATCTTCCGAGTTGTGGCGATTGTCACCCATCATCCAATAGTAATTTTGTTTGAAGGTATAATTTTTAACAATCTCACCATTTAATCTGATTTCGTTTCCTGTAACCTTAAGATCGTTTTTGTCTCCGGCATCATTTAATTCATAATCAGTAATAATCCTTTTGTAAAATGGTAATGTTTCAGTAGTCAACGTCACTGTTTGTCCTTTTTGAGGAATATAAATTGGACCATAATTATCACGATTCCATTTATTGATGTGTGGGAATATTCCGCCTTCTGTTCCTTGAGAAATTTCTTGGGTTACAGCTGTTATTCCGGGTACATTTCGCAGTCTTGCAGCTCCCGCAGCAGTTAATGCTCTAAACAGTAACGTGTCTTTTGAGGCACCTTTGTATCCAATGCCATCAGTTACGTCCATATCTTTTAATAGATATTCAAAATCAATAGGCGTTTTACCGTCTAAGGCAACTGTATAAGAAAATTGAGGTTTTGCTCTTTCTGGTAATTGTAGTACTTTACCATCAATATAAACGATTCCATCTTTTATTGATAAACTGTCTCCGGGAATCCCTACGCATCTTTTTACATAGTTCGATTTTTTATCGATTGGTTTAATCACACCAGGAGTTCCTTTTGCTTCAAAGAAGTAATGCACGGTGTCCACAGGCCAGTTAAAAACAACAATATCTGTTCGTTTTATGTCTTCTATTCCGGGTAATCTTAAATACGGAATTTGTGGCCAGTTCAGGTATGATTTTGTTTTGACAACTGGAATTGAATCGTGAACCATTGGTAATGCAACAGCAGTCATGGGTACTCTCGCACCGTAGTTAACTTTGCTGACAAATAGAAAATCTCCAATCAATAGAGACTTTTCTAAAGACGCTGTTGGAATAGTATAAGGTTGTACAAAATAAGTGTGTACTAAGGTGGCTACAATAATAGCAAACAACAAAGAGCTTACCGTATCTGCGGTTTTATTTTGAGGGTGTATGCTTCTGTCAGCAACATATTCTAGTTTTTGAGTATAATTGATATAGTAGATATATAAACCACAAGTAATTACTCCTAAAAAAGTATCTAAGCTTGATTTTTTTCCAAAACTTCTCAATGTTTCGATCCAGATTACTGGAAACATAATAAGATTTATAATTGGAATAAAAAGTAAAAGCGTCCACCAAGTAGGGCGACCGATGATTTTCATCAATACAATAGCGTTGTAAACTGGAATTCCTGCTTCCCAACGTTTTCTGCCGGCGGCTTCATATAATTTCCAAGTTCCTAAAAAGTGTATTATTTGTACAAATAGGAAAAATACAAACCATTGATATATAGACATAACTTAGTTTTTTTTAGTTTTATAGGATGGGAAGTTTAATGGGTGTTTCCCGGAATTTTATTTGATTTATTTTAATTCTAAAACGTCCTTCATTGTGAAAACGCCATTTTTACCTACAATCCACTCGGCTGCAATTACGGCACCAAGAGCAAATCCTTCACGATTGTGTGCGGTGTGTTTTATCTCGATACTATCAACAGCTGAATTATAAGTTACTGTATGTGTTCCAGGAACGTTTCCAATTCTTTTTGCTTCAATGTGAATTTGATTTTCTGCTGGTGTATCTAGAGTCCAATTTGTATAATTGCTATTTTCAATTACTCCTTTAGCTAATGAAATAGCAGTCCCACTAGGAGCGTCTAGTTTTTGTGTATGGTGAATTTCCTCCATATCAATGCTATAATTATCTAGTTTAGCCATCATTTTAGCTAAGTATTCGTTTATTTCGAAAAAAATATTAACGCCTAAACTAAAGTTTGAACTGGATATAAAAGCACCATCTTTAGATGTGCAAAGCGCTACCATTTCGTCGTAATGTTCCAGCCAACCCGTTGTTCCAGAAACGACAGGCACATTAGCGAGAAAACAATTTGAAATATTAGGCACAGCGGCTGTAGGGACGCTGAAATCTATGGCGACATCAGCAGTTGAAAGTCCGTCATAAGTATTGTTTTCATCCTTTTTTAAAACAATCTCATGTCCTCGCTCAAGTGCAATTCTTTCGATTACCTGACCCATTTTTCCGTATCCTAAAAGCGCAATTTTCATTTGGTGTTTATTTATAAATTAAAATATAGATGATAAACGAATTGTTTCGTTTTAAGATCTAAAAATTGTAATTAAAGGTTAGACCTACATTTGCCTTCAATGTTACATCATCCGGGTAAATTACAGGTCGGACTGATAAGTTTTCGTCAACATTAAACTGCAAAAGGGCAGCATCTACGTTAGCGTCAATAATGTTTAAAGCATAAAATGCCACAACAAACAAAGCTGATAAGTCGCGATTTCGTTGGTAGAATTTCTGTCCGGTAATTAATCGGGAGTCATCTAGGTAGGAGTAGTCATCATCACTATATCCTTCTAATCTACGTTTATAGGCATCTCTATATTGATGGTATTTTTTATTACTGTCTAAGTAGAAGTACAGACTGGTTCCAATAGCGCCATACACAAGAGGAATTTTCCAGTATTTTTTATTGTATGCCTGTCCTAAACCTGGTAAAACAGCAGAAT
Organism: Flavobacterium sp. Arc3; assembly: GCF_041431375.1. Classification (NCBI taxonomy): domain Bacteria; kingdom Pseudomonadati; phylum Bacteroidota; class Flavobacteriia; order Flavobacteriales; family Flavobacteriaceae; genus Flavobacterium; species Flavobacterium sp. Arc3. The sequence goes on along the minus strand of NZ_JASMRI010000001.1, from coordinate 95,939 downwards.
AGAAAGCTGCTTTTGCAGGAGTAAGTGGGTCTATGTCATTTGATTTTAGTGTGTCTTTAGCCACGAGAACAGCATCTGTTTTTACTTGAGCAAAAAGAGTGGTGTGTCCTATAATAAAAAAGAACATTCCTATGTAAAGAATTTTATTCACTATCCTTTTATTATTTCCATGATTCTATTGAAGTCTTCTTCTGATTGAAATGGAATTGTAATCTTTCCTTTCCCATTTCCGGCAACTTTTACATCCACTTTGGTTCCGAAATAATTAGTAAAAACCTTTTTCTGTGTTTCTTCAATTTCAAATCCTGATGCTGATTTCGCTTTGGCTGCTGGTTTCGGTTTTAAACTTTCCTGATAGTTTTTTACCAAAGCCTCAGTATCGCGTACAGAAAGGTTTTGACTTACTATTTTTTGATAAATATCAGTTTGAATGTCTAAATCTTCGATGTTGATAATGGCACGACCATGTCCCATGCTAATAAAACCATCACGGATTCCTGTTTGGATAATCGGATCCAGTTTTAAAAGACGTAGATAGTTAGCAATAGTAGAACGTTTTTTTCCTACACGCTCGCTCATTTGTTCCTGAGTCAATTGAATTTCATCAATTAACCTTTGGTAGGAAAGTGCAATTTCTATCGGATCTAAATCATGGCGTTGAATGTTTTCAACCAAAGCCATAATTAAGGATTCATTGTCATTTGCAATACGAATGTATGCTGGAACGGTTGTTAATCCAACTAGGGTAGAAGCACGCAAACGACGTTCTCCTGAAATCAACTGGTATTTATTGAATTCTAATTTTCTAACAGTAATAGGTTGTATTACTCCTAATTCTTTTATAGAAGTAGCAAGTTCTCTTAATGATTCCTCATTAAAATTACTTCGGGGTTGAAAAGGATTAATCTCAATAGCATCTATTTCAAGCTCAATAATATTACCAACGACTTTGTCGGCATTTTTATCGTTTACTGATTTAATGTCGTTTTCTGGATCTTTTAATAGTGCTGATAATCCTCTGCCTAAGGCTTGTTTTTTTAGTGCTTTTGCCATAAAACTATTTGCTGTTTTTCTTTATAACTTCTTGAGCTAAATGTAAATAATTTGCTGCCCCTTTACTGGTTGCGTCATAATTGATGATGCTTTCGCCAAAACTAGGTGCTTCGCTCAATTTTACATTTCTTTGAATGATAGTGTCAAAAACCATATCGTTAAAGTGTTTTTGCACTTCTTCAACAACTTGATTCGATAAACGAAGACGGGAGTCAAACATGGTTAATAATAATCCTTCAATATCTAAATCTGGATTATGGATTTTTTGAATGCTTTTTATTGTATTTAGTAATTTACCCAAACCTTCTAATGCAAAATATTCACATTGAATAGGGATTATTACTGAATCTGCTGCTGTCAATGCATTCAAAGTAAGTAGGCCAAGAGAAGGTGCGCAATCAATGATAATATAATCGTAATCGTCTTTTACGCTCTCTAGTGCTTTTTTAAGCATATATTCCCTGTTTTCCTTGTCTACCAATTCGATTTCGATAGCAACGAGGTCAATATGTGATGGAATAACATCTACGTTTGGTGCAGAACATTTTATAATTGCCTCTCTAGGTGTATTGCTGTGTTCCAAAATTTGGTACGTTCCAATTTCAACTTCGTCTACGTTTATTCCTAAGCCGGAACTCGCATTAGCTTGTGGATCAGCATCTATGAGTAATACTTTCTTTTCTAAAACTCCTAAGGAAGCGGCAAGATTTACAGATGTTGTAGTCTTTCCAACTCCTCCTTTTTGATTAGCAATCGCAATGATTTTGCCCATTTATTTTATAAATTTTGAACCGTAAAAATACAATTTATTATGGTTTCTAAAAATCTATTTTGTTAACATTTGTTAAAGCTTGATTAGGGGCATATTGCTTTGTTTTATGGTATGCTTTTTTAGATTTGGTTTTCTATGATTTTAGGTTGCTGCTGCAGCTTGGTGGTGACGGTGATTAGAGCGTGTGAATTATAGTTTCCGGTTGTTTTAATAGTTCATATTGTTATGTGTTTCGCCTATTTGTAAGGTATTTTATAATTGAGTTTATAAACGGAGATGTTTTATTTATAATGACAGATTTATTAAGATAGTAGCTAAAGCACAAAAGATGAAGCCGATGTGAGTGGTAAATTGTCAGCGTTCTTTCTTATAAACATTTTTTGTTTCTTATTTTTCAAATAGTGTTGTTTAAGCAAAAAATAGTTTTATATTTGCACTCGCTTACGGGGTGTAGCGTAGCTCGGTTATCGCGCCTGCTTTGGGAGCAGGAGGCCGCAGGTTCGAATCCTGCCACCCCGACAAAAACCTTCTTGTGAACCAAGAAGGTTTTTTTATGCCTTTAAATTAGGTGGAGCTTTACTATTTTAAAGTAATGATTAATTTGTAAGTACGATTTTGGTTGTGCTTTTATGAAGTAAGAGAATCGGTATTTAAGTTCTAGTTCTAGTTTTGGATTTGCGAGAAAATACCGCAAGTTCTAATTTTCGTTTTTCGGATTAAAATCTGTCCCTGTTATAAAAAAAAACCTTCTTGTGTATCAAGGAGGTTTTTTTATGCGCTAAAATTTTTATCGCGTTTTGAAATGCGTCAATAGTGTAGTTGTAAAAAGAAAGCTTGTTAAATGAAGTGTGTTTTAATTGTCTTTTTTATTGACAGATAAAGATTGATAGATGTGGTATAATGCTTGTTTATTGTGATCTGCAGTTGAAAATTAAGTTGCGTTTAGGAGTGTAATAAGGTCGTGTTGGTTCTGTGTTTTTTGTTATTTTTTTTAAAAGTAAAAATGCTTGTTGTCTTCTATGTTGTTGGTTAAGTAGGGTATAGAGTTATTGAGAAAATGTAAAAATAGTTTTTTTGCGAACATGTTTTTTTTAATAAAATTAAATAAATAACGAACGTTCGCTTGTTTTATTAAAAACTTTTTTATAGTATTGTACTCTAAATTAAAAGTATCATGGAAAGCGCACTATTAAAACAATCAAAAATTAACTTTTCTAAAGAGGTTAATAATTACTATCCGGAAATTCTAACTGATGAAGCATTAGCATTTATTGTCGCACTGCATGAGAAATTTAATGCAGAAAGATTGCAACTACTAGAAAGTAGAGTTGCACAACAAGCAATTTTTGATAGCGGAAAGTTTCCTGAATTCCCAAGAGAAACTGCAGACATAAGAGAAGCAAATTGGACTGCAGGTACAATTCCACACGATTTACAAGATAGACGTGTAGAAATTACTGGTCCTGTGGATAGAAAAATGATTGTTAATGCTTTAAATTCTGGGGCTAAAACATTTATGGCCGATTTAGAAGATAGTAATTCTCCTACTTGGAAAAATACTATTGAAGGGCAACAAAATTTGATAGATGCTAACGAAAAGACAATTTCCTTAGTCGATACAAAACGTAATAAAACCTATGCATTAAACCAAGAAACGGCTGTTTTATTGGTTAGGCCAAGAGGTTTGCATTTAGATGAAAGACACATTATAATTAACGACGAAAAAGCCTCTGGTAGTTTGGTTGACTTTGGCTTGTATGTTTTCCATAATACGAAAACTATGATGCAAAATGGAACAGCACCTTATTTCTACTTACCCAAATTAGAGCATTATTTAGAAGCGCGTTGGTGGAACAAAGTTTTTGAATTTGCGGAAGAATATTTAGAAGTACCCATCGGAACTTTTAAAGCAACTGTTTTAGTGGAAACTATTACTGCAAGTTTTCAACTAGACGAAATAATTTTTGAACTTAAAGATCATATTGTTGGTTTAAATTGTGGACGTTGGGATTATATTTTCTCGTACATCAAAAAATTTAGAAATCATCCCAATTTTGTAGTGCCAAATCGTGATCAAGTAACCATGACGACACCATTTATGGATGCGTATTCAAAATTGGTTATTCAACGTTGTCATAAAAGAGGAATTCTTGCTATAGGCGGAATGGCTGCACAAATTCCTATTAAAAATGATGAAAAAGCAAATAACGCTGCTCTAGAAAAAGTCAGAAAAGATAAAGAGCGTGAAGTGAAAAATGGACATGATGGTACCTGGGTTGCGCATCCTGCATTAGTTGCGGTTGCTATGGCAGAATTTGATAAACACATGCCAACACTTAACCAATTACATGTAACACGTGATGATGTACATATAACGGAACAAGATTTAGTAGAAATGCCAAAAGGTACTGTAACAGAATCAGGAATTAGAAAGAACATAAACGTTGGTATTTTATATACTGAAGCTTGGCTAAGAGGTCATGGTGCCGTAGCCCTTTATGATTTAATGGAAGATGCTGCAACGGCAGAAATTTCAAGAACTCAAGTTTGGCAGTGGCTACATAATGAAGTTGTTATAGAAGATGGAAGAACTTTTAATATGGCTCTATACAAAGATATTTTTGATAGTGAAATAGAAAAACTAACCGCAGAATTTGGGGAAGAAAAAACAAAAAATTCCAAGTTTGATTTGGCAATTAAATTGTTTGATAAACTTGTTACCACCGAAGAGTTCGAAGAATTTTTAACACTACCAGCATACCAATATATTTAAAAAAAATGTCTCGCAACTACTGCAATAGTTTACGAGACTTAATTATCAAAATCTAGAAAACCTTAATAACTAAAAACAAAATTATGAAAAATTTAGAACAAAGTAACTATAGTTCTGCTTTGCAAACTGTAAAAGATTTAAAAGCAAAGTACGGAGCTACTTGGAATGCAATAAATCCTGAAAGCGCAGCTAGAATGGTTGCTCAAAATCGTTTTAAAACAGGTTTAGACATCGCTAAATATACAGCTGCCATTATGAGAAAAGATATGGCAGAATATGATGCGGATAGTTCTAATTATACCCAATCATTAGGTTCATGGCATGGTTTTGTTGCCCAACAAAATATTATTGCTGTAAAGAAGCATCATAAAACAACGAATAAAAGATACATATACCTATCTGGATGGATGGTTGCTGCATTACGCTCAGAATTTGGTCCTTTACCAGATCAATCCATGCACGAAAAAACTACGGTTCCTGCATTAATCAAAGAAATTTATGATTTCTTACGTCAAGCAGATGCTATTGATTTAAATGATTTATTCAGAAGACTTGAAAAAGGAGAAGATGTGCAGGATCAAATCGATAATTTTGAGACACATATCGTTCCTATTATTGCTGATATCGATGCAGGTTTTGGAAATGAAGAAGCGACTTACTTGTTGACTAAAAAAATGATTGAAGCTGGTGCTTGTGCAATCCAAATTGAAAATCAAGTGTCGGATGCTAAGCAATGTGGTCATCAAGATGGAAAAGTAACGGTTCCTCATGAAGATTTTCTTGCTAAAATTAATGCTATTCGTTATGCATTTTTAGAATTAGGAGTTGATGACGGAGTTATTGTTGCAAGAACCGATTCAGAAGGAGCAAGTCTTACTCAAAAGTTACCGGTAAGCACAGAGCCAGGAGATTTAGCTTCTCAATATTTAGCTTTTGTGGAAGCAGAAGAAATAACTATCGCTGATGCTAGAGAAGATGATGTACTACTTAAAAGAGATGGTAAATTAGTGCGTCCTGTTAGATTGTCAAACGGCTTATATCAGTTTAAAGATGGTTCTAATATAGATAGAGTTGTTTTAGATTGTATTACGAGTCTACAAAATGGTGCTGATCTTTTATGGATTGAAACTCCAACACCAAATGTGAAACAAATCGCAAGTATGGTTAATAGAATTAGAGAAGTAGTGCCAAATGCAAAACTGGTTTACAATAACTCACCTTCCTTTAACTGGACATTAAATTTCCGTAATCAAGCTTATGATGAAATGCTTGCAGAAGGTGATAATATGACAGCTTATGATAGAAACAATTTAATGGATGCACAATATGACTCTTCAGAATTATGTCATCGTGCCGATGAGAAAATTAGAACGTTCCAAATGGATAGTTCAAAAGAAGCTGGAATTTTCCATCACTTAATTACATTACCAACTTATCATACTACAGCCCTTCATATGAATGATTTAACTCAAGGTTATTTTGGAGAAGAGGGAATGTTAGCTTATGTAAAAGGTGTTCAGAGACAAGAAATTCGTAAAGGTGTTTCTTGTGTAAAACATCAAAGAATGGCGGGATCAAATCTTGGTGATGATCATAAAACATTCTTTGCTGGTGATAAAGCCTTAAAAGCTGATGGAGCTAAAAACACTAGTGATCAGTTTGAAAGTAAAAAAAATGAGCAAAAAAGAGAATTGGTATTAGAAAAATAATATTTATTCTATTTAATGATAAAGGCAACATGTACACATGTTGCCTTTTCAAATTTCATCAATTAAAATAACTTTTTTAAATTTCACAATATTTATGTTTACAACTGCAGACCTTTGGGATGAGTATGAAAAATTGCTTAGTTGTGTTGATCCTATTTTTAAACATTTTGGTAGCAAAAAGGTGTTTTCGGGAAAAATCACTACGATAAAGTTATTTGAAGACAATTCATTAGTAAGAAAACAATTAGAATCTGACGGAAAAGGTAGAGTACTCGTGATTGATGGCGGTGGTTCTTTACGATGTGCATTAGTAGGTGATCAATTAGCTGAATTAGCTATGCAAAATAACTGGGAAGGTATTATTGTAAATGGTTGTATTCGCGATAGTGAAGTTATAAATTCAATGAATATTGGTATCAAAGCGCTAAATACTTGTCCTGTTAAAAGCGTGAAGCGTAATATAGGAGAGATAGATATTCCAGTTAAATTTGGAGTGATAACTTTTTTGTCAGAATATTACATTTATGCAGACGCTGATGGAATATTGGTAAGTAAAGATAATTTATTAAAATAAAACAAAAACCAAATGAAAGCTAGAAAATTACTGATGATTCCTGGTCCTATCGAATTTGAACCAGAAGTTTTACAAGCAATGGCAATACCTACGACAAGTCATGTAGCACCAGATTTTATTGAAATTTTCGGAAAGAGCCTTGAGCTAATGAGAGAAGTGTGGAAATCTCCAAAAGGGCAACCATTTATCGTCGCAGGTACAGGTACACTAGCTATGGATATGGCTGCTGCTAATCTCATCGAACAAGGAGATAATGTATTGGTTATTTCTTCGGGTTATTTTGGTAAACGATTCAAAGATATTTTAGATCGCTATGGTGCCAATACAATGCTTTTAGAAGCGCCTTTAGGCGAAAATGTACGGCTTGATGTTATAGAAAAAGAACTGAAAAACAAACAATATAAAGCTTTAACCATTACTCATGTAGACACTTCTACGGGAATATTGGTAGATCCGAAACCTATAGCTCAATTAGCTAAAAAGTATAATACGTTAAGTGTTTTAGACGGTGTATGCTCGGTAGCTGGTGAAGAGTTAAATCAAGATGAGTGGGGGCTTGATGTTGTTTTGACGGCATCTCAAAAAGCAATTGGCGTACCTCCGGGATTAGCTCTTTTAATGGTCTCAGAAAAAGCATTACAAGTTTGGAAAAATAGAAAAACGCTTGTGCCTAATTATTATGCAGATTGGAACAATTGGTTGCCTATAATGAGGGCTTATGAAGAAAGGAAACCTTCCTATTTTGGAACACCAGCAGTTAATCTAATTGTGGCGTTAGAAACGAGCTTGAAAATTATATGTAAAGAAGGTATGGACAAAAGGGTAAAAAGACATCAAAGTTTAGCAAAAGCTTTTAGAGCAGGAATCGCTTCTTTAAATCTAACTATATTGCCAAAAACAAATACAATAACTGCCAATACCTTAACCGCCGTGTATTATCCTGAAGGGATAGACGGAGCGGCATTTAGCGCTAAAATGGTTGATGGTAATGTGATAATTGCAGGAGGTTTACTGCCAGAAATAAAAACCACTTATTTTAGAATAGGTCATATGGGTTCTGTTTCTCCTAATGACCTTTTGGCTGTATTAGGAGCTTTAGAACGTGCTTTATCAGAATTAGGTCATCCTTTAGAAGTAGGGAAAAGTTTGCAAACTTTTCAACTTGAACTTTTAAAAGCTAACTAGTAAAATTTTTTAGCACAAAAATCAGATTGGCGCAGAGGTAGAGTTAATACTAGAGAGAAATAGTATACTTTGTCTTTTGCGCCATTTTTATTAAACGGTTTCCTCCCTTAAAACTCGTTTTTTGTATTTATCCAGTTAATAAAAGTATATTAAAAATAAGTTGTTTAACCGGTTCTTAGTAGTGTTGTTTAGAGTTCAACTATATGATTTATAAGATATAGAATGGTTTTGTGCTATGCGTCGTCCACGATGAAAAAACGTACTGTTTCTGCATTGCGGATTTTTTTATTAGAGAATAACAAAAACTTATTATTCCGTTTCAGTATTCCACTAAATATGACTTATTTTTGTACTGTTTAAAATAATTATAAAATTTTACTATGTCTGATACTATCGAAAAAATAAAATGCCTGATTATAGGTTCTGGTCCTGCAGGATATACTGCTGCAATATATGCTGCAAGAGCAAATATGAATCCGGTTTTATATCAAGGAATGCAACCAGGTGGTCAATTGACTACTACAAATGAAGTTGAAAACTGGCCTGGTAATCCAGAAGGAATAACAGGCCCAGAAATGATGGTGGGTTTACAGGCTCAAGCACAACGGTTTGGTACCGATGTTCGCGACGGTTGGGCTACCAAAGTTGACTTTTCTGGCGGTATTCATAAAGTATGGATTAATGATGCAATTGAGTTGCATTGTGAAACTGTAATTATTTCTACTGGTGCCACTGCAAAATACTTAGGAATAGCTTCAGAGCAACACTATTTACAAATGGGTGGTGGTGTTTCTGCTTGTGCAGTTTGCGACGGTTTTTTCTATAGAAATCAAGAAGTAGTTATAGTAGGAGCGGGAGATTCAGCTTGTGAGGAAGCTCATTATTTGTCTAAACTTTGTAAAAAAGTAACGATGTTAGTTCGAAGTGAAAAATTCCGAGCTTCAAAAATCATGGAAGAGCGCGTTCGTAAAACAGAGAACATTCATATCTTAATGAATCATGACACAGTTGAGGTTCTTGGTGATGAACAAGTAGTAACTGGTGTAAGAGCTTTGAATAAAACAAGTGGTGAAACTTTTGATATTGAAGCCACAGGTTTCTTTGTTGCAATTGGTCACAAACCAAATACTGATATTTTTAAGGACTTTATCACATTAGATGAAACTGGTTATATTGTGAATACTGCTGGATCATCAAAAACAAATGTCGAAGGTGTTTTTGTTGCTGGTGATGCTGCAGACCACGTGTATCGTCAAGCAATTACGGCTGCAGGTACAGGTTGTATGGCAGCACTTGATGCTGAAAGATATTTAGCTTCTAAAGAGTAATTTCTAAATAAAATTAATATTCGAAAGATTAAATTTTGAATAAAAAAGGCCCCATTTACATAAGTAGTAGATGGGGCTTTTTATTTCGCTTTAGGATTTTCTTAGTCTGAGGTTATGCTTCTTTTATTGGAATTTGTTCCGAAATTTTTGAATTAGAATTTTAATGCTCCCTGGGCTTTGCCCGAGGTATTTTATTTTACCTTTTTAAGTAATTTAGCTTCGTCAGCAAATTTTCTTATTTCGATTTTTGGGTTACCATAAAGTTCAATTTGAGATTTCTCTCCAGCACTTATGCTAATAGATGTTTCTGCATTTACACTAGCATTAGAGTAACTTTCAGTAAGTAATTCTAAATTTTTAATGGTCAACTTATCTCCTTTTAAATCAGAATTGTTGTCTAGACGAATCACAGCGTTCGTAGCACTACCTTCAATATTTGCTTCTGATTTTTGGTACATGTCACAAGCTAATTCAGGGGTTGTAATTAAAGATTTCAAGGCGGCATTTTTACTCAAAACAATTTTTACTTTTTCAGATTTTGCATTCAGTTCAATTTTTGATTTATCATCCGCTTGCAGAACAAAATTCTTCGTGTTTATATTCAAAAATAATTTAGAGTAATCGATACTTTTAAAAACGATGGAGTCAAGTTGTATTTCTTGTATAGCGTTAACAACTGCATCATTTTTTGAAGAAACACTTGTTAATTCATTGGTATACGTCACCTTTACAATCAGTTTTCTATATTTTATAGCTTCTTTAGAAGTGTAGATGCGAAGGGTATTACCTCTTAAATCCATTGAGATAATATCATGAAGATTATCATCTGCTTCAATCTTTATTCCTGGTTTTTCTCCTTTTTCTAAATAAACTTCAAGATTATCTTCTAGTTCAAGGGTGTCAAAATAGCCAATTTCTCTTAGCTCAGTCGTAACTGTTTTTGAACCTTTTATTTTTTCTTTTTTTTGTGCAGAAACAAGAGTGGTTGATAGTACAAGTAGTGTGATTACTATATATTTTTTCATTTTATCTTTTATTATGATTATTACAAATATAAAAAAACCATCCACTTTTGATGGATGATTCAGTTATTAATTGTCAAATAAAAAGTTAAACCTTGTCGATACTTCCTCCTGAACTTGATTTTTTTTCTATTGATTTTGGGGTCTTGTTGTAGTTAATATTGCTTCCACTAGAAGCTTTTGCTTTTAAACTTACAATAGGGTGAACATTAATGGTCGCCCCGCTAGATGCTACAGCACTTACTTCGTTTGCAAGTAAATCATTTGCATCAATATCACTTCCGCTAGAAGCCGTAGCCTCTAGACTTAGTGCCATACCGTCAACAGTTATTGAACTCCCGCTGCTGGCTTTGCATTCAATATTGTCCGATTCAATATTCAGATTCATATTTGAGGCCGAAGATGTCCTTAGGTTAATATTCTCCGCTTTAAGTGTATTTACACTTGTAATCGAGGAAGCACTAGAAGCGCGCAAAGACTCAATAATAGGCATTTTAACGGTGACTTTTTTTGATTCGATGTTGATAAAAGAATTATAATCACAAGCGATAATAAGCACGCCGTTTTCAATTGTTGTAGTGATACTTTCTTGTAAATTATCATCTGCTTCAACTGTAATCTCGGTTTTGTCTGATTGTTCAATTATCAAATCAATAGCATTGCTAACTTCGATACTTTTAAAACCCTCATTTACATTTCTATTCTCGGTAGTAACGTGGCCACTTCCCGTTATAGATTTTATGTTTATCGAATGGTTGCAAGACGCAAACAATAATGCAGTTAATGTTACAAGAATGAATTTCGTTATTATTGTGATGACTTTTAACATGATTATCTCGTTTTTATAATTATACCATCTTTGTTTATTTTCAACTCTTTAAGATCACTATTTGAAATATTTACAGTGTCATTAGTAATAGAAACACCATTTTTAGTGATCTTGATTGTCTTGTTCTGATCATCTTCAATATGCATTGAAACATCATTGTACTCATCTTCATCAGAAGGACAGTCCAGACATTTTACTTTCGAATCAAAGACTTTGTACAAATACTTATCAGAGCTGTGGTGCAGATTAAAAAAATCATCATTAGAACGATCATAGTTTTTTACACTAGAATCTGTTTTAAACAAAGTTCCTTCGGGCAAGTATAAAGTAACTTCTATTTCCTGATCTCTGAATTTATTCTTTAAATCAGTAATTAAGTAGTTGTCTAATGTCAATTGATTTCCTTCAATTTTATAACTGTATTTTATTTGTTCCGCTCTTTTTCTTGCTTCAGCTATCGATTTTCCTTTTGCCTCTTTCTCAATTTGGATATAAGGTAATTTCTCATCAGTACTTTCTATTTTTAAACTAACATCGTTAGAATACAATACCTCTGCACCGCTAGGATCTTGTGCTATTTTGAAATCGTCGCGATCATCAATATTCTTAGTATAATAATCATTGTGCTTGAATTTAATTTGTAGCGTATCGGTTGGTAGCAGCACAATATTTTCTTTTTTAACTATTCTCCCGTCTGCGGCAAAAGCAGATGCTTGTTTAACTCCTATTGAAATGGCTAAAGCAACTGAAATCAACCATAAAGCTAGCAAGGTGTATTTAGCAATGTTTCCAATAGACTTCATATTGGGAGCCAATAGTTTGAATCCTAATACTGTCAAGAAAAAGAATGGAATCCCTACTGCAAGGAACATCAATAGTCCAAAAGCCCATATAGGATAGTCAGTGAAGTTTCCTGCTTCTATAAATCCTTGCCACGGAAAGTCAATAAAAGAAGAAGTTCCTAGTGTAAACATTCCTATAAATAAGGCCATTAATGTAGCTAAGCCTGTCATAATCAAGATAACTCCAAGGAATTTAGCGAAAATTTTAAAAATTGTCATGATGAAATCACCAAAAGAACTTCCTATTTTTCCGGCTCCCGTTTTTATTTGGTTCCCGTATTTATCGTAATCAACATTTTTAAACTTGTCAGAAACATTTTCAAATTCTTCCCTAACTTTTTTTTCGATGTTCGAAATATTAACTGGTTCTCCAGTCATTTCCAGTTTCTCTGACGTTGTTACTGCAGCAGGAACAACGATCCATAGAATAATATAAGCAAGAACTCCGGTTCCAGCTCCCCATACTAATAGGATAAAAATGATTCTAACCCATACGGCATCGATTCCAAAATAATGACCTAGTCCTGCCGAAACTCCGCTGATCATTCCTTTGTCAGTGTCTCTGTATAGTTTTTTAGTTCTTCTGGTTGCTGCATTGCTATAGCTTTGAGAAGTGTGATTGTCTTCTTCTATAATATAATCTTCTGGTTGTCCCATTACGGCGATTACTTGGTCTACATCTTTTAGACCCACAACATGCTTGTCTGTTTTTTGATTTTCGGTTAATAATTCCGAAACACGCATTTCAATATCTTTTATGATTTCTTCCTGTCCAGATGATTTAGATAATGATCGCTTTATAGCGTCAAAATATCGTGTTAGTTTTAGGTATGCATCTTCATCAATATGAAAGAACATTCCGCCTAGGTTTATGTTTACAGTCTTGTTCATGGCTATTATTTTTGGTTTGTGATTAGGTTTACTGCATCAGACAATTCAGTCCAAGTAGTGGTAAGTTCGTTTAAAAATGTTTGTCCTATTTCGGTAAGACCGTAGTATTTTCTAGGCGGTCCCGAAGTTGATTCTTCCCAACGGTAGCTTAATAATCCGTCATTTTTTAGTCTGGTAAGCAGCGGATAAATGGTTCCCTCCACCACTAATAATTTTGCATTTTTCAAAGTGTCTAATATTTCCGATGTGTAGGCATCTTTTTCTTTCAAAACAGATAAGATGCAAAACTCGAGAACACCTTTGCGCATCTGGGCTTTTGTGTTTTCAATATTCATAATTCGTTTTTTTTGATTTTTTCGTTGATTAAACTATTCATTTTTTGATTGATGTTTTTTTTTTTGGGAGTTAATTACTTTACTAATTAGCTTTTGTCCTGAGCTGCTTCGGGGCTAGTGACTCTCTATTTTATAAAAGGAATCGTTATTGGATATTTATATTTTTCACCATTAGATGTTTTTATAGAAGCATAAATGATTAGAAAGAACTCGGCTACTTTTAAACAGATAAAAACAAATACAGTGGTTAAGCCTAGCGTGATTAAAGCTACGTTATTTTCAAAATTTATATTATTAATTACAAAACTATCCTCGTGAATCATAGCGTTCAAAGAGACATTATTAAAAATGGTTACAATCAAAATAGGAATAGCAATAAGTGCAAGAGCAATTGTGTATAGTAACACGCTTAATTGGAAATTAAGTATTTGTTTCCCACTGTAATCTACAAATTCCGACTTGTCTTTTTTTGAAGTCCAAAGTATTATTGGAAAAATATAATTCCCAAAAGGAATGAAATACTGGGTCAATGCACTCAGGTGAGTAAAAGTGGCGATGTTTTTTTCGGTAGTTGCTTCCATTTTTTTTGATTTTTGATTGATGATTGAAACTTTCAGTGATTGTTGAATAGTTGTACATAGTAATTTCTTATGCAAATATATATCTAAAAGACAGTATCTTGTATCGCATAGTAGTAAAACTTAACATAGTTTTAACAAAGTAATATTGTATGTACGCATAGTATTTTTTTGTACATTAGCAAAAAAACCACTGATAATGAAACTTACAGCGTCTAAACTAAATAAATTTTTGTTTTTCAAATTGCCTTCTGCATTTCTGTGTGGGGTTAGAGTAAAGAAACTTGATGAGAAGGAATGTGTAACGACAGTGAAACACCGCTGGATTAACCAAAATCCATTTAATTCGATGTATTTTGCAGTCCAAGCCATGGCAGCTGAACTTTCAACAGGAGCTTTGGTTATGTATCAAATTCAAAAAAGTGGAAAGAAAATATCAATGTTAGTGGCAAATAATAAGGGAAATTTTACTAAGAAAGCCACAGGTAGAATAACATTTGTCTGTAAGGACGGTCATTTAATAGAACGTGCCATTCAAGAGTCTGTAGCAACAGGCGAGGGACAAACCTTCTGGATGAAATCTATTGGAACTGACGAAAAAGGAGTTCAGGTATCTGAAATGGATTTTGAATGGAGTGTTAGAATAAAAAAATAAATCAGATTTATAAAATGAGTTTTAAACTCGGCTTAAAATAAAAAATGCCTCCTGATGGAGGCATTTTTGCTATGTGAAAAGTACTTTATGCTTTTTTAGCACAACATTTTTTTTCTTCTGTTCCTGCCATAGTAGCATCACATTTTTTTCCTTCGGCTTTACATTTAGCTTTGCATTTTGCAACTTCTGCAGCAGTCATTGCTTTAGAATCGGTTTCTTTAGCACAACATTTTTTTTCTTTCACTTCTTTTTTAGGAGCAGCTTTTGCTTCTTGCGCACTTGTAGTAATAGTGAATAATGCAAATGCAGCAAGGATAAATATCTTTTTCATTTGTTGAGGTTTGTTATTAGATGACCAAATATATTAAAAAAAACAAAGTGCTTTTTAAATTTAGATAAATTGTGAAATCATAACTTTTGTTGCTACTCTTTGTTTGCGTTTATTGGATAATTATTTTTTTACTAAATTGTCCTTTGGAAGTATTAATCTTAGCAATATATACCCCAGTACTTAATCGTTTAAGAGAAAGAGGGAGGTCTTTTTGGTTCAGGTTTTCAATGTTCCAGGAAGTAATTGATTGTCCTAGAATATTGAAAAGTGTTATATCATTTATATAGGTGTCTAATGAGCGGTTGTGAATTGTTAATGTGTTATTGTTTTTTTGATGACTGATAAGTATATCAGTTTCACTTAAAATGTCTACGTCTTTTACAGCTAATTTTTTGTCGGTAAAGCGCAATGAAAAGCGGGTTTTATTCTCCCCTTGAGGAAGAACAACCTCATAGAGTTTGTCACGAATGTTATGATAGGTATCTGTTTCATTGTCATAAATGTAAATGTCTTGATTAGTGTCAAAGTTTTCGATTTCATCAATTAAGAACTGTACTTTTCCTGCTGCATCTGTTTTTACACCAATAGGGTAGGACGCAGCTGCATCAAAATACCCCACCCCCTGAATGATTAATTTCCAACCGTTAGTTGAGAAGTAGATGTCGTTGGGTAAGTTGTCAAAACTAGTTGCGTCATAGCCATAATCGATTGCATCAGTTGCTTTTTCATTCATAAAACCTAATAACAACTGTTTGTGGTAATCGTTATGGGAGTTGAAGCCCAAACGAATTCTTTTGATTGTATTTTCAGGAATGATGTCACTATTGTTATTTTTCCAGGCTACCTTTTTAGTTTCTTGTATTTTATATAAAACGTTCGAATCTTTAACTTCATTTTCTTTTACAAAGGCTCTTTGACTGTTTTTGAAAATTACAGTACTATTAGTAGAATTTGGACGCCCACTTATAAAAAAAGCTTGACCTACAGGGATAAACCTGTTAGGAATTCCTCTGGAGGGTACTCCTGCTTTACTAATAAAGTCTACATTTGCTGAGGAAGGTGCGGTGCTTCCAGTTAAATTAAGTACTGCATATCCTCCTTGGTAATCTTTTAGAACATGAGTATTATTAGTACTATAATGTTCCCAGAGATATAGTGTTCCATTAATGGCATCATTTGTATTAGAATTTACGACACTTAGGTTGTCTTTTATAAATGCCTCTGAGTCTAATGCGGAGGGATATGGATTTCCTGCTAGTAATAATTGATTTTGACTAACAGTATTGCTATTAATTAGTCCGTTATTAGGTTTTCCTACAAAAGTGTAGTTTTGAAGCGCTGTCGTCGCTCCGCTCCCTTTTAATGTAAATCCTTGGCCTACTCTTACAGTACCTGTTTCGCCAATTGCAAGCCAATTCGCATAAGCATTACTATAATTGTCAAATTTAAATAACCAATAACGAGCTAAACTAATCTTTGGTGTAGTAGGGGAACCATCATAGCCGCCAATCCAATTAATGTCTACAGGCGTGCTATTTGTCCCATCTTTCATAATTCCACCAACTGTATAATCCTTATTGTTAACCGTTGTATTTATTGTACTTACTGGAGAACTCCAATAATTATAGTTGTATTTGTTTGATTGCCCTTGCTGGTCTCTTTCAATACTACCGGAGCTGTTGATATCTAAGATACTTCCTTCCGTTTGTATAAGTTGTGACTTACTGACTAGGTCTATTTTTCCATCTAATTTTAAATAATGCGAGATTTCAATTTTATTATCGTTGTTTGCTCCAAGTGTGTTGCTTCCCACGAGAAGTCCTAATACTTGTTTATTACCAATAGTTGTAATGTTATTAACCGTTTTAACAATATTCCAATCAATGAAAGTTGTGTTGTCAACGCCTAAAGTATTGGGGATATTCCAAACATCACCATAAGTCCAAGAACTGTTTGCCTCCCACGCTCCATCTATTGACGAAGTGTACGGTAGAGGGGCTGTTTCAGGTTGTGCTGTAATTATACCGATTAATCTTCCATTGTGGAGATTACTCGTTTTGTCCATTAGAAGACCATCAACGATATCACTACTTTGAGTCATTTGGAAATAACCATCTAAATTTTCCCAACTTAGCCCCTGAATCGCTAATGGAACTACTTCTCCGTAAACATTGGTGCTATTATTTTTAATTTTTTGGTTCATCATTTGATGAGTTTGCGCTTCGGTTAAAGCTACTTTCCAGATTCGGAGTTCCTGCATCCATCCTTTAAAGAAATTAACCGGTAGATAAGGATAAGTAGGAGCTTGCATCATCGCACCCAAAATACAATTTGTATTATTATTTATAATTGGATTAGAACCAGCAACAGGACTTTGTACACTCACACCGTCTATGTATAATTTATAGGATGTTCCGTCAAATGTAACAGCTACATGATGCCATCTTCCTGTACTGACAGGATAGTTCGACTTTATTGAGTTACTGTTGTTTGAATTATTCCAATTAAACGAGATTATATTATTTACAAGTCTTAAATCATAACCCTCATTTGATACAAGCGTATTTCTTTTGGAAAAAATAGTTTGAATATCTGTGCTTACTGCCCCTGGTTTAATCCATGTTTCTATAGTAAATGATCCACTGTTTAAATTGAAGTTGTTGTTGAAATTAACATTATCATCAATCCCATCAAAATCCAATTTATTACAGAGTCCGATACTAATTTGTACATCATCCGTAATAGGGGGACAGCTATTGTTAGTCGTAACTGTCCATCGTAGTGTGTAGACACCACTATTAGGGCTGTAAAATTCTGAATTGGTGCTTGTTTGATTTGAAAAAGTTCCGCCAGATGGGCCATTAACAATTGACCACTTTCCTGAAGTGCTTGAGGTCGCAGCTAATTTAACAGATTGCAGACCACATGAAGGTGATGCATCAACACCCGCGAGCACTGCCACACAAGAAGTTCCGTTTATTGCAACTTTTATTGATCCTTCAATTGGTAAATGACAAGAGGTACTATCGTATCCCTGAAAGAAATACCGTGTAAATGGGGAGCCCGATGTGGCTCCATTACCTGATATTGTACCAGTTTCTAAAGAAACTACTGGATTACAGCCAGCATTTATTATAATACTACAATCATTTGTAACATTGAGTTCAAAGCTTATATCGGCATATACATATTCGGGATGACCGGCAGCTATGGGTAAGGTCCCTAATTTCCAAATGATTTTATTTGCTGCTGAATCAAAACGCGGAGGCTCTGCCGTTGAAAAACCATTGTAAGTATTGTATGTAATAGCTGCTGCTGTATTGAAAATTGCAGTTGCTGGGATTGGAATTTCGATTATGGTGTTATTTGTGGCTTCAGTTCCCTCATTTGTAATGCTAAGCGAGTAATTGATTTTTTGTCTAGGTAATGCATTTAAAACAGTTGGATTTGTATTATTATTTATTGAGTTTACACTTATAAGTCCATTTGGCTCGGGAATGTAAGCATCTACAGACATTGCAAAACCAAAAATGGTATATACATCACCAGATGATCCGTATCTAAAATTGGTTGAAGTTTGATTATTTCCTATAACTGAATTATTAGAATTAGGAATAGTGAACATACTAAAGTCAACTCCAGAATTATTCTTTAGAATAGGGTCACTTTTACCTGCTGCAGGTACTGGGAAAATGGAAGAATTAAAAAAGTTATTAGTCGTATTACCGTCATGAGTTAATATAGAATAGCTGGAGGGGTAGGAATTTGTAGGTAAATTAAGTTTTTGTACCGCCAAATAATCTCCAGATATGCCAATATCTCCTTCCGCTGCCATGACTCCAAGTTTCATGTTTACATTTCCAGATCCTGCGGTTGTAAAACCTGATATAGAAATATTTCCATATTCATTACTATTAACATTAGCATAGCCATCAAAAAGGGTCACTGCTCTGCTTTTCATAACGGGATTTTCATAAATAACAATCATTGTCCATCCACCAGAAAAACCGGGTGAATCGTACTCTGATCCTATTTCTGATAATGCGATATCTGCGACTGTATATGCTCCTGGACCATGCGTTTTTACGTAATCTGTGACTTCTTGATAGCCTACAAAAATCCCACTATTTGAAGTCCCAGGAAAAAGTAGATTAGAGCTAGTGCCCGTAGTTTTCGCTGTGATCGAGGTATAAGTACTAGCTCCAGGGCCTTTTAAGGAGATTACTTTCTTATTAAAAGTTTTTGATTCGGTCGTGTAAATTGGAACAGTTCCAGACATATTTACTGATGCTGTTGATGAGTTTTGAATCTCTGTAGTGTTTAGAGATCCATTACTTTTTCTTACTAACTGCTTAATGGATAAATTTGCTGCTCCATCTTGAATAACGTAAGGAGTGTTAAGAGTTCCATATGCGTAACCTCCACTATAGGTTGTTGAAGATGGAATGAGTGTAAAATTACCGTTGTTTACCGAAACGTAGATGTTAAAATCAGTATAGTATGCAAACTGATATGTTATATTATTTGCCCTAAATGTATAAAATGGAAACCTACTATTGCCGTTGGATCCGCTTGATATACTTAAAGAATAATTAGAGTCTTGGATATTTTGATTATGACTTACCGACGAATTTGCGTTAACTGATTTTGTTCCTGTTTGTTTCTGTTTTGTTGTGGTGAAGATATCCGCATCATCTGATTTTCCGGTCCAATATAGTGCTGCAAAAAGAACGGTGGAACAATTTTGATTAGAACTATTCTCTCCCGTATTTGAAAGCTCAAGGGTTGCTTTAGATGAATTGAAAGTAGTAGGGTCGTTATCAGTATCGACGAACTTCATGTAATTATTTTGATTGTCAATATTATCGCCATAAGTTGCAAGTGTTAGGTTAGTGTTTCCTAACATGGTAAAATCTCCTTTTACATTATATATTTTTTTAGCAGGAGTTGCAGTCGAAGTTCTCTGTGTAAAATTAACTTGTGGTGATGTTACGGTTTGAGCATAGAATTTGAAAAATGGAATAACTAAAATTAACAATAAAAATGAGTGATGTTTAAAAGTAAAGTTCTCCATAGTTTGTTTTTTTGATTCCAGATATTTTAGCTTTTCGCATCTGAAAAGCATGATTGTCTAAAAACCCTATTTTACAAAGTAAAAGTATAAAACATTTATTTTTTTATCGACAAAAAGCTTAAAACATCGATAAAGTACATTAAATTATTTAAAAAGTAAGTTAAATATTGTTATTATAACTTATGAGTTTTATTTATAAGTGAGAATCTATAAGAGTATTTAATAATTGTAAGCGATATTGGATAGAAGATATTATCTAATTTTATAAATGGTTAAAGCATTCATCTAGCTTTAAATAAAATTGTTTCACAGCGATTTTTGGATTGTATAGTTTCTCTTAAAGACCATATTTTTTTTATACCATAGGTAGTAAGATTATTTTAAGGATTTTAATATTTTTTGCATTCTGTTACTATTCAAAAAAAAAACTGCCAGAAGTGACAGTTTTTTTTTTTTGAAAGAAAAGCGTTGCTTTACGGAATAATTATTTTTTTACTAATATTTCCTTTAGCAGTTTGTAGTTTGACTGCATATACACCAGAACTTATTTTTTTGATAGGCAATTCAATATTTTGCTGTGATTGACTTTCCATATTCCAGGTGCTTATTGTCTGCCCAATAATATTGTATAAAACGACTTTTTGCACGACATTGTCGGTTAAGTAGTTATGGATTATGAGGCTATTGTTGTTCTGTGAATGGCTTACTGTTATATTATTTGAATTTATAAATTCATCTTCTTTTACGGCTAATTTTTTGTCGGTAAAGCGCAATGAAAAGCGCGTTTTGTTCTCTCCTAGAGGAAGAATAACTTCATAAGCTTTATCACGAATATTATAATAGGTGTCTGTCTCATTATCATAAATGTAAACAGCTTGATTAGTGTCAAAGTTTTCGAGTTCGTCAATCAAGAACTTTACTTTTCCTGCTGCATCTGTTTTTACACCAATAGGGTAAGACGCAGCTGTATCAAAATACCCCACACCCTGAATGATTAATTTCCAACCGTTAGTTGAGAAGTAAATGTCATTAGGTAAGTTGTCAAAACTAGTTGCGTCATAGCCATAATCGATTGCATCAGTTGCTTTTTCATTCATAAAACCTAATAACAGTTGTTTGTGGTAATCGTTATGGGAGATGAAGCCCAAACGAATTCTTTTAGTAAAGTCTTTTACTATTTTATCATTATAGTTATTGTCCCAAACTTCTTTTTTGGAACCTTTAATCTTATATAAAACATTAGATGCTATCGTATCTTCTTTAACAAAGAATCTTTGACTGTTTTTAAAAATAACTGTATTACTTTCAGAGTTTGGACGTCCACTAATAAAAAAACCTTGCCCAACAGGAATATATTGATTTGGAATACCCCTAGAAGGTGTTCTAGGCTTTACTAATAAAGTTAACATTTGCGGAGGAAGGTGCAATACCTCCTACTAAATTGCGCACTGCATAGCCTCCTTGATAGTCCCTTAGAATATGGGTGTTATTACTGCTATAATGTTCCCAAAAATATAATGATCCATTAGTGGCGTCGCTCGTATTAGAGCCTAACGTATTTAAGTTATCTCGTATAAAAGCATCTGCATCTAATGCTGATGGATAGGGATTTCCGGCTAATAACAGTTGGTTTCGACCTACACTATTTGTTGCAATTAAACCATTGTTAGGTTTTCCTACAAAGGTATAGTTCTGAAGCGCTGTCGTCGCTCCGCTGCCTTTTAATGTAAATCCTTGACCTACTCTTACAGTACCTTTTTCACCAATTGCAACCCAATTTGCATACGCATTATAATAACTGTCAAATTTATAAAGCCAATAACGAGCTAGACTAATAGGAGAGCTAGCATTTCCATCATAGCCGCCAATCCACTTAATGTCTACAGGCGTGCTATTCGTTCCGTCTTTCATAATTTCAGCAACTGTATAATCGTTATTGTTAACCGTTTTATTTATTGTACTTACTGGAGAACTCCAATAATTATAATTGAATTTATTGGGCTGTCCTTGTTGGTCGCGTTCTATAGATCCTGCACTTGTCACATCTAAATCACTTTCTGTAGTTTGTAAGAGTTGTGACATACCGACCAAATCAATTTTTCCGTCCAATTTTAGATACCAATCGTTTTGTATCTTGGTATTGTTAGTCATATTGATCGTTTTGGAGGGATCGACAAACATACCTAGATCTATATTGTTAGCCGTTTCGATGATGTCATGTTGCACTTTGACAATTGACCAATCATTTTCCATTATATCAACACCCCTGATGTCTTTGGCTGTATTGTTTACCGCTACCGCAAATGTCCCAGTCCTTTCTGTTAAAAACGGCATTGGCGCTTGTTGCACATACATGTTTTTATGATTGTATATTTTTGTGCCTGTTACATCTATTGCCGTTGTTGTCAAGTCATCAATAATATCATCTTTATAAGCGTCCATTCGGTAATATCGAAGTAAATTAGTGAAAGGCAAACTTGATGGAGAAGTAGCGATATTCTTAGGAACAATGGTTCCGCGAATCTCTGAGCTAAAGTTTTGAATTTCTTGATAGACCATTCTTTGTAAAAAAGAATCACTTAGCGCTACATTGAAAACGCGAACTTCATCAATTTTTCCTTTGAAGTACTTACTTCCAGTTGGCCCCATAGTTGATGGATCTCTACCTATTGTTAGTAAAGAAGTGTCTGATGCAATAGCTCCTGGAGCGTCTGTTGACGCTACCATATTTCCGTTTAAGAATAATTTTAACAATGAATTTGTTCCGTCATAAACGGCAGCGACATGGTACCATTGCGAAGTAGTAAGAGTTGTAGATGAAAAAGGAGCCACCAAAGTGTTAAATGTTAATGTAGTACCGTTAACAACTGCTTCTAGGTTTTTGGCAGCCGTTATTCGAAGCTGAAAATTATTTTGACCTACGATAACACCAGCTCCAGTATAACCAGCATTTAAATCGATCCAAGCCATCAATGATGCATTGGTCAAACCGCCAAGAATCGCAGTACTTTGTCCATAATCATTGCGACCATCAAAATCGAGGTACAATTTAGTATTCATATCTCTAGGTGAACCAAACTGTGCGGTGTTTGTATCGAAAGCGTCTAAAATTCCATCTTTGTCGATATCGGCGGTGCCAATTATTTTGCCATATCCATCGTCAAAAATTTTAGGTAGGTAAATTAATTTATTGTTTTCAATGTCAAAGGTAGTTCCATTGGATTTAAGGTCTAGATAATCGGGTATTCCATCGCCATCAGAGTCTTTAAGATAAGTAGTAGCAGCATTCGAATTTGAAATTCCTTGGTCTAAATTCCCATATTGATTGCCGTTGGCAGCTGTACCATAGTCGTAAAGATCAAGTATTCCATCTCCAAAAAGTTCTGGTACACCGTTACCATCTACATCTTTAAGTCTAAAAGCTTCTGATTCTGGACGATCTCCCACACCGTCGTCATTAATGTCACCATCGCCATTTACATATCCTGCTACGGCATTAGTGTTTCCTGCTCCAGATTCATCTACATCAAAAACACTGTCGTTATCGCTGTCTAAATCTAAATAATTAGGTATTCCATCACCATCAGAATCTAAAGCTGGAAGCGCAGCAGCTGATTCGGCTCCATCGTGTAAGCCGTTGGGACCATTATTAAGAGTAGTATCTACCCAAGAGATATCTATTTTTCCTTTGCCATTAGATATATAGCCTAATCCAGCTTCAACTACGTCTGGAATTCCATCGTTATCAGAGTCTAAGTCGAACAAGTCAGGGATTCCATCACCATCACGATCACATAAAGTTTGTGTGATCTGTATGTCATCGATCGCTAAGTCATTTCCCAGTCCTCCTACATTGTTGTTGGTAAAGATTACTTTAAAAGCGTTTGCAGGCAAATTTAGATCGGCTTTAAATTGGTGCCAAATTTCATCATTTGTAATATCACCTGTATATATGGTTGCCAAAACAGTATCGTTTAGATCTTTAAATTCGACTTTTATATTTGGTTTAAGTCGCCCCGAAGCCGAAATGCGGTCTAAGTTAAGAACCCAAAAACTATAAGTTACGGGTATATTGGGTAATGCTCCAGTGATTTTTGCGGTATAAAATATGCCAGGATTGTAAGAAGCATTAAAAAGCGCCATTCTACCATTAGCATCCCCAGTATGATCGCCACCAAGCCACCATATGCCTGCTGCCCAACTGGCAATTTGTGCTGTGGGACCTACGGTATACTTACCATCATTAAGATCTGTTGAATTAGGACTGCCTTCACAAACTGTGGGAGTCGTTGCATCTTGATAGCAATAGGTTGTTGTAGCGTCGTAAGTAGTATTGATCTGGACTCTAGTTCCTGTGCCAAAAGTTTCATTTAAAAACTTGTAGTTTACCGCATAACCGCTAACTGCTTTGCAATTGGCCTCTTCGGTAACATCAAGAATTCCATCATTGTCATCATCTACATCTACATCGTCTAATACACCATCTCCATCGCTATCATAAAAGTATTGTACGGCTTCACCTTCAAGTGCAAATTCATAGGGACTATTATATGTGTCATTACTGCTAATACTTACTGTTGCTGTTTTTGTACCAGTGGTTATTGGGCTAAAAGAAATTTGAAAAGTAGTGCTTCCTCCCGATGCAACGGATAAAGAAGGAGCAGTTGTTACCGTGAAATTGCTACTATTGGTGCCAGAAATTGTTGGTGAGCTCGTAAGTGTTAATGTAGTACTACCAGTGTTTTTGATGATAAATGTCTTCGTTACGACTAAACTTGAAATTTGTACCGTTGAAAAATTAGTGTTGTCTGTTGTTGATGGAGTAACATCTCTGTTTGCTATTGTAATGTTATTTCCAGTGACTACAATTGTAGGAATATTAGCTATAAGAATATTCGTGGTATTGTTAGCAGTTAATGCTGAAGAACATGCATTTCCGGAACCACTACTAAGTGTTTTTATAGTGATAGTTGTGGTGCTAACGGTAGTTAACGTTGTTGTGCTAAAAGTTCCTGTGCCCGCCGTGCTCACGGTCATCGTAGCGGTGTTGTTGGTTGCACTATTAGGACTACTTAAATCGTAAGTAACTGTATACGTTCCTACCGGCAATGTTGATGTGGGCCCTGTTACTGTAATGAGGCTACTATTATTTGGTGATGTTGTTTGCGCTGCGGTATTAGATAAGGAATAGGTAGGACAAGAATAGGTAAGAAGTATTTTACCACTAGCACCAGCGCCTCCACTATAGCCAGTTGCGGCAACTCCACCACCACCACCACCAGAGCTAGTTCCAGATAAACCTACTATATTACTATTTCTTCCGTTTCCACCTTTGCCACCACCGGTTGAACCGCCTGCACCTCCTATTGTTGATGTATTGCTTGTGTTGCTTCCCGCACTTCCGTTGTTTGAGCTTCCCGCACCACCACCACCAGAGGCAGAGTAATTGTTGCCGGGATAGGCTCCATAACCACCATTTCCACCGTTATACGTTACGGATCCCGTGGAGCCTGTTGCTCCTGTAGGTCCAGTATTGGAGGTGCTGTTGGAGAAGTCTTCCCATGATTGTGGAGTTTTACCTCCTGTCGCAATTACAGTAGTACCAAAGGAAGATGCGCCCCCGTGAACTTGAGTGACAGAATTATTAGAAGAGTTGAACTTTGATGTACCTCCCGCTCCCACAGTAACAGTGTAGCTAGTCGTGGCGCTTACAGGTATATTCGGAGTACGAGCGTAGCCACCACCACCACCACCACCATTTTTTAAAGCATTACCGTTGTTTCCAGCACCAGCACCACCTGCCCCCCACGCTTCGGCTTGTAAACTCGTGACTCCGGCAGGAACTTGAATGGTGTATGTTCCAGGGGTGGTGTTAGTATATGTTTGTGAAAACAGTTCACCACAATTAAAAAAAATTACGAACGTTAAAAACAGTTTAAAATATATAAGGTAGTTTTTCTCCATACTATTAAAATATAAATTCATTCTATAATGCAATCTATAGAGACCTTTAGGTTGCTTTTTTGTAAGATAAAGGTATGTTAATTTAGCTTTAAAGTAGTTTAAAAGTATAAATAATCGATAAAAAACACAAAAGCTTTGAGATAAGTAAGTTTATTGTGATAATTACTGATAAATATCTAGTTTGGTTATAATTAGGCAAGTAATGTACGTAATCGAAAAAAAGTATATGATTTAAATTTTTTCAGTACTATCATGTGATTTGATATTTGTGCATAACGACTAATATGATATCTTCCAAAAGATGAAAGAGTGAGGTAGATAATTAAGAAATAAAAGTCTAATAATACATCTTTTAAAAATTATTGGTTACGGATTTGTTTTAGTGAGGACTAGATTTTAACTCGTAAATTAAGTAGTACGGCTACTATGATTTACAATTCTAATTTAAGGTAAACTGCCAGAAGTGCCAGTTTTTTTAGGAATGTAACTTTTAGCGGGTTTTTGTTATTTCCGTCAGTTTAGTTTTTTAAGATGCTTACCTAATAGTATTGCGGTTATTTATAAAAAGTATATACTATTATTTAATAGACCATGGAGTTAATGCACAGTCTTTATTGGAATCCATAAAAGAATTAAACACTAAAAGTTTATATTTGTGTAGATTAGCTTTTTTATGACAGTGAAAATAGCTGTTATATTATGTTCCTCTTCAAAATATAATTATGAAATAACTTTACCTGATTCTGTTTTTTTTGTTAATTTTAGCTAGTCAATTACATGCTAAAGTGAATAGCAGTTATTTAGATAATGATGTAGAAAACTTAAATGAAATAGTAGCTGATGTGGTATTGCCGTGAGCAATGATGACAGCTAGTGTTTCTTCGGTCTGTGTAAATGGATCTATTATTCCAGTAATAACTTTTACCGGAGGAGCGGGAATTACTAAAGTTAACAAGCCGTCTTAATGGTCAATTCTAGGGTCGTATATCTAGTCTAATAAGTAAGTAGGTAATGTTTTGCTAATCTTTTTAAGCTCATTTAGCAATTTGAATTTTCTGATTTTTAACCTAGTTGGTTCATTATAAAAATGTATTTAACTTATTTCCGAATTTGCTAAAAGTTGTTGACAACTCAGAGTGATTCTATTTCCTTAATTTACAACTCCAAAGTGAGGGAACTTCCCATTTTACGGGGAGCTTTCAAGGGACCGGCGATAAGTGTTTTTTATTAAGTGTGTAATCAATTACAAGATAATCAAATAGAAAAGCACTACTATGATTCCTTTTTGTTTCTGCGATGATTTATTAGTTATTTCGGGATGTGTTATTCTCAGATAAACTAAGTTAATAGTTTCTGCCCCAGGGTTGTTTTACTAAATAATTATCACAACTAGAGCAACCGCGACCAATTTGCCAAGTCAATGAAAGCTCATGCACGCCTTGGGTGTTTCCCAATTTCGAAGTGTTGATATCATAGGAATAGGCAAATACAAAACGATTTAACTGAATGGAGCCAAAAAGATTTACAGACGTTAAAAAGTGACTGTTATTGCTTTTTCCTTCCGGATTCGTTGCCGCAATGACTCCCAGAATTAAAGGTTTGAATTCGAGAGCTGTCCCAAAATCTAATCTGTTGTATTCAGCTTGTCGCATATAATTGGCAGTAAGCAATAAATTTGTTTGATCGGGAAAGAAATTTAAATGGGTTTCATCCAAACTGAATGAATATCCGGAATGAATGCTTAAAAACATTTCTAAAGGAACTTTAGCATTGTTAGTAAATGCAATATTTGGTTTATTCAAATGTTTTAATGACGCACCAAACCAGGCTTTGTCACTATACAATAGTATTCCAGAGGAAACATCTAAGAAATTGATTTTATCGGTAGCGTTTAAAAAACTTGGATCGACACTTCCTCCATTTATTGAACCGTCATTTGTATTAATTTGATCTTCGAATAAAAGACTACTTAAATTAAAGTTTTTACTTCCATATCCAGCTTCCAGACCTAATCGAAGTCGCCAATCATAATTTAGATTCACGTTATAGGAGTAAACTCCGTTGACTTGAATATAATTATAATTGGTAAAAACTTCCCGCTGATTTAAAATAGTCAACCCTAAGCCCATGTTTCTTTCAGGTCCAACAGGTCCATTAATGAAAGCATATTCCGTATCGATTCTTCTGTTGTCATTTGGCCATTGTGAGCGGTGTATGAGGCCAGTGTATCCCGTTATTAATGTTCCTGTAAAGGCAGGATTAAGTGATTCGGGAACCAAAAAATACTGTGTAAAAACAGGGTCCTGCGCCTTAATTTCTGCGATAGATATAGTAGTCAGTAGTATGTATATAACAAATTTTAGTTTCATTCTGGTTTGTGGGCTTATTTTATTAATACAAAAGGATGGTTTACATTGACAACAGTTCCATAAAAAGTTTCTCCGCTGACTTTGCAGTAGTAATTACCGTTTTCCGCATTCTGTCCTTTTATTTTACCATCCCAACCTCGCAAAATTTCTCCTGTCTCTGAATAGATCAATGAACCCCAGGTATCGTAGATGTCCAATCGAACATTTTTTAAAGCCTTAGTGACAGGTCTGAACGTATCATTGAGATTATCGTCATTTGGAGTAAAAGCGTTAGGAACTACCAATAAATATCCTTTTTCAACAATAAAGGTGATTTTTTGCACATATACGCATCCGAAAGGGTAGGTTACTGTTTGGGTTACAACATAATCTTTTGGATTTATGAAGGTATGCACTGGGTTAGGTTCTGTCGAAACGCTGCCGTCTCCAAAATCCCAGGCCACGCTGATATAATCTCCAGTGGCAGTATTGGTAAACTGAATGGGGTCATTTATCGAATAAGACCCATAACTTGAATATGCATAAGAACTTGCATTATAAGAAGGCGTTCCAAGGTACTGCAATTTAACATTGAAGGAGTAATTTGACTTACAGCCGATGGCATCGGTTACGTATAGTATAGCTGTCCCGTTTTGACTGGTATTCATCGTTTCATTATTCGCTCCGCTAACCGTTCCGCTTGACCAAACTAATTGGTAGGGTGGAACCCCGCCAGAAACTTGGGCTACAAAACTTTGTTTAACGTATTTGGTTTCACAGTCAAATTCGGTTTTGGTAACCACTCCGATCACTATAGCCGGTGGCCTATTGATACTAAATTGCGCCTGTTTTGAACAGCCGTTTGCATCTTTTACCGTAACCAAATAATTCCCTGCGGAAATATTGAACAAATCTTCCGTGGTCGTACCGTTAGACCAGGTATAGGTAAATGGCGCCGTGCCGCCTGCAACAAGGAGGTTTATCGCGCCGCTATTGGCATTATCACAATCAAAGGCATTGGTAACATTGGCCGAAAGTGCTAATAATTGAGGTTCCAATATGATAAAAGTTCTTTTGATTGTACAGGGCTTGCTGTCAACAATCGTTACCGTGTAAGAACCCGGGCCCAAATTATTCCTGACATTTCCTGCCGTGGCATTATCATCCCAAGTCAATTTTACCGGAGCGATACCACCCACTAGATTTAGATTAATACTGCCATTATGATCACCAAAACAGCTGATGTCTTTGACAACCGGGTTGATTGTGAAAATCGGTGCTTCGGGAATATTTACATTCAGGGTTTTTGTACAATTATTGGAGTCTGTAACGGTAATCAGATAATCACCAGCGGATAGATTGTCCTGGAAAGTGCCGCCTCCCATATTACTCCAGACGATTGCATAGGGAGCAACACCTCCATTTATGGTAAGGGTGATGGAAGCATCATTAGATCCATAACAGATTATTGGCGTGGTTGTGGCAGTCAAAACAATATTCGTTGGTTGGCTTAGCGTAACACTTAATGTTTTGGAACAGCCTGAATTATCGGTTACAACCAAATCATAAGTTCCAGCAATAATAGCACTTAGATTTTTATTGGAACTTGTAAATCCATTTGGTCCTGTCCAGGCAAAATTATAACCGGAAATTGCGGGTGTTCCTCCAACTGCCGAAATATTTATAGCTCCTGTAGATTCTCCAAAACACAATATATTGGTCTGGCTTATCAGGCTTACAGCTAATATTGGCGGTTCAGTAATAGTAAATGGCCTTGTTTTTGGACCGCAATTGTTAGCATCTGAAACCGAAACAACGTATACTCCAGGACTTAAATTTGATAGGTCTTTTGTGGTTGCATAAGGGGTTCCATTTTTGGTCCAGGTGAATTTATAGTTTAATGTTCCGCCGGAAATCGTGATTTTAATTTCGCCATTGGCATCATTAAAACAACTAATGTCTTTTTCTAAATCAGTGGTTATAACAATATCGTCGGGTTGAGTAATATTTACTGTTTGAACCTTGGCACAATTGTTAGCATCGGTAACGGTCAAATGATAAGTTCCCGCTATTAAGCCTGTTGCATTTAACGAAGTTTGTACCGGGACCGTATCCCAGGAGTACGTCAATGTTCCTGTTCCCCCACTGGCTAAAACGGAAACTGCGCCCGTATTATTCCCGAAACAATCCACATTGGTTTGAGAAGCGATTGCGGTTACAATTCCGTTGGGTTCCGTTATTATGGCCTGCGTGCTTGTCGAACAAGCTTTCGAATCTGTGACGGTAACTGTATATGTTCCAATTGCCAGATTTATGGCAACATTCGAAGTTTGTATTGGTGTTGTATTCCAAGAATAGGTAAAAGGTGATGTTCCTCCATTAGCAGTTACAGTTGCTGAACCGGTACTGTTTCCTGAACAGAAAACATCCGTTTGGGCGGTTATAATTGCGCTCATTCCCGCTGGTTCTGTTATTGTGATTGGACTTGAAATTCCGCATCCGTTTGCGTCTGTAACAGTTACGTTATAAATCCCTGCTTTTAATCCGGTAGCTGTTGACAAGGTTTGAATTGGGCTGGTATTCCACGAGTAAGAATAAGGGGAAGTTCCTCCAGAAACTGAAACGGTAGCGCTTCCGTCATTGCCGCCAAAACAACTTACGTTATTTGAGTTGGAGATTATTGAACTTAACGCTCC
Organism: Flavobacterium sp. Arc3; assembly: GCF_041431375.1. Classification (NCBI taxonomy): domain Bacteria; kingdom Pseudomonadati; phylum Bacteroidota; class Flavobacteriia; order Flavobacteriales; family Flavobacteriaceae; genus Flavobacterium; species Flavobacterium sp. Arc3. Next base: position 64,980 of record NZ_JASMRI010000001.1, on the reverse strand, counting down.
TAATGGCTGTGTTATGAGCACCGTTTGCACTTTTGAACAACCATTAGCATCTGTAACGGTTACATTATAATTTCCTGCCGTTAATCCGGTCGCAGTTGCAATTGATTGTACCGGTACCGTATTCCAGGAATAGGTTAGAACTCCCGTGCCTCCGCTAGCGAGAACCGTTGCGGAGCCCGTACTGTTTCCAAAACATAATACATTGGTTTGGGAAGCGATAGACGTAAGAATTCCATTTGGTTCCGTAATAACTGCTTGTTTTTGTATCGAACAGTTATTGGCATCAGTTATCGTAACGGTATAAGTTCCTGCCGTCAATGCTGTGGCTGTTGCCAAAGTTTGAATCGGGCTGGTATTCCAGGAATAAGTTAAGTTTCCAATACCACCGCTGGCAGTTACCGTTGCCGAACCTGTTGCATTGCCTGCACAGCTAACATCTGTTAATCCTGATATGGAAGCAGTGATGCCGCTGGGCTGTGTAATGACTATTCCGGGAATTGTCTTTACACTCCCATTTCCATCCGTAACTTTTATGTCATAAATCCCTGCTGCCAAACCCGTAAAAGTATAATTCGTAGCCGCTGAATCAATAATACTAATTATTGTTCCGCCTCCTTGCAAAGTTAATACATAATCATAAGGGCCAACAGATTGTTGTGTAATAGCAACTTTAATAGTACCAGTCAAATAACCAAAACACAAAACATCGATATGTGCCGCGGTATCTTCCTGGATGAGTAACGGCAGGGGGGAGGTCAAAGTAAAATTTAATATGACAGCATTACATAAGCTGTCATTTATGGTTAGCGTATACGCTCCCGCGGCAACATTAGAAATATCCTGGCTTGTGGCCGAAAAAACGCCTGGTCCCGACCACAAATAGGTATAATCACCCGAACCTCCCGTAACTGTAACATTAATTGCTCCATCAGATACTCCAACAGAACTCACATTGAAACCATTGAAATTAGACAGGATGCTGGATGTTATTATGGCAGGATTTACAATGATTTTATAATCTAAAGTCGGGCCCGAACAAGAAACCCCATTATTGTCGAAAGTGGCTGCCGCCGTATACGTTACGGTTAGTGGATTAGTGGTTAAATTCACCAACGTTTGAGCTGGAATTGTATTCGTTCCCGAAGGAGTTGCTCCAGAAATTCCCGCTGGAATGTTTGCGGTCCAATTGAAGGTTACCGTTCCGGTAGTTGGACTTGCTATTGATATTGGTGAACTGTCACTTCCTGAACATACAGTTTGGTTGCCTCCCGAAAAAACAACTTTTGGGGAAGGGTTTACCGTGATCACTGCCGTAAATGAAGAGCCAATACAGCTGCCCGATTTTGGGATTATGGTGTAGGTGGCCGTTTGAACATCATTTGTCGGATTTACTAAGGTGCCATTAATAGTTGTCTGATTTGTCGATGCTACAGCTCCCGTAATTCCTCCCGTGATGACCGGAACTCCCCAAGAATAAGTAGTTCCAGCTGGAACGATGTTTCCCGATCCGTTTGAGGGAATTATTGAAAAGGAAGTATTGGAACAGATAGTTTTGTTTTGTGCCGTTGTGATTGATGGCACTGGATTGACTGTTATGGTATAAGGATATGAAACTCCCTGACAACTTGCACCACTATTCGATTCGGCTTTTGCCAAATAAGTTACCACAATTGGCAGATTGGTTGAATTGGTTAATGTTTGAACCGGTATAGTGCTGGTCCCACTAGTTATAACTCCCGATATTCCTGCCGGTTCTAAGGCCGTCCAAGTGAAGTTAGTGCCAGTCATTGTGCTGCTTAAAATTACTGAAACAGAAGAAGAAGCCGAACATAAAATTTGATTTGTTGGAGAGAATACAACTGCAGGTGATGGGTTTATCGTGATTGTAAAAGCTCTGGACACTCCATTGCAGCCATTCAAACTTGGAGTTACCGTGAAATTGGCAACAATGGGATTAGTGCCATTATTGATAGCAGTAAATGAGGGGATATCTCCAACGCCAGTTGCTCCAATTCCGATAGCCGGATTACTATTTGTCCAATTGTATACTGTATTTTGAATTGCTCCCGAAAATAAAATAGCGGCGGATGACTGTCCGTTGCAAACCGTTTGACTCAAAGGCAGATCCACAGTTGGCGTAGGATTAACGGTGATTGTAAAAGTTTTTGGAGTTCCAAAACAACCATTTGCTTTTGGGGTAACCGTTATGGTTGCTGTAACTGATATTAACCCGGTATTCGTTGCGGTAAAACTGGCGATGTTGCCGCTTCCTGCTGTTGCCAAGCCGATGGATGCTGTGTCATTCGTCCAGTCAAAAGTAGTTCCTGAAGCATTTCCCGAAAAGTTAATAACTCCACTCGAAGCAGTATTACATTTGACAAGATTTGGCGTTGAATTTACCGTTGGATTTGGATTGACAGTAATGTCAAATGTTTTCGATAAACCCGTACAACCATTAACAAATGGAGTTACAGTTATTGTTGCAGTCACAGCCGTAGCTCCTGTATTTATTGCTGTAAATGAAGGGATTGTATTGGTTCCTGAAGCAGCGATTCCAATGCTTGTAGTACTTGATGACCAATTATAAGTCGTGCCAGGGACATTTCCTGTAAAATCTATTAGAGTACTCGATATTCCAGCACAAAGGGCAACGCTTGTAGTTGCGTTAACGTCAGGTTTTGGATTTACGGATACAACGATATCAAAAGGCAAACCTGCACAACCATTGGCAGACGGGATAACGGTATAAGTTGCCGTTTGGACAACATTGGTCGGATTGGTCAAAGGACCAGAAATTGTTGCCGAGTTTGTTCCGGCAACCCCACCAGTAACTCCACCCGTTACTGCAGGAGCAGCCCAAGAATAAGTGGTTCCTGCAGGGATTATGTTGCCAGCACCATTAGCTGGAGTGACGGAAAATGAGATGCCACTACAAATTGTGGCAGTCATATTGGTTGCAATATAAGGTTTTGGCTTTACGGTTATAGTATAAGGAAACAATGCTCCGGTACAACTGCCGCCACTTGCCAATGTTGCTTTTGCATTGTAAGTTATAACGATACTGGTATTTGTGCTGTTTACTAATGTTTGGGTAGGTATAGTATTGGTTCCGCTTGTTGAAATTGCTGATATTCCCGCTGGTTGGGCTGCCGTCCAATTAAAAGTGACTCCCGGACTGGCGCTGTTCAATGTTACCAAGGCCGAAGAGTCTCCCGAACAAATAGTCTGGTTAGATGGTGAAAAAGTGACTACCGGTGATGGGTTTACGGTAATGTTAAAAGTTTGGGGTATACCCGAACATCCATTGGCGGTTGGAGTCACATTTATTGTTGCTATAATTGGACTTGAGCTTGTATTTGTTGGTGTAAATGAGGGTATGTTTCCCGTTCTGAGAGCTGCTAAACCAATTGCAGGATGGGAGTTCGACCAGGAATAAGTTGTTCCTGAAACTGGGTTACTAAAAGTTATCGGCGCTGTCGCTACTCCGTTACAAAACTCCTGATTGGACAACATTAATGCAGCTGGGGTTGGATTGACCGTTATAGTTACCGTGAATGGAGCTCCGACACAATTACCCGATGTACCAGACTTCGGGCTTACGGTATACGTTAATGTTGCAGAAGAATTGGTCGTATTTGTAAGGGTCTGACTGATATTCGGCTGGTCGGTAGCTTGCAGACTTCCTCCGGTTATGGCTCCTACCGGATTACTAACCGGATCTGCCCAAGTATAAGTTGTTCCTGCTGCCACAATATTTCCGCTGCCATTCGTCGGACTGATGGTAAATGCCGTTCCGCTGCATATAGTTTTGCTTTGCGGTGTTACAAGTGGTTTTGGATTTACGGTTACCGTTACTGTGAAGGTCGCTCCTGGACAATTTCCAGTATCGCCAGATTTTGGAGTGACGGTGTATGTCAGGGTTGCGGGTGCATTGCTGCTATTGTTTACTGTCTGACTGATGCTCGTTTGGGGAGTTGCCTGAGCTGAGCCTCCAGTGATTGCTCCAAGAGGACTGCTTGTCGGGCTTAGCCAGGTATAAGTGGTGTTTAAAGGAACTATTGTTGCTGCAGTCGGAATGCCATTTGATGGGATAACCGTAAAAGCATCTCCACTGCATATCGTTGATGATTGGCCAGGAATAACGGGTTTTGGGTTTACGGACACAACAACATCAAATGCTGTGCCTGAACATCCATTAAATGAAGGAATAACAGAATAAGTTGCTGTTTGGACAACATTGGTCAGATTGGTCAATGTGCCAGAAATAGTTGTCGGGCTTGTTCCCCCAACCCCACCGGTAATTCCCGCCGTTACTGTAGGAACTCCCCAAGAATAGATGGTTCCTGCGGGGATTATGTTTCCAGCTCCATTAGTCGGAGTGACAGTGAATGCTGAACCACTGCAAATCGCGGCAGTCATATTTGCCGCTACATTAGGTTTTGGTTTTACGGTTATGGTGTAAGGAAATAATGCTCCGGCACAACTGGCACCATTTGCCGATGTTGCTTTGGCATTATAGGTTAGCACGATGTTGGCATTCGTGCTGTTTATTAAAGTTTGGGCAGGTATTATATCGGTTCCACTTGTTGAGACTCCTGATATTCCTGTTGGTTGGACTGCCGTCCAGTTAAAAGTGGCTCCTGGAGTGGTACTGTTTAATGTTACCAAAGCCGAAGTGTCACCCGAACAAATAATCTGGTTGGCCGGTGAAAAAGTCACTACCGGTGACGGGTTTACGGTAAATAGTGCCGTTGTTTTACAACCTGCATTATTTGTATATGTAATAGTGGTCGTTCCTGCCGAAACTCCGGTTACTAATCCTGTATTATTTACTGTGGCGACAGTTTGAGCTGACGATGTCCAAGGCGTAGCTGCAGCAGCAGATGGTGAACCTGTTAATTGGGAGCTGGTACCAATACAAGAAAACAAAGTACCCGATATTGTGGGCGAAGGATTAATAGTAAATGAACTGCTTGAAGTGGTTGTTCCACATTCATTGGTTACTTTCAAAGAATAGGAAAAGGTTCCGGAAGTACTGTAGCTAATAGTTCCAGGATTAGCTGTAGCTAATGTTGCTGGTGTAGACGCTGTTCCGCCAGGAAAACTCCACTCATACGTCAAGGGAGATTGGGTCCCACAATTCACAATAGTAGCAGATGGACTAATTGTGGTTGTTGGCAAAGTTTGACAAAGGGATGCAATTGGATTTATGGTTACCGTTGGTGGTTGTTTTACAGTCACGGTTTGCGGAGTGGATGTTACCGAACCGCAGGAATTAGTAGTTGTAAGTGAAACATTATATGTTCCCGCATTGTTAAATTGAAAGGTAGGGTTTTGTGAAGTAGCACTGGTTCCGTTTAAATAAGTTACTGATGAGGCTACTCCACAATAATTGCTTGTATAGACAACATTCCATTGATAAGTAACCGGTGAACAAGAAACTGAAGTATTCGTTGCGCTTGAATCTGCAATCAGAACTAAAGGTTTACAGCCAATTAGCGGATTAATTAAAGAAAACAATGGTGTTACTTGTGATTGTACACAAATATCCTTAGAAACAGAATCGACACCACAACTATTTGCAATAAATAAAGTTATTCTATAATTACCAAGTTGATTAAAGGTTATTGTTGGAGTCATTGAACCATTTGTCCAAGAATCAAAATCAGCTTCAGTTAGCCCATTATTGGAGCCTAATCCAGAAGCTATCCAAGCACCTGTAGTTACAGGAGTTAATGCTGTAATTGTCCAATAAAAATTACCTGTAGTTAAACATGTGGCTCCATTTGATGTTGGAATTGTTTGTCCAAAACTAGAAGTGTTTGTAAGCTGGAATGGTATACCAATACAAATTTTAGTAGGGAATGGTGTTGGGGCAAAACTAGCTAGAGGGGCTTTACCAACTGAAACTAAACCAGTACCGGATGGCTGTGGCGTAGTAGTGCATGGATTTTGAGTTATTACAATAGGCTGATAGGTATTATAATAAGTTGTAGCACCTAACACAACATTAATCCCACAAGAAGATGATAGATAAGTTTTCGTAATAATATAAGTACTTGTTAAAGTGCCAGGGTCTATTGAAGGAGAAGACCATGACATAGTGGAAGTTGCTGGTGGAACAGATCCACCTTGATTGTAAACAAAGTTATCTTGCGTTGACATTTCACCCCAAGTGCCAGAATATGTAGTACCGTCAACATTATTTGGAACTGTAAAAGTCCACTGTGTAGTTAACGGAGCGCATCCATTAGCTTGATTTTGATTTAAAACCAAAGTTGCGGCTGCAGGTGAACTTCCTACAAATGCATTGAATTGTTTTGTTATTGAACAACCATTAGTAAAATTAATAGTGATACTAATCAAATGCATACCAACATTGTATGTATGCAATATTGTATTAGACCAATCTACAGAAGTCAAAACCTGAGTTGAGGGAGAACCGAACCCCCAATCAATTGTATAATTCTGAATGTTTGAACTATAGGAAGGAATAGTAAGCAGAAAATTAATTACACCTGTTGTTTGAGAAGGAGATGTAGTACATTTAACTAAAATTCCATTTTGAAGTTGACCACTCGTTATTTGCGGCTCCGCAACATCAACATGAACAACATCTTGAACAGAACAACTACCAATACTTGCTGTTACAGTATAATCACCTGACATTACTATTGAAGAGTTTGAAATGCTAGGCGATTGTTGATTGCTTGTGAAACTATTTGGTCCTGACCAAGAGTAGGTCACAGCATTAGAGCCATTTCCTGAAACACTTGCGTTTAAATTTATCGTATTCCCATTGCAAAGCAAAATATCACTACCTGCACTTACAGTAAAATTAGGAATTACCGTAATTGTTACTGGATTGCTGCTGGAAATACCAACATCATTACCTGTTTTATCTTTTACACCAGTCAAAACGTAGGTGAAAGTGCCTGTAACATTTGTTGGAGCCGGAACGGTCACACTTTTATTATTTCCTTGTGTTGCAATGGGTGTCTGCAATACTCCATTTATGGTGTAAGTAAATGTATACGGCTCTTTATTGTCGTCCTTTACTTCAAATGTTATTAAAGGTGCTGCCGCATTCTGGCATACTGTTGCATTTCCTGTTATTTGTCCAGAAGGATCAGCAACCGTTTTTATTATTATGCTTTCCTCTGCTTTATTTATGGAATAAGAAGGGATTGAATTAAAATTTATTAGAACGAATAAAAATATAATCTTGTGTATATTTCTCATAAATGTATCTTGCTGCTAGGGGTAATTATATTTTATTCTTAAAATTAATGTCCAAACATACGATTAATAAGAATCCGTTTTTTACGGGTTCCCGTAATTGAATCGTTTTATTGCAAAAAGAACTACGAACCAATTGCTATGAATTCTTATTTTAATTTTAATGCAAGGTTTTTGATAGCTTCACTAACCTTTTTTTGGACCACTTTTCCATAACTTTCCTGAGTGATTGTCATGTTTGAATGACCTAGTAGTTCTGAAACGATTTCCATGGGAACATCATTGTATAGTAAAACTGTTGAAGCAAATGTTTTCCTGGCTGTGTGGTGTGTGATTCTTTTATCGATTTCTGTTATAGATGCAATCTCTTTTAAATAAGCATTGAATTTCTGATTACTTATAGCAGGGAATACGGAATTACTATCTATTAAATATTTATCGATAATCTCTTGTGCTTTTGGCAGTATTGGAATGGATATTTGGCGTTGTGTTTTTTCTCGTTTCATTTGGATCCAATTCATGTTATCAAAACCGATTTGGATATTTTTTATTTTAAGATGCGCCATTTCATTGTAAGCTAATCCTGTGTAGCAACAGAAAATGAATAAGTCACGGATTATCTTCAATCTTTCTGGAGTAAATGTGGACCCTTCAATGATTTGGAGTTCTTCTGTAGTAAGGAAAATAACCTCTTTATGGACCTTTTTCGATTTATATAGTATAAATGGGTCTCTATCTAAATAACCTTCTGAAATAGCTTGTTTGATAGGTGTTCTAAACCTTTGAATAATTTTGTTGATAGTGATTTGCTTTATGCTCTTCTCTGTCTTTAAATAGTAGTCAAAATCATCTATAAACCGCAAGCTTAATTCCTTTAAAGGATAGTCTGATTTTTTAAAGTTCCACTTGATAAAAGCTTCTAAATGGTTGCCAACATAAACGAATTTTTCATAGGTATTTTGTTTTATTTCTATTCCAACTAGTTTCTGTATTCTTGAAACATATTTTCTGTAACAAGACAATATATATTCTTCCTTTCTAATTGGTATTCCTTTGTATTCATTAAAGATATTATCTAGTTTACATGGAATTCCCTGAAGTTGAAATACCAAAACAATATTGTACATCTTGACTTGAATACGCTCTAATTGAGCATTTATATATTTGTGGTTTGGCTCTAGTATTGTTACTTTTTGAAGTTTGCTTTCCCAATATTTTGGGTTTACAAGAAGCCCAGTATTTAATTGTTTTCGTTCTTTGTTTAATGTTATTCTACAATTTACTGGACATAGTCCTCTTTGATTGGTTCTTGCTGCATTTATTATAAACAGAATTGTGGTTTTTTCGTGGTGCATGTTTCAATTGATTTAAATAAGTAGTTTAGCTACTCAAATTTAAACTTATAGGAAACTATTTACAGCTATTAAACGCATAATCTAAGAATAAAAAATATCATGCAGTTTGTTGATTATGGAATTGTCTATGCTAGGAGGTATCATCATTAAAAACGCTATAGTTAGTTTTTAAAAGTGAGTAGGTAGGTACTCGTCGAAGAAGAGTACCACGGGGGATTTTATTATTAAATAGCCTCTACTGTTTTCGTCTTTATTAGAATTGCTAAATATCACTAAAAGTGGGTATTGTGAGATCTTTTTTATTTGGGTTATTTTGGGAGAATATTCTTAGTAATATCAACCTAATATTTAACCTAAACTAAATTTAATGAAAAAACCATCACCATCTAGATCAATTATGAAATTTAAAAATGTTTTGTTCTTACTAATCCTTTTTATATCCGTTGTAGTAAATGCACAGTCTAAACAAGTTTTTGAGAATCCCGAGCTGAAGACAATAATAAGTACACATAAAGTTGTCGCTATTATGCCTTATAGGACTAGTATAACATATAAGAGACAGCCAAAAAATTTTAGCGCTGAAGCTAATCGTGATCAAGAAAAAAGTATGTCTAAATCAATCCAGTCAAGTATGTATACCTTCTTGTTGAGAAAGGCTAAGAATTATAACGTAAGCTTTCAGGATGTGGATAAAACTAATATTTTATTAAAGAAAGCGGGAATGCTTGACAAACTTGACGAGTTCACAAATGATGAGATTGCAAAAGTGCTTGGTGTTGATGCTATTATAGGAGGAGTTTTTGAAACAGAACAGACGAAGTCTGAGGCTGGTGCAATTGCATCTGCTATATTATTCGGAGGATTCGGAGGAAAAACAGGAACAGGTACTTTAACAATGACTCTTAACAATGGTTCAGATGGAGAATTGTTATGGAGATTTTTCAAAACGATGGATCAAGGAATTATGGCTTCGACAGATGATATAGTAGAGAGTATGATGCGTAAAGTATCAAGAAACTTTCCTTATGCTATATAAGGTTAAAAGATGGATTTAAAAGATTGTAATTAATGTGATTGCAATTTTCAATATCAGAGGGATGAAAAATTAATTTTCATCCCTCTTTTTATTTTATATAATATGTTGGGGCAGTACTAGAGTTAATTGACTGAATTTAAATTTCCATTTCTAATATAAGTTCAAAAACATTTTCCATTGTAGGATAAAAACAGGAATAGAAAGTCAGCTATTGTTGTTTCAGGGCTATTTAATCAACTGAAGACGAATAAGCAAAGTTTTTAATGGGTTTGAGCGTAAGTTTAAGTCACTAGGGGAAATAAACTACACGAAAGGATTCGAGGGTAGCGGGGTTTATAAATATGAAAGCCTAAGTCGTGAGACTACGGATAGCTGGCACTATTAAGCAGCATTGTTTTCTAAGCAAGCTATCCACCTTATTTAGAAAAAAAACTCCGAAGTGAGGACATAGCGCAGAGCTTGGGGAACTTCATTATTTCTCGTTACGTGCACGAGCTTGTTGAGGAGCAGTGGTCTACCGTGTAGTTGCTAATTGGAATGGGGACGGAATGCAATTCCGCGCGAACGGCTATTGTCAAGTGACTATTCGCTCGTAATTGAATAGGAGACGTCCGGCTTTTCAGGCAGGAAGTAGTATCTTTGCTGCAAGAAAACTGCTTGCAGAAATACTGTAAATTGAACACCGTAAATTGAACACTGAATTTTGTACGCAATACTTGACATCGAAACTACCGGAGGGGAATTTAATAAAGAAGGGATTACCGAAATCGCCATTTATAAATATGATGGTCACCAAATTGTGGATCAATTTATTAGTTTGATCAATCCTGAAATCCCGATTCAGCCTTTTGTGGTACAATTAACCGGGATAAATAATGAGATGTTACAGAGCGCTCCAAAATTTTTTGAAGTGGCTAAACGCATTATTGAAATGACCAAGGATTGTGTTTTGGTAGCACACAATGCCAGTTTTGATTATCGAATTCTTCGCACTGAATTTCTCCGTTTGGGATATGATTTTAATCAAAAAACACTTTGCACGGTAGAATTATCCAAAAGATTATTGCCCAAACAAGCTTCCTACAGTTTAGGTAAATTAGTTCGTGCTTTGGGAATTCCTATCGTAGACCGACACCGTGCGAGTGGCGATGCGTTGGCCACCCTGAAGTTGTTTAAACTATTTTTGGATACGGATCTCAATAATGAAATAGTAGAAGAGCACATCAAATTTGAAGGCCAAAAAGGAATTGCTCCCAAATTGAAGAACATTTTAGAAAGTGCGCCTTCCACTACGGGCGTTTATTACATGCACAACCAAAAAGGGAAGTTGATTTATGTTGGCAAAAGCAACAACATTAATAAACGAATCAAGCAGCATTTTACAGGAAATTCCACCAAATGCAAGAAAATTCAAACTGACGTTTTTGCCTTAACTTATTATGAAACCGGAAGTGAACTCATTGCTTTATTGAAAGAAAGCGAAGAGATAAAAATCAACAAACCCATCTACAATCGTGCGCAAAGAAAGAGTATTTTTCAGTTTGTACTGTACGCTGAGAAAGATGAAAATGGCTATTTGAATTTAAAATTGCAAAAAGCAGATGGTCAAAAAAAAGAAATTACCTCCTTTGCTTCCCTGCAAGAAGCCAAAAATGGGCTGTTTAGCATAACATCGCACTACCGTTTGTGCCAAAAATTTACAGGCTTATACCAAACAAAAAAGGAATGTTTTCAATATCAAATAAAAGAATGTGATGGCGCCTGCATTGGCTCTGTTTTACCTAAAGAATACAATGAAAGAGTTCAAAAATTTATTGATAAAAGCAGTTTCGAAGCGGATAGTATGATACTCCATGACAGAGGGAGGAATACTAGTGAACTCAGCGCAGTTTTGATTGAAAACGGGATTTACAAGGGTTACGCTTTTTATGATTTGAACTCCCCAATTTCCCGGATCGAAAACCTAAAAAACATACTTATACCCATGCAGAACAATCGCGATGCGCGAAATATTATTCAAAGTTATTTACGAAAAGGCAAATTGATGAAAATTGTGAATTTCTGATTTTTGAACTTTATTCATCTCCTGATTGAATGGGACGGCATACAATGCCGGGTGAACGCTAGACGGTATTATTCTGGATGGGGTTTAAAATAAAACTCAAGTCCCGCGGCTCCAACGGGAAATGACACGAGCGTAGCGCCTGAGGAAGTAAATTCGACGAAGTTAATTTATTTAGATGTAATTGAAATGAATTATCATTCCTTCTCGTTTTGTTTTAAAAAAACTTTGCCCGGATATTTCACAGCATAAGAAAGGATTAAATCCACAATGTATTGGTTGCTTTTGTAGGGAGTGACATGATCCTTTATCTCTGAGGGATCCGTAAAACCAATATCCGAAGCGATATATCCCATGCCATAAAAGTGACCGTTTTCAACCCAAATGCAACTGCGTTCTTCAGCAGTTCTGCCTTTGTCTATAATGGCAAAGCTTGGCCTGTTTTTTACTAAAAAAGCAATGGCATTTTCGACTTGCTCGTTGTGTTGTTCCACTGCGGGTAAATTGTCCCGATCCGGTCTTGGGATGAATTCTCCGTGGTCGTCCATGCCGTAGTTACAGAATCTGTTATCAATGCCAAATTGTTCGGCCAGGCTGCGCAATACATTGATGCCTTTATACAAGCTATTGAAAGATTCAATACCCGCCTGAAATTTTTCCAGTTTTCCAATTGCTAAATACCGATATCCATTACGGGCTTCATACTCATAAAGTCCATATTTAGGGTCAAAGCGTTTGAGTGCCCTGTTGTAGGTGGGCCAGAGCTTTTTAATTTCAGTACATTCCAGCAACAGCGCCATTAATTCGGTAGCACATATTTCAAAGGAAATACTGTGTATTTCTCTCAGGAAATTTTGCCTTTGTGGCGTGATATTATGTCCACTGAAATGGGAGGCCACCCGTTTTTTTACGTTGATAGCCTTTCCTACGTAAATGACTTTCCTTGTTTGATCGTAAAAATAATACACCCCTACTTTTTCAGGTAACTGCTCAAAATCAGCAGGCGGTAGGTTAGGTGGTAAGCGCTTGTCTTGTGCCGTCTTTTTTATCATTTTTGCGATTACGCCTTCGACGTCCCATTCCAGCAAACGTGAAAACAATATGGCTGTGGCATCCGCATCACCACCGGCACGGTGTTGGTTTATCAAAGGGATATCTAGCGAGTGGCAAAGTCTTCCCAAGCTGTACGAACCCAATCCCGATTTAATCTTTCTTGCGGCGCGAACGGTACACAATTTTGGCGCAGTCCATTTAAATCCGCTTGCTTCGAGTTGATGGCGAACAAATGAATAATCAAAGTTGACATTATGTGCAACGAAAATGCGTCCGGTAAGCATTTCTAAAACCTTTTCAGAAATAGCATCAAAAATAGGTGCATCACGTACCATTTCATTGTTAATGCCTGTAAGCGAAAAAATGGCAAGCGGTATTTCCTTTTCTGGGTTGACGAGGGTTTCCCAGCGGTCGATTATGTTAGTTCCGTTATGGATAATAATGGCAATTTCTGTAATGCGACTGCCGCTGGCATTTCCGCCTGTGGTTTCTATATCTACTATTGCGTATTCCTGTTTTTTCATTTGTTATATAACGTGAACTGTATTGTTATTCTTGTGCAAAATTTTAAAAAAGCGCTGCTGCCTTTCCCTAAAAGAGTCAAAAGCTCTTTTTTTTGCGGCCAGCTCCATTTTATGCCTTGGCAGGTTAATTTCATGTTCCTGTTGATGCGGTGCCGATGGATTATGTTACATCTTTCAATGATTGCAGCCACCAGTAATCAAAGTGATGCCGTCCAGTTTTGAATTCCCCTGTCTATGGTAGGATACAAAAAAAGTATCCAAATCCATCTGTACAAATGCTCTTTCCATCTTCTTTTCTTTTTTATACGTTACAAAATTAGTACAGATGATAACAAATTTTATTGTATTTGTTGTTATAAATTATAACAAAATAGCTGTGTTTTTATTTTTAGATAACATCAGTTTAAGTGTATTACTTTAAAACTATAGTACTTTTTCTATAAATGAATTAAAACAATACAGCAGTATTGTGTTATGTTTTTCCTTTGGAAATTTTTAATACATATTATTATTGATTTGCTATTAATAGTCTTTATACTAGTGCATATAAGTAAAGGTCAAATAATCTTCTGGCACTCATTAAATGATAGCTATTTCCCTGGGAAGTTTTGAATCCGTTCTTATTTAACGGCTCGGTAATTTCAGTTAAATTACTTCACTACTTTTTTCTTGATATAAAAATGAAAACAAAAAAAGGACTAGTGTGATTGAACCTGAGGTCTGGTTACGTATTGTTCACATTATTAGGGTGATAACTTAGTGTTTTATTTAATTTCCTCACTCTATTTCCTCACTAAGTGAGGAATGAATTTCAATAAAAAACCCTTAAACAATTGATGTTTAAGGGTTTGTGTGTAGCGAGAACGAGATTTGAACTCGTGACCTCAGGGTTATGAAAATTGAAATGTTACTTTTATTAATTTGTAAAGTGCTGATTATTAGGTATTATTTTTTTACTATAAATTGGTTTATGTCGTATTTTTTAATTTTCCTCACTCTTTTTCCTCACTTTTAATCCTTTCTAATGTTTAGTGATTAATTTGCTTTGATCTCTAAATTCACTTGGTGTAAATCCCATTTTTCTTTTAAAAGTTCTATTAAAATTCGAAATATTGTTGAATCCACTATCATAGCAAATTTCTTTTATAGACTGTTCGGACTCAAATAATAACCTCGCTGCGAAACCTAAGCGCAAATCCGTAATGTAATCTGAAAAAGATGTATTTGTACATTTTTTGAAATAATGACTAAAAGCTGATTCGGTCATATTTACGAGATTAGCGACATCTTTTAATTGGATTTTATTCTGGAGATTTTCTTTGATATAATCATTTACTTTTTCTATTCTTTGACTTTCAGGAAAACTATAGTAATCAACATAGGAATGTGAAGCTAAAATTTTTGTGTTTTTAGCAATGGATAGATCATGTAAAATAGACAAAAAGTTCAATAAAGAATCAAAATCTTGTGAATCTGACAACTGTACTATTTTATGTTTTAATGCTTCAATTGTCTCTTTTGAGAAAGCGACACCTCTTTTGGATCGTTCAAACAACTCTCTTATTGGAATAGCTAATTTTCTGTTTAATGTTTTTTCAGGAAATAAATCTTCATGAAATTGAATTGTAATAACATGTGCTTCATTATTATCTTTAATTCCGGTCCATAAATGAGGGGTGTTAGGACCAACTAAAACTAGATCACAATCAGAATAATCTACTACAGAATCGCCTACAATTCTTTTGCCTGATGAGTTTAAAACTAAATTTAATTCCATCTCTGGATGAAAATGCAATGGAAAATCAAATTTAGCATTTGTGTGATTTAAAATAATAAAAAAATCATTATCAGATATTGGAACTAGCTCTCTTAATATATTTCGTTTTTTATTCATAATAGTACTATTTATAATTCAGCTGTATATAAGTATTATTAATCAAAAATAAGAGTTATTTTTTTATTATAGCTATTTTTAAGAGCTATAAAAAACAGTTTATTTATTTATGGTATTTATTTAAAATTAAAATATCATCATTTATTCATTAAAGTATCTGTATTTAATCGTATTTACAAAATTGATAGGAAAAGGAATTAGTTAATTTGTACTGAAGCTAATAACTAATTTTTAACCAAATAAACAAATGAAAAAAAAATGTACAAAAAGTATACTTTTTTGTATTCTGTTAGTTACCACAATAACTACTTATAGTCAGAATATAATAAAAGGTACCGTTACAGATCAAAATGGTCTAAGTATACCAGGAGCAAATATTGCTGTTATTGGTACTACAAATGCTGTTTCTACAAATTTTGATGGAAAATACGAAATTAATGTCCCTTCAAATTCAATCTTATCTTTTTCTTATTTGGGTTTTGATACTCAAAAAATTCCTGTTTCAGGAAAAGCAATCATTAATGTTGTTTTACAATCATTATCTGAAAATTTAAAAGAAATTGTTGTAATAGGATATGGCTCAGTTAAAAGAGCAGATCTCACAGGGTCAGTAAGCACAATCAAGACGAAAGCTTTAGAGGATATTCCTGCTAATTCAGTCGAACAAGTCTTGCAAGGAAGGGTTGCGGGTTTGCAAGTGACCACATCTCAGGATCCTGGTTCTTCATCAACAGTACGAATTAGAGGCGGAAGTTCTTTACGAGGCTCTAATTCACCTTTAGTTGTTGTAGATGGTTTTCCTTTGGGGGATGCGGGTGATTTAAAACAAATTAATGTTGCTGACATTGAAAAGGTAGATGTTTTAAAAGACGCTTCAGCTTCAGCTATTTATGGATCTAGAGGGGCAAATGGAGTAATTATTGTCACCACTAAGTCTGCAAAAAAAGGGAAAACAGAAATTTTTGTTCAGCAGCAATCAACAGTGTCTCAATTTAATTCAGAACTTAATTTATGGAGAGATCCTGTGTTAATGGCTCAATTAAGTAATGAAGGAAGAGTGAATGCTGGTTTACAACCTATTTATATAGGAGCGCAAAATGCGAATGGGGTATACTACCCATCGATTAATGAGTTGCAATCAGGTGCTTGGCCTTATTCTACTAGATGGGATGATTATGCTTTTAATAATAATCCAATATCAAATAGTACTGTGATGAGTATCAATAGTGGGACTGATAAAACGAGTTTTAATCTCACGGGGAATTATTATACAGAAAATGGGGTTAATAAAGAAGACAACTATACAAAAGGAGGCTATAACCTTCGTGTAAAACACGATGTGTATGATAATCTAACCATTAGGTTTTCTAATATATTAAGTAAAGGTACAAGGAATAATAATAGTGGATTAGCGTATTGGAGAAACCCTATTTTTCCTGTTTATGGTGCTGATGGAGATTATTATTTAATTGGGAATAATGATTATAGTCATCCAGTCGCAATTACAAATTTGCGTCAAAATGAAACTAAAACCACTGATATAATTACATCCGCGGCAATAGAATGGCAAGCTATACCTTCTTTAAAATTAACTACTCGATTAAATTACAAATATGGTTCGTCTATAAATGATAAATATTTCCCTAATATTTATACAGAAGCAGGAACTTTTAATAATGGAGCAGGTTATATTAATAATTGGCAAGGAGAAAACTTTGTTTCTGAAACTTTTGCCAACTACAATAAGACTATAAATAAACATGAATTTGGAATAACAGGTGGTTATACTTATGAAAGTTATGTCTCTAGAAGTTCAAGTCTAGGTGCATTTGATTTTGTTAACGAAACATTAGGAAATGAAAATATGAGTGCGGGAAACCCTGAACGTAATACTATTTCTAATAGTAAGACACAAACAAAATTAGTTTCAGGAATATTCCGAATAAATTATACTTATTCTGATAAATACCTAATGACTATAACAGGTCGTTCTGATGGATCTTCAAAATTTGGTAAGAACAATCAGTGGGCATTTTTTCCTTCTGGAGCATTAAGTTGGAAAGCACATAATGAAGAATTTATAAAAAATTTAAACGTTTTTGACGAATTAAAATTCCGATTAAGTTATGGTATTTCTGGTAATCAAGGAATTAGTCCTTACCAAACACTTAGTCGTTATGGTGTAAGTCAATATTACGATAATGGTAGCTGGGTTTCTGCTATTGGTCCAGGATATCAGGTTGGTACAACAGGGCAAGATGGTATTGAAGTGCTTTGGGGAGGAATTCCGAATCCTGATTTAAAATGGGAAACTACAGCTCAAAGTGATTTTGGAGTAGATATGTCAATTTTAAAAGACCGTTTACACATTGTTTTCGATTACTATAGTAAACATACAAATGATTTATTGCGTGAAAGAATTTTGACTCCATCATCAGGATATGACAGAATTTGGGTAAACGATGGTGAACTTACCAATAAAGGTTTTGAGGTTAGTCTGGATGGAGAAATTTTCAAAAATAAGGATTGGACACTTAATGCGTCCGTTGTTTATTCTAAAAATAAAAATGAAATCGTAAGCTTAGGATCTGTAACGCAGTCTGGATTAAATGTTGACCCTAATACCGGAATGCAATACGAATATTCAGGAAACAGCCTAGAACAATTTAGACAATTCCCCAATTTATTAGCCATTGGGCAACCAGTAAATGTTTTCTACGGATACAAAGTAAATGGAATTGTTCAGAATTTGCAAGAAGGAATTAATACAGGTTTAGATGGACAATTGGCACAGGCCGGAGAATTTAAATATGTTGATATTAATGGAGATGGAGTTGTAGATACAAAAGATCAAACCATAATTGGAAACCCAAACCCTGATTTTATGGCGAGTTTTAACCTAAGTGTAAAATACAAACAGTTTGATTTCAGCGCGTTTTTAAATGGAGTTTTCGGACAGGACGTATTAGATACACAGGCATTTAATCAACCAAGTAATGCACCGCTTCGCTGGACCCTTGACAACCCAACTAATGATTATCCTAGCTTAAGAGATGGTAGGACCGTGAAATTTTCTGACTGGTGGATTAAAGATGGTTCATTTGTTAGAATTCAGAATATTACTTTAGGCTATACTTTAAAACCTGTTAAAAGTGCAATTCAAAGTTTACGCTTATATGTAAATGCAAATAATGTGTACACATTTACAAAATTTGATGGTTATGACCCTGAAGTAGGCTCCGATGGTATTTATTGGGGTGGTTATCCTAGACTTAGTAAATTGACATTTGGATTAAACTTAACTTTTTAAAAAACCACTATGAAAACAAGATATAAAATAGCAACAATGGCTCTTATAATGAGTGTCTTTGCTTGTGACTTAAATGAAGAACCTTATGGGTTTTACTCTGAAGAAAATTTTTACAAAACAGCTTCAGATGCTGAATCAGCTGTAGATTATGCATACGATGCTTTAACATTTTTAGAATATTCTCGTGCTATATTTTTTGTTGGTGATCTTCCAACAGAAGAGTTTGGACCAAAAGGAGATGAATCTATTGATAATCAAAACTTAGATAAATGGGTTGTAGGTAGTTTTAGCACAAACATAATGTTAGCGAAGTACTTTAAATATGGATACATCGCTATAAACCGAGCCAATGCTGTAATAAAAAATGTTCCTGATGGAAAATTTGAACAAGATTTAAAAGATAAATATCTTGGAGAAGCTTATTTTTTAAGAGCTTGGAACTATTTTAATTTGGTTAAAGTTTTTGGAAAAGTGCCTATGCATACTTCTCTTGTAGAAACTGTAAGTCAAACTGCAGCTCCAATGGCAAAAGACTTAGATGAGGTTTATGATTTTATAATTGCAGATGCAGAAAAAGCAGTAGCATTATTGAAAGTGAATCAGGCATTAGGCCGAGCCGATAAAGTGGCAGCTCAAGCTTTATTAGCAAAAGTATATCTTTTTATCGCCTCAGCCAAAGAACATAATGTTCCATTATATAGTGATATGAACAAAGATGTGAATACTATGTATCAATTGGCAGCAAAATATGCAAGTGATGTTATTACAGGTCAAAGTGTTTATGGTTTTGAGAATAATTTAGTAAGTATATATGATGTTGACAAACCACTGGGTAGAGAAAATATATTTTTACTTTCTATGGATAGAACAGGTGCTAGTGAAGGAGATTATTCTAAAATTTCTAAGCTATTCATTCCTTATATAGATGGTGCTACTATCTATTTGAAAAACCCAGATAATACTTATACAAAGTCGCATGATGGATGGAGCGTTTTCCAAACGCAAACAAACTTTTATAACAGCTTTGATAATTCAGACAAAAGGAAAACAGAGTTAATGGTTACAACCACCTATGATGCTTCTGGAGTGGTTTCTGCACAATATCCTAGTAAAATTGTTTACCCTTTTACACGTAAATATATTGATCCCAATTTTATTGGAGACAAAACGAGTACTAAACCATTTTTGATTCGTTTTAGCGAGGTAGCACTTACGTATGCTGAAGCTGCTGGTCCAACAACTGAATCATATACTTTAATCAATCAAATTAGAAACAGAGCTGGTTTAGGAAATTTAACTCCAGGTTTAAGTATTGAAAACTTCAGATTAGCAGTATGGAATGAACGTGCTTGGGAATTAGCTTTTGAAGGAAATCGCCTGTATGATTTGCGTCGTTTCAACAAAGTTACACAAGTTGTCCCTGAAGCAGCTGGAATTACTGCAGAACAAGCAGCATTCTATCCAATTCCTCAGACTGAAATTGATTTAAATACAGGTCTATAATTTTAAAAAAAAACTAATTATGAAAAAAATATTATATGCCCTGTTAGCAGTTATTGTTATGACTCAGTCGGGTTGCCAAAAAGATCCATTAGAAGATATCGTGGATGGAAATTGGAATAATGAACGTAATATATTGAGTATTAAATTTGAAAACCAGGTAGGGGACGCTAAAGTGCTTCGAACTGATGATGAAACTGGAATAATAAATCTTGCTATAAATGTAGATGCTGTTCCTAACCTGAGCAATATTGTATTAAAAGAAATGGTGTTGTCATACGGAGCGAAAGCAACTGTAAAAACAGGGGAATCATTAAATTTTGAAAATGCTGAAAACAGTGCTGAGATTACCGTTACATCGCCAACAGGTAAATCTAGAGAATACAAGGTTGTTGCTAGTTCTTTTAGAGAATCATTAGTTGGAACTTACGATATTGACAATCTAGTAATTTATGGAGGTACTGGACCTGAATATGGCGGAGCAGCAGTGTTAGATCTTACATCAAAACCTTGGATTTGGCCTTCAAACGATGGTCCTGAAAAAGAATTAGACAATACATTAGTATTTGAAATGACAGGTATTACTGAGACAGGAAATACTTATGGAACTGTAACTAATAATGCAGGAACTGATGGAAAATACGCAAACTTTCTTTACGTAGGTACTCCCCAAACGGATGTAAATAATTTTTATAGAAAAATACCCAAAGGTGAAGGAACTTGGTCTAGAGATTATACTACAGGAACTATTACTTTTAATTTCGCTGATGGAACCAAATCTATTGGAACTTTTGAAAATGCTGGTAAGGAAGATTTAGGTAACGGAAAAACAAAAAACATAGCTAATAATGCTTTTGCTTTTAATTTAAACGGAATCGATGCTTGGGATAAAATTTATTCTGATTATGATAAATTCGTAAAAAAACCAAGAAGATATTGGATTGAAGTTACTAAACAGTAGTGAGTATAAAAACTGTAATAATTAATTTCATGAGAAAAACAATATTTATAACATTCGCATTATTTTGGTTGATAGTCACGGTAATTAGTTGCTCCGCATTGACCGAGGCAACTGTTGCTGTTGATAGCAAAACCATTATTAATGAAAATTACATAGGAAACGGCGTTCAATGGGACCCCTACCAATTGGATTACGGCGATAAACAATTAAAAATTTCATCAGAGGACTGGACAAAGTTATATTCTCGCCTTGATTTTATGAAACCACAATTCATGAGAGTAATGATCAATACCGTTTCATTAATAGAAAACGACTCAGTAAACAAGGCTAAAAATTATGAAGATATTGCTCCTATTCTTGAATATTGTCAATCACGTAATGTAAAAGTTGTACTTGGAGATTGGGGAGATAAGATGGTTAATAGTAAAAGCAACACTATTTCTGAACATAATTTAAGATTTGCTGCAGAGTATCTTGACTTTTTAGTGACCGAAAAAGGGTTTAATTGCATTAAATATTACATAATGATTAATGAGCCAAATGGTTTTTGGTCAGCTACAGATGAAAATTATGAGCTTTGGAAAAATGCAACGCAATATTTTTCAACGCAATTAAAAGTACTAAGTCTTAATAAAAAGGTTTCTTTAATGGGGCCTGATATTGCCATTTGGAAAACTGATAAAGTAGACTGGATTACAAACTCAGTTCGAGATTTCGATCCGTCAATTGGAGTTTATGATATTCATACCTATCCATCAAAAATCACGGTGAATTCTGGAGAATATTCATCAATTCTAAAAGCTTACAGAGATGCTGTTCCTGTCAATAAGCCAATTGTTATGGGAGAAATCGGATTCAAATTTGTAGAAAAAGAAGATGAAGCTTTAATGCATGAAAATATCGAAAGAGCAAAAGCGAAACCATACGCTTCAGTAGATGACTCTCAGATGTTTGTTTATGATTATGTGTATGGAACCGATATGGCTGATGCACTTATTCAAACGGTAAATACGGGGTATTCAGGATCAATAGCTTGGATGTTAGATGATGCTATGCATTCGAAAGAACAAAAAAACAAATTAAAAGTATGGGGGTTTTGGAATATTCTGGGTGATGAATATTTCGAAAAAAAAGAGGAAGTAGTACGTCCATGGTTTTATGCGTGGTCATTATTGACAAAATATATGCCATCGGGAAGTCAAGTGTATAAAGTAACTGTAACAGGAAATTCTAAAGTAAAAGCTATTGCTATAACAAAGGGAGATAAATACATGATAGCAATGGTTAATGTGTCTTTAAAAAAGAAAAATATTTCTTTAACCTCTTCAGAATTACCAATCCTCAACAACATGAAAAAATTTATTTATGCCAAAGGAAAATTGATTCTTGAAGGGGATCATATACTACTTCCAGCAAAGAAAGGCATACAACTGAATTTCAAAAAAGACATTAGAGAAACTATACCAGCTGAGGGACTTATTGTATTAACAAACTTTGAATATTAATTAATACTAAACTATATGAAATCATTATATCTGATATTATTTTTCTTGGGGGCATTTTGTATTGCTTGCTCCTCCGGAGAAGAGAACAATGAACCAGTAAATCCACCTTTTACCAACGTACCTGTAACTTTAAAAATGACGGATGCTAATGCCACTGCTGAAACAAAAGCATTATACTCACAATTATGGAAAATCCAAGAAAAAGGAACCATGTTTGGTCATCATGATGATTTGCTATATGGAAGAAACTGGATGACTCAGCAAGGTCGATCTGATATTAAAGAGGTTTGTGGTGATTATCCAGGAGTTTTTAGTGTCGATTTTGCCGAAATTATGGACAATAGAAGTACTTCTTCAACACTTAATAGTGATAGAATTCGGGTTATTAAAGAAGCGCGTGAAAGAGGGGAAGTAATTACTGCATGTTGCCATTTGAATAATCCACTTACTGGTGGTGACAGTTGGGATAATTCTAATAATACGGTTGTTCAGCAAATATTGATACCGGGGAGTTCTACTAACATTATTTTTAATTCATGGTTAGATAAATTGGCCAATTTGGTCAATAATTTGAAGGATAGCAACGGAAAACTAATTCCAATAATTTTTCGTCCTTTTCATGAACATACACAAGCATGGTCGTGGTGGGGGTCAAGTGCCACCACGCAACAAGAATTTATCGGTTTATGGAAATATACTATTGATTATTTAAAAAATGACAAAAATGTACATAGTCTTATTTATGCTATTTCTCCTCAATTAGATCAACAAGGAACAATAGATAGTTTTCTATATAGATGGCCAGGGGATAATTACGTTGATTTTTTAGGATGGGACAGTTATCATGGGACTAATACTGCAGCGTTCAGCAGCAATCTTCGAAATCTGGCAGCCTTATCACAACAAAAATTAAAACCTTGTGGTGTGACAGAAACTGGAATTGAAGGAATTAAGAAAAATGCCTTAGCCTATGATATGTACTGGACAAATGAAATAAGCGTTCCTCTTACTGGAAAAAAAGTGAGTATGGTAGTAATGTGGCGCAATAAATACGACCCTTCACATACGGGGGACCACTACTATGCACCATTTGAGGGGCACAGTTCAGCTACTAATTTTCAATTACTTTATAACAGTTCGAATATGCTGTTTAGTCAAGATTTACCAGATATGTATAAAATGGCCGAAAATGTAATTATTGAATAAAATTATAAAAAAAAATAAAAGATAGAAATGAAACTAATTAAATATGCACAGAACCCAGTCCTTAGCCCAAATCCTGATAACTATTGGGAAAACCTTGTAGTTTGTAATCCAGGTGTATGGTATGAAGATGGGATTTTTTATATGCTATATAGAGCGGCAGGTGATGATGTGGACCATTATATTCGTATAGGTTTAGCAACTAGTAGCAATGGAGTTGATTTTATAAGACAATCAAATGAGCCTGTTTTTGGGCCAAGTATTGATGGTCCAGATATGGGAGGTGTTGAAGACCCCAGAATCGTAAAGTTTGGAGAAGAATATTATGTTACTTATGCATACCGTCCTCATCCTCCTGGAAGATATTGGACATTTGGACACGATGTAATTCAACTTCCTGAAACGAGTTCTGAATCTCCGGCAGTGTTAAAACGTAATATTGCAAACTCAGGATTAGCGGTTACAAAAGATTTTAAAACATTTAAAAGATTAGGTCGAATTACAACATCAAATCTGGACGACAGAGATGTAATTCTTTTTCCAGAGAAAGTAAATGGTAAATTTGCTATGTTGCATCGTCCTAAAGAATGGATCGGTGAAGCGTATGGATGTGAATATCCTTCTATATGGATTCGCTATTCGGATGACTTGATGGTGTGGGAAGAGGAAAGTACTCTTTTGATGACAGGTAAGACAGGGACTTGGGAAGAAAAAATTGGAGGGAGTACACCACCACTCCGCACGGATGATGGTTGGTTGCTGATTTATCACGGTGTAGAAAATGGTGGTAATGGATATTATAGAGTAGGAGTGGCTTTACTTGACTTGGAATACCCAACGAAAGTTATTGCTAGATTAGAGCACTGGATAATGGAACCTGAGCATGATTATGAAATCGAAGGATTTTATAAAGGCTGTGTTTTTCCAACAGGAAACATGATTGTTGATAATGTTTTATATGTATATTACGGTGCTGCTGATAAGTATGTTGGATTAGCAACCTGCGATATCAATGAATTACTAAAAACTTTAAAAGATTCCTAAAATGAAAATTCAAAATAGCATTATACTGTTTTGCATATTAATTAGTTTTTCAGTGCAAAGCCAAACTTCAGTTCCTGTGATTTCACTTAATCCAAACGAAATAATTTCAGGTGAGTTTATTGGTAACGGAATTGAGTTTTCGGCTTACCCACACGCTGACACTGATGACTCAGAATGGGGTAAATTAATGACAGATAAAAAGTGGCAGCAAGTTTTTGATCGGGTTTCTTTCATTAAACCAAAAATTGCTCGGGTAATGGATCAGGCTAACTGGAGGTATCTTAAAGGTTTTGATGTGTCTGGGAATCCAATTGTAGATTTTGAAAGTGAGCAAATGAAAGCTTTGTACAAGCTTTTAGATTATTGTGAAAAAAATAAAATTATTGTGATTTTAGGAGAATGGGGACAGCCTTATAAAGTGCATGATACTTATTTAAATTTGCAAAATAGTTTTACTGGTGCAAATGATCCAAAATGGATTGATTTAATAGTGAAAAATCTGAATCATTTAATTAATATTAAAAAGTACAGCTGCATTAAGTATTACAATTTAGTAAACGAACCAAACGGATATTGGGCAACTACCGATGGTGATTGGCAGCAATGGAAAGAGGGAGTTAAAATGCTTCATCAAGCGATTGGCAAGGCAGGTCTTGATAAATCTATTTCAATTATTGGACCAGACGCAACCTCTTATAATAATCCTAAATCGAAATATGAAGGATTAGATTGGGTGAAACAAACTGCACTTCAAATTCCACATCTAGTTTCTGCTTATGATGTTCACGATTATCCATCAAAAGAGAGTATTCGATCTGGCGAATTTCAAAAGACATTTGAAGCTTTAGTTCAGTTTACGGATTCGACACAAAGAAAACCTTTCATTTTAGGCGAATTAGGAATCAAAGGAGATTCTTCATCAAAAGAGCACTTGGGAGATCAATTTACAAGTGTTGATAGTCAGCTTTCGGTATATGATTATGATTACGGAGTTGATATGGCTGATGCATTGATTCAATCAATGAACAGTGGTTTTGATGCCGTAATTGCATGGGATTTAGATGATGCTATGCATACAAAAGATGATAAAGGCGATAAACACCAATTAAAACGTTGGGGAATGTTCAACAGTTTAGGAACAGAATTGACAAATAATTCTGCCGATGAAAATTTGCGCCCTTGGTTTTATACATGGTCGATTATGACACGTTATTTTTCCGGTGACATGGCAATCGTAAAAATCAATGATTTAAATTTCGAAAAAGTTCGTGCAACAGCTGGAGTAACTAAATCTGGAGATTTTACAATCGCTGTTGTAAACAATAGTGATAAAGAAGCTAGGTTTATAATTAGGACCAAAAATATGAAACTGAAATCGAAACTGATTAAATATTTATACAGTGAAAACAATCGCCCTGTTAATTCAAAAGGCTATCCTGTTCCTTCAGAAAAAATCAATTTAAAAGACAACGGCATTTCGGTTCTGATTCCGGCAAAAAGTGTTATTCTTTATACTTCATACAAAAAATAAAACATGTTAAACTTAAATATAATAGACCTAGTAGTACTCATACTGTACATCTTATTTATAGTGTGGTGGGGATTGAAAAAAGGCAAATCAAGTAATTCAGATGATTATTTTTTGGCAGGTAGGAATTTAAAATGGCCAATGGTAGGTTTGTCTCTTTTTGCAGCTAGTATTTCTAGTTCAACCTTAATGGGTAATTCAGGAGAAGGCTTTATCAACGGAATTGCAGTTTTTAATTATAATTGGATATCCATATTGGTTATGGTTTTCTTTGCTATTTTCTTTTTGCCTTTTTACATTAAATCAGGAATTTTCACAATGCCTGAGTTTCTAGAAAGAAGATTCGATGCCAGATCAAGAACCTATTTTTCGTTTATAACGATCATTGGAAATATATTTTTAGATGCATCGGCTACATTATATGCTGGTGCATTAATTATTAATATGATTTTTCCTGGTGTTGACATGATGTTGATTATTATAGGAATGGCATTAGTTGCTGGAAGTTATACTATTATTGGTGGGTTATCATCAGTAATTAACACAGAGGTTATTCAGGCATTTGTATTAATAATTGGATCGACTTTATTAGCTTTCTTTGCCATGAACAGTATTGGTGGATGGGATATGTTTATGGAAAAATTTAATGATGGAGTTTGGTTAAAATTAACCAGATCAATGGATGATTCAACCGTTCCTTGGTTGGGAATGTGGGTTGGAATTCCAATTTTAGGATTTTATTTTTGGGGTAATAATCAAGTAATGGTTCAAAGAGTATTATCTGCAAAATCAATCGATCATGGGCGTAAGGGAGTTCTTTTAGTAGGCTTTCTATATCTTTTTACCTTATTTATATTTATTTTTCCAGGATTAATAGCAAGAGGAATCAACCTCTTTGATGTTGAAAATCTTCCACATGAAGTGATTAGTGGTATCGATTTGAAAACAAAATATGGCATCAACACGGATGAAGTTTACCCTAGATTAATTAATAAAGTACTTCCTGTTGGACTTATAGGTATCATTTTGTCTGCTATGATTTCGGCACTTACTTCTGCTTTGAGTGCAACACTGAATTCAGTTTCTACCTTATTTACAATGGATTTTTACAGCAAAATGGATAAAAAGGCAAGTAGTAAGAAAAAAGTAAAAGTAGGTAAAATAACTGCTGTAGTTGCGCTTATAATTGCTATTTTGTGGGCACCTTATATTGGTAAATTTGATTCGTTGATTGCCTATTATCAAGAGATACTTTCCTATTTAGCACCTCCAGTTGTTGGAACTTTCTTCATGGGGTTATTTTGGAAACGCTCAAATGCTATTGGAGCATTCAGTGGATTAATGTCAGGTTTGTTTATTGGAATCATCATCATGATTGCTAAGTATGCTTTAGGTTACAATTTAGGACTTCACTTTTTATTGTTAGCACCAATTATTTTGGTTTTAAGTGTAGTAGTTAATGCTGTAGTTAGTTTATTAACATCACCTCCGCTAGAAATAAAAGTAAAAGATAATACTTGGACTAAAGCAATTTGGGATGAAGAAACAATCGCCTTAAAAGATGTTGTTTGGTACGAAAATTTCCGATTACAAGCACTCCTACTGGTATTGGCTTGTTTTGGAATGTATGCTTGGTTTTACTAATTAAAATATTAATTAAATAATGAAAAATTTTCAATATTTAGTGCTTTTATTTTTGCTTTTAGGATATAATACAAGTGCTCAAAATCCTACTGTTTCTCTTGAAAAAAAAATAGAGGTTCTTTTGAATAAAATGACTTTAAAAGAAAAAATAGGTCAAATGAATCAGTTGTCTGCAGATGATATGGAATCCAATTATAAGGAAATTCAAAAAGGTATGGCAGGTTCAGTTTTGAGTATTACTAATCCTGAAATTGCTAATAAAGCTCAGAAAATAGCAGTTGAGCAAACTAGATTAGGAATTCCGTTACTTTTTGGACGGGATGTAATTCACGGCTTCAAAACGATATTTCCTATTCCGTTGGGACAGGCAGCAAGTTTTAACACTGATTTGGTTGAAAAAGCGGCACGTGTTGCAGCCATAGAAGCTTCAGAAACAGGAATTCGATGGACATTTGCTCCTATGATTGATATCGTCCGTGACCCCCGATGGGGAAGAATTGCCGAAAGCTGTGGAGAAGACCCTTATCTAACTTCGGTTATGGGAATATCCATGATTAAAGGTTTTCAGGGAAAAGATTTATCTGATCCAAGTTCGATTGCAGCCTGCGCAAAACATTTTGCAGGCTATGGTGCAGCAGAAGGAGGACGTGATTATAATACAACAAACATTACAGAACGTCAGTTTAGAAATGTGTATTTAGTACCGTTCGAACAGGCGGTTAAAAAAGCTAACCTTGCAACAATCATGACAGCCTTCAATGCTAATGACGGCATACCATCATCTGGTAATGAATTTTTATTAAAACAGATACTTCGCAAAGAATGGAGTTTTAAAGGTTTTGTGGTTTCAGACTGGGCATCTATTACTGAAATGGTAGATCACGGTTTTGGTTCTGATAACAAAGTAGCGGCTGAAAAAGCAATTAATGCTGGAGTGGATATGGAAATGGTCAGCGGTAGTTATGTGGCTTATATCGAATCCCTTTTAAAAGAAAAGAAAATTTCAATAGCAACAATTGATGATGCCGTAAGTAACATTTTAAGAATAAAATTTAAATTAGGTCTATTTGAAAATCCTTATGTAAAAGGTAATACTGCATCCGTATTTTATAAAGAAGAGTATCTAGAATTAGCGGAAAAACTAGCTGAAGAATCAGTTGTTTTATTAAAAAACGAAACACAGATTTTACCTTTAAAAAAACCTAAAACAATTGCAGTATTTGGCCCGTTGGCTGATGCACCACACGACCAAATGGGGACTTGGGTTTTTGATGGGGATAAAAGTCACTCCATTACTCCTATTGTAGCGTTGAGGGAGAAATATGGAAATGACATTAATATCATATATGTGCCCGTTCTAAAATATTCAAGAGACGTTGATTCAACAGGATTTGATAAAGCCAGAAAGATTGCCAAAGAAGCAGATGTTGTTTTATTATTTATAGGAGAAGAATCTATACTTTCGGGTGAAGCACATAGTCTATCCAACTTAAATTTACAAGGAGTTCAATCGCAGCTTTTAACGACATTAGCTAAAAGCAATGCGAACTTAATTACAATTATTTTGGCAGGAAGACCTTTGACTATTGAGAATGAAGTAAAACAATCAAAAGCTATTTTATATGCTTGGCACCCTGGGACAATGGGGGGTCCTGCAATAGTAAATTTATTATTTGGAAAAGCAAATCCTTGTGCAAAATTACCTATTACTTTTCCGAAAAACATAGGTCAAATACCCATGTACTATAATCATTTAAAAACAGGTCGCCCAGCAAATGGTAGTGAATTACAATTAAACAATATTCCTGTTGAAGCTGCTCAGACATCTTTAGGTAATAAATCCTATTATTTAGATAGTGGTAGTGACCCTTTATTTCCTTTTGGTTATGGTTTGTCGTATTCTACATTTGAATATGGTAAAACAACATTATCGAATACCGTTTTAAAAAAAGGCGAAACTCTGGTAGTGACATTTACACTTAAGAATGTTAGCAACTACGAAGGAACTGAAATTGTTCAACTTTATATTAGAGATATTGCAGCTTCAGTTGCTTTACCTATACGAGAGCTTAAAAATTTTCAAAGAGTAGATTTAAAACCAGGGGAGAAGAGATTAATCCAACTCAAACTTTCAATAGATGATCTTGCATTTTATGGGATTGATATGAAGAAAAAGGTAGAAGCTGGAAAATTTGATTTATGGGTGGGAAGCAACAGTTTAGCTAGTGAAAAAGTATGCTTCGAAGTACAATAAAAGATGAAAAATAAATGAAGAAATTTATATTAATTATATTTTTAATGCTGTATTCTCAATTTTTTTATTCTCAAGGATTTATTAAAGTTGACAATGGGAAATTTACAAGAGATGGAAAAACCTACAGTTATTTAGGAACTAATTTTTGGTACGGAATGAATTTGGCTGTTTCAGATAAAGAAAGATTAATAAGGGAATTAGATAGGCTGAATGTTTTAGGTGTTAAAAATCTTAGAGTTATAGCAGGATCAGAGGGAAATGTAACTACACCATGGACTGTTCAACCAACGTTGCAAAAAGAGCCTGGAGTTTACAATGATGAGCTTTGGACAGGTTTAGACTTTTTGTTAGTAGAAATGAAGAAAAGAAATATGCTTGCTGTTGTATGTTTAAATAACTTTTGGCCATGGTCAGGTGGTTTTGCGCAATATGTTTCTTGGGCAAATAATAATGAATTTATTCCTTACCCCCCGCCTGCTGATAATGGTGATTGGAAAACATATCAACAATATTCTGCTCGTTTTTACAGTGATACTAATGCCAAAAAGTGGTTTGAAAATCATATTGAAAAGGTAATTAACCGTGTAAATAGTATCAATAATATTGCTTATAAAAACGATACAACCATAATGGCTTGGCAATTAGCCAATGAACCCGAAGGCGGAAATAATGTTACAGAATATCGTAATTGGTTACATCAAACTGCTCAGTTTATTAAGACATTAGATACTAATCATTTAGTTTCTATCGGTTCTGAAGGCAATACTCCTTCTGTTGAAAATGGAACTAATTTTGAAAGAGATCACGATAGTCCTTATATCGATTATTATACATTTCATCTTTGGGTTCAAAACTGGGGTTGGTATGATCCTATGAAACCAAAAGAAACTTACAATTTTGCTATAACCAAAGCATATGAATATATAGATGCACATATTAAAATAGCTCAAAAAATCAACAAGCCTATTGTTTTGGAGGAGTTTGGTATATCCCGTGACGAGAATAGTTATGAGTCGAATTCATCCACTAAAATTAGAGATTCATTTTACAAAAGTATTTTTGAGAAAATTTATTCCTCAAGCAAAAGTATTCCTCAAGTTGCAGGAGTTAATTTTTGGGCATGGGGGGGAGAAGGAAGGCCTCGATACCCTATGAGTATTTGGAA
The DNA here is from genome assembly GCF_041431375.1 of Flavobacterium sp. Arc3. Classification (NCBI taxonomy): domain Bacteria; kingdom Pseudomonadati; phylum Bacteroidota; class Flavobacteriia; order Flavobacteriales; family Flavobacteriaceae; genus Flavobacterium; species Flavobacterium sp. Arc3. The sequence goes on along the minus strand of NZ_JASMRI010000001.1, from coordinate 33,703 downwards.
AGAGGGTGACGATTTAATTGGCGATCCACCACATGAATACCAAGGATGGTATTCCGTATACAATACTGATAGAAAGACTAAAAGAATAATACGTAATTATACTTGTAAAATTAACAGTAATAACTAAAATAAGATGAAAAAGATACTCGTATTGTTGTTGTTTTCCTTTGTTTGCAAAGCACAAAATGAAACAACTGGATTTTTAAAATCACAAATAAAAACAGATTTTGAATTAAGTTATATTTTAAATAAGCCGGATAATTATAAATCTAACATGCCCTTAATCATATATCTACATGGTTCAGGCGAGAAGGGTTCTGATTTACAAAAAATAAAATCACATGGTCCTTTAAAATATTTAGAAACACATAAATTGGATTGTTTTGTTTTAGCCCCTCAATGTCCTGATGATAAATATTGGGACTCTGATCAACTATATATATTAATAAAGAAGATTGTTAGTGAAAACAAAATAGATCCTAGCCGGATTTATCTCACAGGATTAAGTATGGGAGCATGGGGGTGCTGGAATTTAGCTTATAAGCATCCAGAACTGTTTGCTGCTTTGGTACCTATTGCCGGTTATGTTGATCGAATTCCTATGATTGAAGAATGTAAAATTGCTAACATACCAATACGAATGTTTCATGGATTATTAGACGATGTAGTTAATGTTGACTATTCTATTGTGATGTATAAGAGATTACAGAAGTGCAATAAAAATATAAAACTGGAAATATTTGATGATGCGTGGCATGACAGCTGGACGAGAGTTTATGAAAATCCTGAGATTTATAAGTGGATGTTGGATCAAAAAAAAATACTTTAAAAATTATTTTCTTCTAGTTTAAACTAATATGATGAGCAACAATTATTGAATATACAAAATAAAATTATCAGTTTTAATATATCTAAAGAATTAGAGAATGCGTTTTTAAATAAATTGCTTCCTTCTTAAAAAGTGGAAACTTAACCGTAGTATAGCAAGATTATACACGTCGCTGAGGAGTTTTTTTTAATCGATAAAAAGCAAGCACAATCTTTGTCATCTAAATTTTTGCAGCATCTGAAAATGTCAGAAATTCAAATAAGCAATAAGTTGAGTCCGAAGATTTTGATTGTGGCACCACAAAAACGATTGTCCTGGTAATACCATTATAGAAGAGCTGAATTATTGACTATTCTATCAGATTCAGTCGGGGTTAAAACTACTGTAAGAGATAAAGAAGGAGAGCTACAAACGCTAACTCAAGGAATTTTTATGCAAATGGATAAAGTAGAACGTAATTATCTTATGGGACTAGATTCTTGGGGGACCGTAGCTGAAATTTGGCAGCAAACTAATTATGAAAACCCCTTCCAACGAAGATGATATCATTTGTTTACAAGATGATTCTGGAAGGTACTATTACATTATTTTAAATGTTATCGATTTATAATGTAAAATATTTTTAGAATTTTTATTTTAGAACAAGCATTAGGGAAAGCATTAAATAAAGGAAGATTCATAATATTATAAAAAAACAGGCTCTAAAAGCCTGTTTTTTTATAATATTTCACAAAATGGAGTCATTAGCTTGTAACCCATTTTAGCTTAAAATTATGTATCTTATCTGTTTCTTGCTTCTCACTGAAACGTAATTATGATTTACGCAGTGGTAAATTTGATTTTGATTTAGCTCAGCTAAAATATGAAAAACTACAAAAAGGGAAATTCAAAATAAATGATTTAACCGTTGAAATTAAAGAGAAGATTAAAGAAATACCTCCATCAAGAGCTAAGTCTGGAACAAATGGGGGGGCTCAAAGAAAGGATTGCCTTGTGTCAACAGTGTCTATTTATCAATATATTTGGAAAGATGTCAACTTGTTTAATTTATTTGGAAGGGACTTTACATCATTATCAAAATGCCAAAGATATTTTGCTTCTTCTGTGTTTAATGTTTCTAAGACAATATGAAATCCTGTTTTTCCTGCCAGAAGAAATCTCTTTGTTCTGATTCTAGTGTGTTGAAAAGATAATGTGAATTATATTGTTTGTAAAATGTTTTTTTAACGGTGATTATCGCCTATAATTTTTTTAATATTTCTATTTAGGTATTGTTTTTAATAGAGTTGGTTATGTAAGGATAAAGTACTGCCGTATTTATAGTATAGTGAAAGCACATAGTTTTTTGAATGTTATTCACTTAAAGGAAAAAGGAATGATATTAGTGAATTTAGGATTTTGCTACGTATTGTTCATTTTATCAGTCTGTTAACTTAGAATTTAATTTTCTGGCTCTTTTTCCTAACTCTACCGAGTCGGCCCCAAAACAGTTTTTGGACACTTAGTTTAACCTTTGTTTAAATATATATGAAACTATTCCAAATTCCCGAAATCACAAAAAGAATCATTTTAAATTAATAATCTTTAGGTAACTAAATCTTAAAGTTAATGGTTCCTTTCTTTCTATATGATTGTTTTTATTTGTAAAAATCCACAAAAAAATGAAAACCACACTTTCAAATTTATGCGACAGTGAACTGCAACAACATGTAAAAGAAGGTAGTAAACAAGCTTTTGAAGTGATTTTTGACCGCTACTGGAAAAGGCTTTTTGCCTATGCTTTTAAGATATATAATGACGAAAAAATAGCTGAGGACATTGTTCAGGAAATTTTCATCAGTTTATGGGAGAAATCCAATGAGGCCAATATTCTAAATCTGGAGGCTTACCTAATAAAGTCAGTGAAATATAAAATTGCAAATTACATAAGGGATCTGAAATTCAGCCCTGTGCATATAGAAATCCTTCATAATATTCCCAATACTTTTAAGACCGAAAAAGACTTGGAATACAAGGAGTTTGAAAAAGATATTTTTAATGAGATAAAAAAACTTCCTCCCAAATGTCAAGAGGTTTTTATACTCAGCCGTTTTGAGGATTATTCCAATGCTGAAATCGCCGAACAATTAGACATCTCTGTCCGAACGGTGGAGAAACATATTAGTAATGCTTTAAAACATTTAAAAGCAACCATTGGTACCTATCATCTGGCGATTCTTATTACGGGAATGTTTCTTTAATGTAAATAGAGATCTGCGATATTACCAAAACGTTATGACTCAGTTTCAGGCTACGTAAATGCTTTAAAAAATGTGACTATCTGTTAAAAGACATCTAGTGCAAAAAGAAGAGTTTATACAATTAGCAAAAAAATATGCCCAAAACAAATGTTCTTGGGGAGAGCAAGAGGCGGTGGAAGAGTTCTTCAAAAAACTTCAGGACAGTGATCAAGACATTCCTTATGTTTTTACAGAAGAAAAAAGGGATTTGCTCTTAAAAAAAATAAGCTCCAAAATCGGCAAGCCCAAAAAGAGGCTATTACCTCTATATTCCGCAGCCTTAAAAATAGCAGCTATAGTACTCATCTTAATAGGGGTTCCATTTTTAGGAAACAGTCTATTGAAAAATGAAAATATATCGGTAGTTGCTGTCAAAGGAGAAAAGAAGACCATTCATTTACCTGATGGAAGTCTCGTTTTCCTGAACTCGAACAGCAGTATCAGTTATTTACAAAACTTCAAAAACAATAGAGAACTCCAACTTACTGGCGAGGCGTATTTTGAGGTTGTAAAAAACCCAGAGAAACCATTTTTAGTAAAAACAGACAAAATCACAACCCGGGTTTTGGGAACTTCATTTAATATTGAAGCTTATAAAAACAGCAGAACTAAGGTAAGTGTGAACACCGGTAAAGTGGAAGTGGATATAAAAGAAATTTCAGAAAAAACATTTCTAACAAAAAACCAACAACTCAGCTTTATGACAGGAAGTCAAGCTGTGCTTTCAAAAGACAATAGCGAAGATTTTAACGCCTGGACTAGAAACACAATTGTGCTCAACAATACCAGTTTGGGTGATGCCGCAAAAATCCTTGAAAATTGGTATGATATCAAAATCAATTTTTCTAGTAAGAAATTAAAGGAAATGACAATATCTGGAAAATTTAAAGACGAAAAATTAAGCAATGTTCTTAAAAGCATTGCTATTGTAAAGGAACTTGAAATAGATTTTTTAACTAAAAACCAAATCCTTATAAGAGAAAAACAAAAAAAGTGAATTGCCGATTATAGAACAAAAAGCCCAGTTCTGGTGGAACAGAAATGGGCGAATTTAAAAACAGACTACAAATAAAAAATTTATAGCCAATTACAATGAATATAAAAGTACAACAATATTTGAGCTTCAAGTCAAAAAAGTTTATTTTCCGATTATGCTGCTTCTTTTTAGCCTCTGGAGCATTTGCTTCGCCAGTAAATTATTCGATTTCAAATGAAGCAAGCCTTTCTTTTGATCTAAAGAATGTCTTGATCACGGAAGTATTTGTGTCGATTGAAGATAAAACCGACGTTACCTTTGTTTTTGATGATAAAATTTCATCTTCAAAACAGCATCTAACTTTAATTGTAAAAAACCAGAACCTTACAGCTGTTTTAAGCAAAATAAGTGCATTAACTGGTTTTCAATTTAAAAAGTTAAACAACACCATTTCAGTAATTAAAATGGATGTAGCACAGCAAATTTCAAGAGGTGTCGTATTGGATCAAGAAGGATTGCCTTTGCCTGGTGCAGTGGTAAAGGAAAAAGGAACCAATAATGGTACTCTTACCGATTTTGATGGTAAGTTTAGTTTAAAGCTTTCTGGGACATCTACTACATTGATTGTCTCCTTTATGGGATTTGAAGACAAAGAGGTAGTAGCCAATAGTTCTGGATTTCAGGAAATCACATTGACGGAAGACACCAATAAACTCGATGAAGTGATTGTAACGGCTCTGGGAATTAAAAGAGAAGAAAAGAAACTGGGTTTTTCACAAGCCACTATTGGTTCAGATATTTTGAATCAAGCGGTTCCCAATAACTGGTCTTCCGGTTTAAAAGGAAAAGTTGCTGGACTTAATATCATATCTTCTGGATCGGGTCCAATAAATTCCCAACAAATAACATTAAGAGGGAACAATTCTCTTAATCCAAACGGAAACAATGCTTTAATTGTAATTGATGGAGTTCCAATAAATAATGAAATGACAACTTCTGGGTCTTCAAGTGCTTATACTGGGGACGATTCTCCAATAGATTATGGGAATGGTATTTCAGATATAAATGCAAATGACATAGAAAATGTTACTGTGTTAAAAGGACCTGGAGCAACTGCTCTTTATGGAAGTCGTGCGGCCAATGGAGCATTGATAATCACTACAAAATCGGGTAAGAAAACAAAAGGGTTGGGGGTTACTTACAATTCCAGCGTTAGCTTAGATGTTATTCAAAGATGGCCAGATTATCAATATGATTATGGACAAGGAACAGGGAAATCTTTTGACAGTAATGGCGATCCTTATTATTCCTACGGAAGTTCAGCAGACGGAGGAAATACAGGCAGTACAAGTAGTGCGTGGGGGCCAAAATTTGAAGGGCAATATTTCTATCAATATGATCCTGAACTACAAGGTCAATCTAAAGAAAGACAATTATGGCAGCCTTATAAAAACAATAGAAAGGATTTCTGGCGTACAGGAATTACGACCAACAATAATATTACGCTACAAGGAGGTGATAAAAATGGTTCTATGAGAGCTTCTATCGGCTATCAAAAAAACGAATGGATTATGCCTAATACTGGGTTCGAAAGAATCACTGCTTCTATTAATGCCAACTATCAAATTTCTAAAAAAATAAAAATTGGATCAGTGATTAATTACAACAATAGGAATAGCAATAATTTACCTGGTACTGGATATAATAACGGTTCAGCGGCCTATTTTATGATCTTTCAAAATCCAAATATCGATTTGGATTGGTACCGCCCAATATGGTTAGACGGACAAAAGGACATCCAAAAAATAGCACCTTTTAGTTCTTATATCGATAATCCGTACTTGATAGCATATGAAGCAACAAATCCATTACTAAGTGATCAAATTGTTGGAAATCTTTTTGCCAATATAGATCTTTCTACCAATCTGAAGTTAATGTTAAGGACTTCTTTAAATACGTATAGTCAGGACAGAGAACAAAAAAGACCGTATAGTATCAACCGCTATGCTAAGGGATATTATCAATCTCAAGACATCAATAAGGTTGAGGTTAATTCGGATTTCTTACTTACTTATAATAAAGATTTAAACAAGAGATTAGGTTTGTCATTTTCAGCTGGAGGAAATGCCATGACTTATAAGTATCGCCGAACAGATGCTTCTGTTGAAGGGTTAGTTGTACCTGGAGTTTATAAATTGGCAAATGGGGTAAGCAATGCTATTATTACAACTCACGACAAGAATAAAAAAGTAAACAGTTTGTATGGTTTATTTTCCCTGTCTTTTGACAAAAAAATATTCCTAGATTTAACAGGAAGGAATGACTGGTCGAGCACACTTCCAGTAGAGAATAACTCCTTCTTTTATCCGTCAATAAATACAAGTTTTATTCTTTCTGAAATACTTAATTTACCTTCTGCCTTAAATTATCTAAAATATAGGTTTTCCTATGCTCAAGTTGGTAATGATACAGATCCGTATAAGACAAGTAAATACTACAGTCAAAATGCTTTTCCTAGTTCTGCGACAGTGCCCACCACATTATATAATGCGAATTTTAAACCAGAAATCACCACTAGTTATGAAACTGGTTTGGAAGCAAAGTTGTTTAATAACAGGGTAAATTTTGATGCTACAGTATACCGCACTCTTACCAAAAATCAAATTATTTCCGTACCACTTGATATTACGACGGGTTACAGTTCTGGGGTTTTAAATTCTGGGGTGGTTAGAAATCAGGGTGTGGAATTAACGATGACCGGAAAAATAATTAAAGCAAATAATTTTAGCTGGAGCTCTACTTTAACATGGTCAAAAAACTGGAATAAAGTTTTAGAATTGGCCGATGGGATTAATGGACAACAGGAAATTGGTTCAGGAGGTACAGCAACTCTTATTGCAAAAGTGGGAGGTACAACAACTGCTATTTATGGCTATGGTTTTGTTCGGTCTCCGGAGGGTGAAATTGTTTATGATAGTAAAGGACTACCCGCTTATCCTGATGAAATACAACTGATTGGCGATGCAAGTCCAGACTGGAAAGCGGGACTTTTAAATAGTTTTAAATTAGGGAATGTCACTTTGAATGTAATGATAGATGGACAATATGGGGGGATAATATATTCTCAAACGCATCATAAATTGACCGAACAAGGAAAGTTGAACTCCACTTTAAGAGGACGTGAAGAAGGCGTAATAATTGGCGAAGGTGTAGTGCTAAATGCGGATGGAAGTTATTCTCCTAATACCACAGCAGCGATCACGCCCGACTGGTATACTCGTTACTATAGAAGGGCAAATATTGAATCGAATTCGTTTGCCGCGTCTTTTCTTAAATTAAGAGAAGTAAGTGTGAAATACAGTTTGCCAAAGCGGTTTTTAGGAAAGTCGGGAGTATTGGGTATGGACATTTCTATATTCGGATCAAATTTGGCCATAATTTCAGATTTTCCCATTTATGATCCAGAAACTGCTGCCTTAAATGGAGATACTATTTTACCTGGTATTGAAATGGGACAAATGCCTTCTCCTGCATCATACGGAATGAGCTTAAAAGTGAACTTTTAAAAAACATAAAGATGAAAAATATTAAAATTTTATTCCTTAGTCTGACGCTCCTTTTTATGAGTCTTGCTTGTACTAAGGATTTCGAAGAAATCAACGAAGACCCAAACAGAATTGCTCAAATAAGTCCAGGCACCTTGCTTAACCCTATTATTTATGGATTAGCCACTCACAATGCCGACAGAAGCGCCAGTATTACTTTCGATTTAATGCAAGTTTCCCTGCCTTTTCCAAGTGTTTCAGGAGGATTACACAGATATGATGTCAGTCAAAGTATTGGAAATTCCTCTTGGTACTGGTATTACCGTTGGTTAAACAATATAAAGGAAATGCGATTAGCCTCTGTTAAAGCTGAGGATCCTAATTATGAAGCAATTGCCCTCACTTTGCAAGCATTGGCATACGCCAATTTAACTGATATATTTGGGCCTGTTCCTATGACAGAGGCGGTAAATGGTGAAGAAGGAAATTTTTATCCAAAATTTGATTCACAGGAATTTATTTATCAAACCATTCTTGCCGATTTAGAAAGAGCAAATAGTCTCTATAATTCTAAGATTTCAATGGTCTATGCAGATGATATTCTTTTTAAAAACGATGTTGAAAAGTGGCGAAAATTCACGAACTCATTGCATCTACGATTATTATTGCGAATCTCGAATAGAACTGAAACGAATGCTTTTCAAAAACTTGCCAGCATGATTCAGAATCCGACCCAATATCCTGTTTTTGGAAACACGCAAGAATCGGCAATACTTCAAGTAACTGGTGTTACGCCAAATGTATCTCCCTGGGGAAGACCGCAGGATTTCAGGTTGAGTGTGAAAATAGGGGAGTTTTTTATTGATAACCTCAATCTCTTAGAAGACCCACGAAGACCTATTATTGCCACTACTGCCAGTGATTTTATTAGTAATCCAATTGGTTACAAAGGAATTCCTAGCGCTTATGAAGGAGCCGAATCTCAATTTAAATATGATGCTTCGACTTTCAATATAGATCAAGTCACAAATCCAATGACAATAGTTATTTTACCCTATTCTGAAGTGGAATTTATTAAAGCAGAAGTCGCTCAAAAAGGATTTATTTCAAACCCAGAAGAGCATTACATCAAAGGCGTAAAAGCGGCGATGGAGCAACTGGATGCGGTAGTCCCCGCAAATTATTTTGATAACCCAATGGCAATGTATAATGGAACCTTAGAAAGAATAATGCTTCAGAAGTATTATGCTCTTTATTTTGTTGATTATCAGCAATGGTTTGAATACAGACGAACTGGATTTCCAGTCCTTCCCAAAACGGCGGCAATGGAAAACAACGGTGAAATGCCTTCAAGGTTTATCTATAATACGGATGTTCAAATAAATAATACTGAAAATTATCGCAAAGCGCTGGAACTCTTGGGCGGCAGTGACGATATTAATACCAAAGTTTGGTGGGATAATTAATATTTTAAAAATAAGTAAATGAAGAAATCAATAGTATCAATTTGCTCCTTGCTATTTTCAATAGGGGTGATGGCGCAATCAAATGTTCAGGGTTATGTTTTTGAGGACGCTAATCAAAATGCTAAAAAGGACCGCAGGGAAAATGGAATTCCCAATGTAGCTGTTACCAATGGTGTCGAGGTTGTTCTTACAGATGAAAAAGGTAAATATGTATTACCACTTGCGGACGATCAAATTATTTCGGTAATAAAACCATCGAATTATAGAATTAATGTGAGTGAAAACAATTTACCTCAATTCTTTTACAATTATAAACCTAAGGGTTCCCCCGAATTAAAATTTAAGGGCCTTGTACCTACTGGGAAACTTCCAAAGTCAGTAGATTTTGGTTTAATAAAACAGGAAGAAAAGGAGGAGTTTACGGCACTTGTTTTCGGAGATCCTCAGCCTTATACAGATGAGGAAGTTGCTTTTTTCGCAAAAGGAATTGTAGCCGAGGTAGAAGGAATTAAAAATGTTCCTTTCGGATTAAGCTTGGGAGATCTGGTAGGAAATGACCTAAACTTGTTTAATCCCTATATCAAAACGGTAAAAAAAATAGGGATTCCTTGGTACAATGTGATTGGAAATCACGATTTGAATTTTGATGCAAAAAATGATAAAATGGCCGATGAAACCTTCGAGGCTCATTTTGGACCTGCCAATTATGCTTTTAATTATGCGAAAACTCATTTTATAATTCTAGACGATATTCTGTATCCTGATCCTCGGGACGGAAAAGGGTATTGGGGTGGATTCACGGAAGATCAACTAAAGTTTATTGAGAATGATCTTAACAAGGTTCCTAAAGATTACCTGATTGTTTTGGCTTTCCATATTCCGCTAACAGAGCCTGCTGATGAAGATACTTTTAGGGATGAAGACCGTGCACGATTATTTGAAATTTTGAAAGATTTCCCAAACACACTTTCGCTATCGGCACATACCCACATTCAGCGTCAGGATTTTTTCAACAAAAAAGAAGGATGGCAAAGGGAAAAACAGCATCATGAATATAATGTAGGGACAACTTCTGGAGATTGGTATTCCGGGAAACTCAATGAAGCCGGGATTCCAGTTTCAACCATGCGTGATGGTACCCCAAAAGGCTATGCTTTTATTCGTTTTAACGGAAATAAATACAGTCTTGATTACAAAGTAGCTGGGAAACCGAAAGAATTCCAGATGGAAATTTTCGCACCCAAGGTGGTAGCTAAAGATAGAGGAACCAGAGCGGGTATTTATGTTAATTTCTTTATGGGAAGCAAGGATGATTCTGTAAAATATCGTGTAGATAAGGGAGAATGGAAAGTGATGGAGTATGTAGAAGAAATAGATCCAACCTATGCGATTGATGTTTACGAATGGGATCTTTCTGAAGAATTAATTCCAGGAAGGCGCTCGTCTAATCCTATCGCAAGCAAGCATCTTTGGAGAGGAAAAATTCCAACTAATCTAGAAACTGGTGAACATCGTATCGAAATAAAAGCCACGAATATGTTCGGAAAAACATTCGACGGAAACTGTAGTTATAGGTTGGAAAACGCAAAATAAAGCCTTTTTAATAGTCAATCTGAGCCTGTTTAACTTTATATCAGGTTCAGGTTGACAAATTAATCATAAAATCAAAAAAATGAAATTTTATAAATTATTCTTATTCTGTGTTATTATTGCCAGCACATCTTGCAAATCAGTTACTGAAGACAAAAAAGTAGTCAAAAAAAATAGAGCTGATGGTGCAAAAATTGAAGTTCAAGGCCATCGCGGTCAACGGGGACATTCCCCTGAAAACAGTATTTCGGCTTTTTTAAAGGCCATAGAAAAAGGGGTAGATGTTATCGAAATGGATGTAGTGATTTCGAAAGATGGAAAAGTTGTAGTTTCACATGAGCCTTATATGTCTTCCTTATATGTACTTACACCAGCGGGAAAATCTATTTCTAAAGCAGAAGAGAAAAACTTTAATCTTTATGAAATGACTTATGACACCATCAAGATGTTTGATATTGGGTCTAAAGGAAACAAAAACTTTCCAGAACAAGAAAAAATAAAAAGTTATAAACCCTTACTTTCTGAAGTGATTGATAGCGTTGAAAATTATGTGAAATCACAGAATATTCCATCGGTAAAATATAATATTGAAATAAAATCAATCGTATCGGAGTATGACAAATCGCAACCGAAGCCTTTAAAATTTATTAAAATGGTGATGGGTGTTATTCAGGAAAAGGGAATTGAGAATAAAATGAATATTCAATCCTTTGATGAAAACATTTTAAATGAAATGAACCGAATTTATCCAAAAGTGGAACTGGCGTATCTAGTTTCTGATGAAGGAATCGCCAAAAACATGGCTAAGTTGAATTTTACACCGGAGATTTATAGCCCCAATTTTAAATTGGTGAAGAATAAAGCGTTTGTAGATTCAATAAAACAAAAGAAGATGAGGTTAATCCCATGGACGGTAAACGAAAAAGATAACATTAAACAAATGATCAAACTCAAAGTTGATGGGATTATCACAGATTATCCAGAACGGGTCAGGTGATTCCATTCTTCCTGATGAAAAGATGCTGTGTGCTACTTTGTTTGTATAATGTTATATTTACGGCGATTATCGCCGTTATTTTTGTTTTTATTAAATATTACTATTTTGATACTGTTTTTAATCCAGATTTTTATGCCAGATTTTACTACTTTTTTCTTGATATAAAAATGAAAACAAAAAAAGTATTAGTGCTTACACAAACCCTAATACTTTTTTACTTACACACTTTATGGGATACTACCTGTTTAATTAAATATTTTTGTCTAATAATCTGTATCGGTTGTTTAGGACGAGACAATTAAATTTAAAAATTATTCTCCAGGATGATAATTACGTTCAACATTTTTTAATACGTCTTCTTTATAAAATAAAACATCTTTAAATTTTCCTTTTTGGTACATTTCCTCTTGATCATTGAAGTGTTTTGATTTTGGATCTCCACTATTTCCTCCTGCAAGCAATGATTTGGCTTTTATTTTAGGTCCGAATTCAACTGCACAAACAAAACTATTTCCGTTAAATCCATATTTTTTGTGTGTACCTTCTTTATAAGTACTTCTAAAAGCAGGTAAAGATCCCCAAAGCGCTGGGCCAAAACCAATAGGTAAACTTTTTAAATTATCGTCGTATTTTAAATCAATAGCGCACGATAATCTCTGATATCTATTTATTTCTCCATATGGAATTTGCCAGGTACCAAATTTTGTCTTTAATTCATTTATGACTTGTAATAATTGTGGGAGTAGTTGTTCATCAGTTGCGTCTTGGGCAAATTTAATTGTATTTTCAATTTGATCTGTTTCGCCTTGATCTATATATACTTTTTGTAATGCGGGGTCTAATTTTACGGCCCATTCTATGGCTAGAGTTGTAGCAATAGATGTCTCGCTAGAGTAATAATCCCAGTTTTTCAGAATGGCTATAGGTTCGATTAATTGATTGTATTGCGAGTTTTCTGTGTTTATTTGTTTTTCAAAAGTAGAAATTAATACTGGGATTAGGATTTCAAAAGCGGTGAGTTTGGTATTATAACCATCGGCAATAATTTTGTCTAAAGTGTATTTATCTCCCTTACTTAATAAACGAACAGCATTCAAAGCTCTAAAGTTTTCTCCATCGGGTGCCATATAAGCTGGATAATCCTCTTTTTTAGGGCTATTATCTCCTGCAACTGAAAAAGGGGTAGAATTGCAGTTTTGTAACCAACCATTTATAGGGTTGTAAGAATGAACGGTTTCAGATACGTCATGTAATCCTTTCCATTCGGTTGTAGAGGTTGTTCCATCCACAACTTTGGACCAATTTATGGTTTTATCCCTAATAGGTACAAAATTCCCATGCCAATAAGCAATATTTCCTTGTGAATCGGCATAAACGGTATTGTTTGAGGTATTTGCTTTTAAATCCATTGCTAATTTATAATCCTCAAATGTTTTAGATTTGGTTCTTAACCAACTTTGCTCAAGACTTTTCATGGCACGATTATACGATTTTAAGCTAATCCATTTCCCATCTCTTTGCGCCATTATGGGACCATGATTGGTTGCATAGGTATTGAAATCTTTACTTTCGATTTTGCCGTTTTGCAAATATTTAATGGTTATTGTTTTTTCTTTCAGCGGAATGTATTGGTTGTCATATTCATAATATTTTTTATCATTTTTCACTGTTATTTTTTCGGCATACATATCTGCTACATCTGCATTTGATGAGGTGTGCATCCAACCACAGTTTTCGTTAAAACCTTGGTAAATAAAGAATTGTCCCCATGTTACGGCACCATAAGCATTTAAACCTTCTTCACTACTGATTTGTACTTCAGGTCTAAAATAAAAACTGGTGTGGGGATTAATGTATAAAATAGCATTTCCTGAGGCGGTTTTTGAAGGCGATAATGCAAATCCGTTAGATCCAGTTTGAACATCTTTTATCCTTTCGATATATGATACCTTATCTGTATTACCCGAATAAAATGCTTTTAACTCCCCAGTAGTAAGGTCTCCGGTGCTTATTGCACCAATGCTACCATCCGTCCAAAGTAGAGGATACCATGGCTCAAAATGTTGTAACAAGGCTGGTTTTACCTTCGGATTTTTGTATAAAAAATAATTGATTCCATCTGCATAAGCGTTTAATAGTTTTTTTAACCAAGGCTTAGCTTGTTCATAATCGTTTTTTGCTTCTTGTTCATCTATAATTAATTTTATTTCTAAATCGTTATATAAAACAGAAGGTCCTTTTATTTCGGATAATCTTCCCAACTTTTCTATATAATTCATTTCTATTCGATTAAAATCATCCTCACATTGTGCATATAATAGACCAAATACGGCGTTCGCATCTGTTTTTCCATAAACATGAGCAATACCCCAGTTGTCTCTAATTATCGTAACTTGTGTAGCTTCTTTTTGTAGTCTATTAATCTCTTTTAATGTTACTTTTTGAGAAAAAATCGGACTGCATAGTAATAAAAAAATGAGGCTCAATCGGAGGTGTTTTTTATAATTTTGCATTACTATTTAATTTTAAATTTCTGTTCACTTTTATAAATACTCATTTCCAGATTTTCTATAGATATGAGATTGTTTTTTTTATATTTTTTAATTCCCTTCGGATTTTTAACTACTATTACTTCGCTTTCTCCGGTGACTTCGATCTCGTTGTTTCGGACAATAATGGCTGTACTTTCGTCAATACCAATACCAATATGAGTAGGGAATTCGACTAGGGCAGAAAGTAATCGGTTGTAGCGGCTTCTTTTTAAAAAGTGTTGATCAATTATTACATTTTTTACTAAACCTAAACCTTCTGATGTTTCAAGATTATCGTATTTGATATTATCAAAAGTTCCCGAGTACTCTTTATTTAATTTCTGATTTCCAGTTATCATATGTTCGCACATTACTGCTGCACCTGCGCTGGTTCCGCCAATAGTGCTCCCGTTTTGATAAGCATGATGTATGGCAGTTTTTATAGGTGTATTGTTTACTATATTCATAAATCGAGTTTGATCTCCTCCAGTGATAAATATAAGTTTCGCTTTCTGTAGTGAATCAGTCCATTTTTGATTTAATGCTTTCGTTTTATCAAAATTTAGCATCACTACGGGATTTGAAGTTAGTTTCTTTAATTGATTATTAATATAGATATAGGAACTGTCAGGCTCTTCGCTAGACATTGGTAATATTGCAATGTAATCTTTGGTGTTTAATTCTGAAATTGAAAGTAAATGTGTCAATAAATTATCCGATCGATCCCCGCCACCAATTATAAATAATTTTCCTTTTGGTGATTGCGCTTGTAAGATTCCAATGCTGAACACAAAGGCAATACCAAGACAAAATTTAGTAAGTAAGTCGTATTTGTACATGATTTATTATTTTAAATTGTTAAATTTACGTGTTTTTTCAAATTTTATGTTAAAAGTATGTATATTTATCTTAGTATTTGATTTTTTTTAAATTTAAATCACGGCTTTTTTATAAATAACAACTTATAATGTATTTTGATTTCATTTGTTTTAACAACAGCCGTGCATTTTTTTATAATTTTTCGATTCTAAATATCTTTACTAATAATTTATTTTGTCCAAATGAAAAAAACACTATTTTTCTTGTTCCTCTTTCTTGTTACAATAATCACTGTGAAAGCTCAGTTAAAAACACCGTCTGAATTTATTCCTGATTATGGAAAACAAATTAGTTATTACTATCAAGTTGAGTCCTATTTTAAACTTTTAACTGAAGAATCAAATTCTATCATAAAACAGAACTATGGGAAAACCTCCGAGGGGAGAGACTTAAATGTATATTATATATCGACTCCGGAGAATTTGGCTAACTTAGATTTAATACGAAATAATAATTTGGCTGCTATTGGATTATCTGAGAAAGGTTCAAAAACTATTGGAGATAAACTTATTGTATGGTTGAGTTTTAGTGTTCATGGAAATGAATATGCAGGAACCGAAAGCTCAATGACAGTTGCGTATCAATTATTAAATCAAAATAATCCTGAATCCCAAAAATGGTTAGAAAATACCATCGTAATTTTAGATCCATGCATTAATCCAGATGGGTATTCACGATATGGCAATTGGTTAAGAGAAATTTCTGGAAAAAAAACACATCCTGAATTATCCGATAGAGAACACATGGAAGTATGGCCTGGTGGTAGATTCAATCATTATTTATTTGATTTAAATAGAGATTGGGCTTGGCAAACTCAAATAGAATCAGAGCAACGTTTAGCTTTATACAATGAATGGTTGCCTCAAGTACATGTTGATGTGCATGAAATGGGGTATAACTCCCCTTATTTCTTCCCGCCGTCTGCTGAACCTTGGCATGAATTTATAGATAGATATCAAAAAGATTTTCAAAATGTTGTTGGTGAAAAAATTTCGAAGAAATTTGATCAAGAAAATTGGCTTTACAATACCAGAGAAACCTATGATATGTTTTACCCTAGTTATGGAGACACTTATCCCACATATAATGGAGCTGTAGGAATGACTTTTGAACAAGGAGGTATTGGAGCCGGAAGAGCTGTTTTATTGGAAAATGGGTCTGTATTAACGATACAAGATCGAATCAATCATCATGCAAAGTCTGTTTTAACCACAGTTGGTGCAGCATCCTCTGAATCAGATCATTTAATTCAGGGTTTTAGAAAGTATATGACCGATTCCAGAAAAAACATCAAAGGGAAATACAATACCTATGTTTTAAAAAATAACGCAAAACTTGAGCAATTAACTGTTTTATTGAAAAAAAATAAAATTGAATTTGCTTACGCTGATGCAAATCAAAACGCTTCAGGCTTTAATTATCAAACTCAAAAAGATAAAAGTTTTGCTATTGACATAAACGATTTAATTATAAAAGTGGATCAACCCAAAGCCGTTTTGGCTCAAATGTTATTTGAACCATATAATAAATTAAATGATAGTTTATCTTATGATATTACGGCTTGGAATCTTCCGCTTGCTTATGGGGTGGAAGGATATGCATTAAAAAATAATTTAAACATAAAAACGAAAGCTACTATTGAGCCTATAGTACATAATACACCTCAAAACGTGTATGCTTTTTACGTTCCTTGGAATAATCGAATTTCGGCACAAGTTTTATCATCGTTGCATCAAAATAATATTAAAGTGAGAGCAGCACTTCAAAAAGCAATTTTTGGTGAGCTAACCGTCGAAGCTGGTGGATTAATTGTGAGTAAGGCGGATAATCCCAAAATAATTGATTTTGAAAAAACAGTAATCGACATTATAAAAATTAAAAATGACTATAACTTTATCAATACAGCATATACCGTAAATGGAAAAGATTTAGGCGGAGAAAACTTTTTCCTATTGAAAGCGCCTAAAATTGCATTATTATCAGGTAAAGGAGTCAGTTCGACTGAATTTGGTGCTGTGTGGTATTATCTGGATTCAGTTATGGGTTATCCTGTGAGTGTTATCGAGACAACTAATTTTGACTTATTGAATTTAAACGGATATAATACCTTAATCTTGGCCGATGGCAGCTATGATTTTTCGAAAGAGCAGCAAAAACAAATTGATGATTGGATTAAAAATGGTGGTAAAGTAATTGCTATGAATAATGCTTTGAATGTTTTTGCCGATAAGGAAGGATATAGTCTTAGCCTTTATGATTCGGATGAAGATAAAAAGGCTTCTGAAAAGGAAGTGAAAGATAAAGAATTAAAAGATCGTTTCTTGGATTATAAAGGTTCCGAGCGAAGAGCTATTTCCGCTACAGTTACAGGCGCTATTATTGAAAATGTTTTGGATACTACTTATCCTATGTCTTTCGGGTTAGGAGATAAATATTTTAGCTTAAAAACTGATGACAAACAGTATCCGTTAGTTAAAAACGCTATTAATGTAGCTTATATTCCAGTGGACTACAAGAGTTATGGTTTTATTGGAAATAATTTAAAAAAGAAATTAAACAAAACCGTAAGTTTTGCTGTTGAAAGCAAAGAAAATGGAAAATTGATATATATGATGGACAATCCATTATTTAGAGGTTTTTGGGAAAACGGAAATTTATTATTTAGTAATGCCTTATTTTTAGTGAACTAAATTTAGTTGGTATAATTTTAAAATTTAATTTAGTAAAGAGGTTGTCTTATAACAAGGCAACCTCTTTTTTTATACATTTTTACCCAAAATTGGTTTGTCAATAACGAGGATTAAAATTTTTAAATCTTCAAAATTGGATTAAAAATACACTTTTTGAAGTAATTCGTAAATTTTTTATTAACAAAAAATTATGATTTCAACATTTTTGAGTTTGAAATTTTAGAATTTAATAGTAGGGTAGTGTGTTTTTTATTAATGTGTTATTTTTTAACCAATTATAGATTAATCTTTATTGTTTTGTTAAGAAATGCAATTGAAATATGTTTAATGATTTAAGTTTTTATTAACATTATTCGTTATATTTGTTAGTAATAAAACAAATTATAAAACAAGTATTAACTAATTTACTTATGATTTATGAAAAATACCTTACTTAAAGTCTTTTTGTCGTTTCTAACGATTCTTTGTACTAGTTTAACCTATTCGCAAGATGTTTCGGGTAGTGTGTCAGATTCAAATGGTCCACTTCCGGGAGCTACTATTTTAGTGAAAGGAACAACAAATAGCACGCAGACAAATATGGATGGTACTTATGCCATTAGAAATGTAGGTTCAAATGCTGTATTAATTTTTAGTTATATTGGACTAAAAACTCAGGAAATTAACGTTAAAGGAAAGAGTGTTGTTAATACCCTTTTAAAAGTGGATTCAGCAGAGTTAAATGAAGTTTTGATTATCGGTTTTGGAAAACAGTCCAAACGTAAATTAACTGATAATATAGCCTCGATATCTGCGGAACAAATCAATCAAATTCCTGTTTCAAATTTACAAGGTGCGCTTACTGCTAAAGCTGCAGGAGTTCAAATCACGCAAATTAACGGTAAAGTTGAAGGAGGCGTAAAAATAAGAGTGAGGGGTATATCCAGTATATCTTCGTCTCAAGAGCCTTTATATGTTTTAGATGGAATGCCAATAATTAATGATAACGAAAGTACATCAGCAGCACCTATAAATCCTTTAATTTCCTTAAATCCCAATGATGTAGAATCGATAGAGATTTTAAAAGATGCATCATCTGCCGCAATTTATGGTGCTAGAGGGACAAATGGTGTTGTTTTAATTACAACTAAACAAGGAAAATCTGGGAAAACAAAAATATCATTAAATAGCTCAGCAGGTTGGAGCGAAGCTACTCATAAAATGAGCTGGTTAAATGCTGCGCAATATGTAGAGCTTTTTACTGAAGCTTCGGCAAATACTTGGGGAGCAAGTGATTTGTGGTTAACTGAGCCAGGCGGATCATTTGATAAACTATCTAATGGACTAGATTGGCGAAACGGACAAATTGATACCGATTGGCAGGATTTAGCCTTGGTAAAAGGTTCGGTTCAAGATCATACGTTTTCTATATCTGGAGGAGATAGTAAAACAGTTTTCTTTCTTTCTGGAGGATATAATAATACCCAAGGTATCGTTCGCGGTAATAGCATGGATCGCTATTCTTACAGAGGAAATTTAGATCATAAGGTTTCGGATAAGTTAAGAGTAGGACTTAATACGAGTTTGAGTAAGTCACATATTACAAGGATCGGTACAGATAATTCGTTTTCAACACCATTGCAAGCAGTGGCACAATCACCATTATCTCCTGCTTATTTGGCAGATGGCATTACACCTAACAATGAAACTACGTTGTATTACAATTTTTTGATGCAAGAATTTAATGGAAGCTGGGATGTTAACATTTTTAGAACTATAATGAATTCTTATTTAGAATATAAAATTATACCGGAATTAAGCTTTAGAACTGAATTGGGATATGATAACAACAATCAAACGGAAGAGTATTTTTCGGGAAGTTTAACACAATCAGCCTCAACCAACGGATATGCTGACGCAAATGCTATTCAATCCGATAAATATAGTATCAATAATTATTTCACCTATAATAAAACATTTAAGGAAGATTATGATTTAGAATTTGTCGGTGGAATGAGTTTTGAAGAGAGTGCACGTAAAAGACAATATGTTGCAGGTACAGGTTTCCCATCTGATGATTTACAAACTGTTGAAAGTGCTTCCGAAATTACATCAGGACTTTCAAGCAGAACTAAATATAACTTCCTGTCTTATTTTGGTAGAGCTACATTCTCAGTCAAAGACAAATACCTTTTAAAAGGTAGTTTGCGTTATGATGGATCTTCAAGATTTGGCGCTTCAAACCGTTATGGAGTATTTCCAGCAGCTTCGGCAGGTTGGATTATCTCACAAGAAGATTTCTTGAAAGACAATAACACAATTAGCTTGTTGAAATTAAGAGGAAGCTTTGGGATTACTGGTAATGCAGGAATTGGTAATTTTGCAAGTTTAGGTCTTTTTAACGGATCTGCTTACAATAAAACATCTGCAATTAACCCATCGCAATTAAGTAATCAGGATTTGAAATGGGAAAAAACAAACCAAGTTGATGCAGGTATTGATTTCGGATTTTTAAATAATAGAGTTTCGGGTGAAATTGATTACTATGTTAAAAAAACTAATGACCTTTTGTTAAATGAACCCTTGCCTGGTACCTCTGGGTGGAGCACATTAACCCGTAACGTGGGGTCTTTAACAAATAAAGGGTTTGAATTTGTATTAAATACAACCAATGTTAAAACAAATAATTTGAGTTGGAAAACCTCTTTGAATTTGGCTACTTTAAACAATAAAGTAACTAATTTACCAGGAGGAGATATTGTGGATGAGCGCAATATTGTAAGAGTAGGTGAAACTATTTCCTCTTTTTATTTAGTGCAATATGCAGGTGTTGATCCTGCCAACGGAGATGCTTTGTTTTATAAAAACACACCGAATTCCGATGGTAGTTTGGATAAAACAAAAACAAATGATTACAATGAAGCAAATAGAGTGATTTCAGGAAGTCCATATCCTACGTTTATGACAGGAATGACAAATACGATCTTATTTAAAAATTTAGATTTTTCTTTTACTTTTCAAGGAGAGTGGGGAGCTTCACTATATAATGAAGCAGGTAAATTTCAATCGGGTAACGCTCGATATGAAGATAATCAAACAACAGATCAATTGAACAGATGGCAAAACCCAGGTGATATTACTAATGTTCCTCAAGCGAGGATGTATCGTACCAACGGACAACAAGCATCAACTCGTTATCTAGAAAAATCGGATTTTGTACGTTTAAGAAATTTATCATTAGGATATACCTTGCCGAAAAAAATAAGTCAAAAGATTTCAGTGGATAGACTTCGACTTTACATGACTGGAGTAAACCTTTTGACTTTTACAAACTATACAGGATATGACCCAGAATCTTCTTACGATAATAACGGAGATTCAAATATTAGAAAGGGGATTGCATTTTATTCCGCACCTCCAGCAAAAACAATAATTATTGGATTTAATATTGACCTTTAATGAAATTAGATATGAAAAAGTATAAATATAAAATAATTTTAATATCATTTCTTGCACTTTCTTTTGTAGCATGTGATGATAATCTAGATATTACACCAGAGCAGGATATAACAACTGATGTTGCCATAAGCACATCAGCAAATCTTCGTAAAATTTTAAATAATGCTTATGCAGATGCAAGATCAAGTGTTAGTTATGGTGGAGATATTGCACTGGCATCAGAGTTAATAGCGAATGACGGTGATATTTATTGGAATGGAACCTATAGTCAACCAGGTGAATATAATGAGAAAGCTATCCTAAAAGATAATAGCTATGTGAGAGAGATCTGGCTTAATGGTTATAAAATAAGCAATCAGTCCAATATAATATTGGCTAATTTAACTGTTTTCACAAGCACATCCGAAAAAGATGTTGCGGAGGGGGAAGCAAAATTTCTTAGAGGATTAGTTTATTTTGACTTAGGAAGATTATTTTCTAAACCTTATACAACGGGTTCTGTCAACAGTCAACTTGGAGTTCCTATAGTATTGGATCCAGTTTTAGACCCTGATAAAATTACTTTTCCATCAAGGAATACTCTTGAAGAAGTGTATGCCCAAGTAATTCTTGATTTAACTGATGCGTATGCTTTATTGCCAGAAACAAATGGTGTATATGCTACAAAATATAGTGCAGCAGCACTTTTAGCACGTGTCTATTTGCAAAAAGGAGATTATACAAATGCACGAAATATGGCTAATATTGTAATCAATGATAGTGGTGCAACATTAACGGCTACTTTTGCTAAAGCGTTTAATAATTCGGAAAATTCAACCGAGGATTTGTTTGCATGGCAGGTTAATAGTCAAGATGATAGTATAAACGATTTTAATCTTTTTTGGGCAGGATCTGATTTTGGAGGTCGTTCTGGAAATCCAGATGTTGATATTGAAGATCAGCATTGGGATATTTATGATGATGCAAATGATGAACGTGCTGGTTTCTTTTATGAGGCTGATTATTGGTGTACCACAAAATGGAAAAGCCAGTATGCAAACATCCCGTTTTTACGCTTAGGCGAAATGTATTTGATACGTGCAGAGGCTAATTTAAGAGAAGGAACTGTTTTGGGACTATCTCCTTTGGATGATATTAATATGTTAAGGTTTCGTTCAAATGCTACATTATTCACTACGGTAAATTTGGCAGCTATATTGATGGAAAGAAAAAGAGAATTGTCCTTTGAAGGATTTGCATTATTTGATGCCAAAAGGTTAAAACAAAACATAGGTTCTTTGCCTTACAATGCTAATAATCTCGTTTTACCGATCCCTTTAAGAGAAATGGATGTCAACAAGAATTTAATCCAGAATGATGGGTACTAAATAATGAAGTGTTTAAACTTAGTGAAAGAGGCTGTCCGAAAAGTAATTTTCAGACAGTTTTTTTGTTATTATGCTGAATTTAAGTATGTTTAAGTACTCAAAACAACATTTATGGAGCCCATTTTTAAGCATCATTTAGTTCATCAGCAAGAACTTTTTCCCTTGAATTTAAATGCTTTAATTTCAGAAAATCATTCCGCTAGATTAATAGACTCTGTTGTTGAAAGATTAGAAATACCTGATATTATTTCACAGTATAAAGGTGGTGGTTCTTCTAGCTATCATTCTAAAATGCTTCTTAAAGTACTGTTTTACGGGTATTTAAACAATACTTATTCTTGTCGAAAAATAGCTAAAGCAGTTAAGGAAAACATTTACTTTATGTGGCTTTCAGGTGGTTTACAGCCTGATTTTAGAACTATAAATGATTTCAGAGGACAAAAATTAAAAGGGAACGTCGAAAAGCTTTTCAATCAACTCGTTGAGATGATGGTTGATTTGGAACTTATTAGTCTTGAGAAACAATTTATCGATGGAACCAAAATAGAAGCCAATGCACATAAATACAGTTTTGTTTGGAAAAAAGCAGTTGAAAAAATAAAGAGAGACTTCAAGGTAAGATAGATGCTGTTTTGACCGAAATTGGTCAAGCTATCGCGTCAGACATCATGCATACTGACAATCAAAACGAAACAAAAATTTATAGTCAGAAATTAGCAGAGAAATTTCACAACAATAAAGTTGGCACTTCTGTTCAATGATTAATGGTTATTGCATTATCTTTTTGCATTAGGTTCAAACATAAGTCCAATATATTTTAGACTAAGTATAAACGCAATTACCATTACTATGATATAAATATATCTAAAAGCTACAAACTTATCTTTTTCAGAATTATACCTCCTTATCCACTCAAGACATAAAATCACAAAAAATAGCGCTGGAAGAAAATATGGAATGTTATCTGATATCTCATGGTTACTTCCATAACCATAAGATTCCTTTTTGTCAACATACTCAAATAGAAAAAAAGAAAGACAAACTGGAATTATTAGTTCAAAAGTCCCAGTTAACACTTGAAGGTTGGTTAACTTATAAATGTTTGACTTTTGAACTTTTTTATTAAGTAATGAAGAAATCTTGATACTGGGAAATATTGGTAATATTCCCAATAATACAATAGGTAGCTGAGTTCCCATCACGTGATACACTTCCGAAGAAAACATAATCATAAGAATAAATAAAACTAAAACCAATGTGCCATAAGGCAATAAAAACAACAATATTCTCATATCTATAAATTTACAGTTTAATCTTTTCTCTTAAATCCTTGGGTCTATTGCTTCATCAATCTCTAGCATAACTGTTTCATCTGTAAACACAATCACAGTTCTATTTTGTTGTAACTTATTAAGCAAATGAGAACACAGTTTTATAATTTCATTTTTAAACACCTCAACTTCCAACGGAAATTTAGGGTAGTTTATAAATTCTAACCTTATATGGTTTTCTTCCAGACCGCCTAAAACAATACTACAATCGCTGATTGAAGCGCTTAAATAAATCCTTGCTTCATCTATTCTTTGCTTTTGATACTCTTCAAGGGTATGAATCAAATATTCCTTCTTGTAAAGCTCTTTGCTATATCCTATTTCTAGTCCAAGGGTGATGACCGCTGTAAAGGTTTTTATTGCTTTTGTTTTCATTATTCTTTACAATGTTTAAATATCTCTATTGTATCTAATTGTAACGTCTGAACCAATGCAACTGCTCTTGTAGAATAAGCTCCTGTGAAAGAATACGTGATAACAGCATATTCTTGGTTAGCTTTCAATTGTGAGTAATAGATATCAGGATAAAACTCATAATCCCTTCCATTTGGTTTTTGAAACTTTAAAAAAGTGGTAATACCAGCAATACTTTGGTCGTATAGCTCCTTCTCTTTATATATGTAATTGACTTCTTGAAGTTCGTCAAAAGCGACACTATAAAACTGGAAATCGAGGTCTAAATAAATCTTAAACAGATTTTTTTTAGCCTTTTTTGTTTTTAAAGCAATCTTGAATTTGGAAATAAATTGAGGTATTTTAAACATATTTTTCCTTAGTTTAGGCTCATTGTTTTAGCACCTTCGCTTGTCTAAGCAGGTTGCTACTACTAAATAGTAGTTCGTAATGATATTCAAATATATAAATTAAAAATAAAAACGGACATTAAAATCACACAAATTTTTAAAACTTATAAAAAATAACAATTCAATAGTGACTTAGAATATCACTAAAAACAGGTATAGGCTTCCCGATAAATTAACCCTAATTTTGGTTTTGTTCCTATTTCCATAATTACACACAAATTAAAAAAATGCTCTGAAATGTGGAAAACCGTAAAGATTTAAGTGTCAGATTTTTTACTATTGTAAAGTAAAATTTAAACCAAAAAGAAAAACAAACTTAGGTATCAAATACCCTATAACAACACTCTGGTTGAGTTGTAGTTAATACGCCACCAAAAACAAACGTTATGAAAAAAAGAATTACCCTTATCCTATTAACATTAATTATTAGTTCAACTCTCTTTGGGCAAAAACTTAGCCTAACAGATTTAACTAATTTATGCAACAAGAAGAATTGGCAAGATGTAAATCAATTTATGTTAATAAAAGGATGGACCTATTATAACTCCGAAAAGGGAGATACTGACAATTATAGCACTATTACTTGGTCCTACAATAAAGAGGATTATAGTGATAAAGCCCAAGCATGGTTCTATCTTTATACTTATGATGACTATCCTAATAAAATATCCTATTCTATTTTTAACAAAGGTTCTTATTTATTGATACAAAATTCCTTAACCGCTAACGGCTTCAAATTAGTTGACAGTGCGATTGAAGATGAGAAAGTAATCTCTACATATGGCAGTTCGGGCTATACTTTAATGGTTACAAATGCAAAAAGAAGTGACGATGATTGGTCGGATAGAAGTATGACTTCTTATAATATAACATTGATAAAAAAATCAGGAATCTACGATAATGACAACGGAAAGAAAACAGACTATTACGATGATTATACCGTTAAATTTGAGTACAGTTTGTTAAACGGGCATTTAAACGGACCATTTAATTTTTATGATGAAAAAGGAAACATTAAAAAAAGTGGCACTTATAGCAATGGTTTTTTAAACGGTAAAACAATTGAATATGATGTAGACGGAAGTAAGTCTTTGGAATATATCATGAAAGATGGGAAAAGAAATGGCTTATTAACATCCTTTGAAGACAATAAAATCTCTTATACCACTAATTATAAAGATGACTTGGCAAATGGCTTATATACTGGCCTATATTATGACGAAACTACTGCTGCGCTTTATTTAAAGGAAATTGGTCCTTATGTAAATGATGAAAAAAATGGCAATTGGAAATACGTCTTTATTGATGGTAAAACGGAAAGAACTATAACCTATACCAATTATTTAAAAGACATCAAAGAAGGTCCGTTTCAGGACGTAAAAGGAGACAGTCTTATTGTTGGTAATTATAAAAATGATGAACTTAACGGCAGTTACAAAGTCTATTTAGACGCGCACAAAAATCTTTTTGGAGGAACAATCAATACAAACATTTCTGAACTCAAATTAATTGAGGAGGGGCAATACAATAACGGAAAAAAAACGGGCTATTGGAAAAACTACAACAATTCAGGTAGTCTAAGTGCCGATGGAAATTACAGCGAAGATTTAGAAAACGGAGAATGGAACTTTTATTTTCCAAATTATGTGAAAGAAAATGGGGAGTCTGAACCCTTTGCTAATAAGCTTGCATTAAAAAGGATTTATTTAAACGGAAAATTAAACGGAAAAGCACAACGGTTTTATTATAGAGAAGAAATCAAATATCCGTGTGACGAAGTTAACGACACCGGAGTTAAAGTAGACAGCTGTTCTAAATTTAGAATCTACAAAATATTTGAAACCTCGTATTATAAAAATGATGAGTTAACTGGCCTTTATGAACTAAGGGACTCTATAAATCAATTGGTTTCGAAAGGACAATATGAAGATAATTTAAAAGAAGGAAAATGGTCTGGCTATAAAGAAGGAAATCAAATTAAAACGGAGTCTAATTATAAAAATGACAAACTTCATGGTGAAGATATCGAGTATAATAATGCCAGCATTCCTATACTAGTGAAACAGTTCGAATTTGGAAATTTAAAACAACTAGTAGTAAATGATAGTTTAGGAATAGGTAAAAATTATAAATACGATATCATTGAACGAACAGCAGCTTATTTAAAAGTCAAGCGAACACAATACTTTAAGGACCGTATACTTTCAAAAGTTTATTGGCTGAAAAATGACACTGAACGTGATGGTTATTTTGAACTCGATTTTTTTGCTAATGACGAATCCGACGAGAGATTAGGATATACTGATGGTGAACTCCTTATTACGACCTTAAATAACGAACCTATTATTACTGGTAGGTTGTATAAAGAATCAAGGGTTGATAAATGGACCTATTACTATTATGACCAAAATGTAAAAATAGAAAAGAAATTTATTGACAATGCAGTTGTAGATGAATTGTACCTTAAACTCGATGACACTCCTTTTTCAGGGGAATTTGAATATGTTGACACCGAGAATAACATCAAAGAAGAAAGAAAAATAAAGGATGGTTTACGTCATGGTAAAACATCATACATAGATATCGAGACCAACAAAACCGTTAATAAAGAAACGTACAAAGAAGGAAAACTCAAGGTATAACTCTTAATAGCAACACAATCAATAAGGCAAGCTAATACTTGAACTAATTAAACAATGGTTTTTATCTGAAGTGGAGTTTAATGAAAAAATTTACCCTATTTTTAACCCTTAATATTCAATTATAACTTGAGTTTAAAACTCATTAAAATAGTACAACAAAAATAATGTCCGATAAAAAATTAGCATTAGATACCCTAGAAAGCTGGCTTTGGGATTCAGCAAACATATTAAGAGGAAGCATTGATTCCTCTGATTTCAAGAACTATATCTTTGGATTATTGTTCTTAAAACGCTCCAACGATGTCTTTGAAGAAGAAGTAGAAAACATAATGAATCGTGATGGCGTTTCTCGGGAAGTGGCTGAGGACGAAACCTATTTCCAAATGCCGATGGAATCTCGCTGGGAAACCATCAAGAAAGAAACCGAAAACATTGGTATTGCACTAGACAAAGCTTTTGCTGGTATTGAGCGTGAAAACACTTCGCTTGAAGGCGTGATGACCGCTACCAAGTTTGGTGACAAAGAAAAACTATCTGACGAATTATTACAAAGACTTTTAAGACACTTTAACCAACATTCCTTACGCAATTCTCACTTAGAATCGAATGACTTATTGGGTGATGCCTATGAGTATTTGATAAAAATGTTTGCCGATGATGCGGGTAAAAAAGGAGGCGAATTCTATACGCCTCGTGGCGTGGTGCAATTGATTGTACAACTGATAAAACCAGAACCCAAACAAAAAATATACGACCCAACTTGTGGTTCGGGTGGTATGTTGATTGAATCAGCTCGTTACATTGCCGAACAACCCAACGGAAAAGTAGGAAACAATATCAACGTATCACTTTTTGGTCAAGAAAAGAACCTTGGAACATGGGCAATTGGGAAACTGAATATGTTGCTTCATAACTTTATGGATGCCGATATTCGCAAAGGAGATACTTTAATTACGCCCCAACACAAAAACGAAAATAACGAACTGGATTTATTTGACCGTGTGATTGCCAATCCTCCGTTCTCGATGGATGGATGGTGGACACCAGCCGAAAACTCGATTGAAGTAAAGCTAGATAAGGACGGTAAAGAAAAGAAAGTAACACCCAATTATGCCAAAGTAGTAAGTGACCCTTACGGACGTTTCCAGTACGGAATACCACCAAGAGGCTATGCCGATTTGGCTTTTTTGCAACACATGGTAGCGGTCTTGAAACAAGACGGAAAAGCGGGAGTTGTTTTGCCTCATGGTACCTTGTTTAGAAGCGGAAGCGAAGGAACGATTAGACAAGGATTATTAGAAGCTGATTTAGTAGAAGGTATTGTTGGTTTGCCAAGTGCCTTGTTTTACAACACAGGAATACCCGCCTCAATTTGGATTATTAATAAAAACAAAACCGAAGCCCAAAAAGGCAAAGTAACCATTATTGATGCCAGTAATGATTACAAAGAAGGCAAAAACCAAAACGAACTATTACCAGAACACCTTGCCAAAATTGTAAAAGCTTATGATGGCGCTACCGATGTAGACAAATACATGCGTATTGTTTCTATTGGGGAATTAGCCGAAAACGATTACAACCTAAATATTTCTCGTTTTATTGACACCTCAGAAGCAGAGGTGGAAGTAGATATTAAAGCGGTGCATAAAAAACTTTCTGAGTTAGAAAAAAGAGAAACCGAAATTGATGCGAAATTGGCTGAATTTTTAAAGGAGTTGGGAGTATGAGTAATTTAAATAATAATTTATCTCAAAATGACATTCCTGATACTTGGAGTAGAATTCCTTTATATGAATTCAGAAATAAAAATGACCGATATGGATTTACAGGCGGTCCTTTTGGTTCTGATTTAAAGTCAGAACACTACACTCAGTCAGGAGTTAAGATTTTACAACTTCAAAATATTGGCGAAGGAAAATTTATTGACAAGGGTATTGTTTACACTTCAGAAGAAAAAGCAAACGAACTTATTTCTTGTAACATATATCCTGACGAAATAATATTAGCTAAAATGGCTCCTGTTGCTAGATGTTGTAAAGTTCCATCAACAGATGAAAGATATGTAATGTGTTCTGACGGTATTCGTCTCTCGGTTGATACTAATAAATATGATAACGATTTTGTTTTTCAAGCATTGAATTCAAAATATTTCAGAGACGAAGCTGAGTCAAAAAGTACAGGTACGACAAGAGCAAGAATAGGATTAAATGAGTTGAAACAAATATGTTTAGCTGTTCCAAACTCGCTTCCAGAACAACAAAAAATCGCAAAAATATTAAGTGCCGTAGATGATAAAATTGAGGTTATAGACCAACAAATTATAGAAACACAAGCACTCAAAAAAGGCTTGATGCAACGCTTGCTTACCAAAGGAATTGGTCATACTGAGTTTAAAGATTCTCCTTTGGGGATGATTCCTAAGAGTTGGGAGGTTGTTACGATAAATGAAATAGCAGAGGTTAAGGGAGGAAAAAGATTGCCTAAAGGGGAAGCATTGATTGAGAATAAAACTGAACATCCTTATATTAGAGTTACTGACATGTTTATGGGAGGTGTTTCATTAGAAAAAATATTATATGTACCAGACAACATATTTCCAGTGATTTCTAGATATACAATTAGTAAAGATGATTTGTTTATATCTGTCGCAGGTACACTTGGAATCGTTGGTGAAGTACCCTTTGAACTAGACGGAGCCAACTTAACTGAAAATGCTGATAAACTAACTAATATTAAGGTAAATAAATCTTTTCTATTACAATTACTTTTATCACCATTTATCCAAGATTTAGTTCAAAAGGAACAAACTAATAATGCTCAACCTAAATTAGCTTTAACAAGAATTAAGGAATTTATAATACCAAAACCCCCTAAGGAAGAACAAGAGAAAATAGCATCAATTTTAAGAACAGTTGACAATAAATTAGAAGTATTGTTAGAAAAGAAAACTCACTATCAAGAACTCAAACAAGGCTTGATGCAACAATTGTTAACGGGGAGAATTAGGGTTACTATATAAAACACAACTATGCTGAATTTAGAATTGTATGAAAAAATAAAAGAAGAGGTTAAGAATGATTTAACCGCTCATAATAGCCAGCAATGGTATAAGTACTCATACAATTTATTCACAAGTCATAAATTAGTAAGTATTGATGATTTTTGGAAAACGGTTGCTTTCTCGTATTCTTGGATGCCAACTATTCCAACCATTCACTATGAAAAAATTGAAGGAAAGGAGCCCCAATTGTTGGAAGAACTTAAAAAATTGCAACAAGGAAAAGGCAATATAAATTGGTTGATTACAACATTAACTCCAGTTATAAATAACAGTGTAGTTGGCACATCAAAAACCTTACACTTTATCGCTCCAGATATTATTCCAATATATGATAGCAGAGTAATAAAAGCGTGGGAGAAATTATTTAAAAATGATTCAGAACTTACGCTAAAGTCTAAAAAAGGAGATATAGAAAAGATATTGTTTTTTATCGAAAAAATGCACGAATGGAAAGCTACTATTGGTATAGAAAACAATAAGATTACATTAAGAGATATAGAATTGATATTATATTATTACGGAAAGCATTAAATTGTTAATTTAGAATAATGAGCCAATCACCAGAAAATCGGAGCGATAAATTCAAATATAAAAAAGGATAGTATGTTATTTACAAGCAATAGAACAATTAATGTAGAAGAATATACTCATGGTTCAGTTACTACAAGTCATGTTCGATTAGCATCGGCAGGAATTCATGGTGATTTTCAATTTAACGGATGGAGATTAGCTCAGGGAGTAGCTATGACATTGTGTGGTAGACATCTTACTCAGCCTGAATATTAGTTTGACCATATTTCTAGTTTATTGAGTTTGTCTAATTTGATAGATTCACATCAGCCGAATGTTCGAATTAAATCGAGTAGGATTTCCTCTTTAAGAGATTTTTCAAGAACAAACAGAATTGGAGAAGTTTCTCAAGGCTTGGTTTATCTATATATGCAAAATACAGGCTTTCCATATATAAATGATTTTCATTTTTTCTGCAATAATAGCCAAATTGCCATTCCATACAAAGCATCAACTCCTGATTTTGTTTGTCAAGATAAAAGCCTAACTAATCAAATATGCTTAGTTGAATCAAAAGGAAAGGAAACTATTTCAACAGGTAGTATAAAAGCAAAACTTGCTAAAGCGATTAATCAATGTGTAAGTGGAGAAAACATCATTAATACCAGTGGTAAATACAATGTTGTTAAATATTTAGGTTTTTGTGCTGAATGGTCTGCTGAAAACAATCCAAATGACTCAATATTCCATTTTGTTGACCCAGAAAAAGAGATTCGTCAGCAAGATACAAATTCAGCACCAATGAGGTTTCATTATGCATCATGGTTTTATTTGATTGGTGATTTTGAAAATGCAAAAAGACTTGTTAATGGAGAAAAAATAATTTTCGATGAAAATAATTTTCGTCAAATTTTAGTTAATAATGAGAATTATTGGATTTTAAGAAGATTTCCGAAACATATGAGAAAGCAATTAAATTTTGACATGCCTTTTTACATAATGGAAGACATTTTCTTTTCGATGGGTTTTGGTGGAAATATTGGAATCAGTGATAAAATTATTAAAA
This sequence comes from Flavobacterium sp. Arc3, assembly GCF_041431375.1. Classification (NCBI taxonomy): domain Bacteria; kingdom Pseudomonadati; phylum Bacteroidota; class Flavobacteriia; order Flavobacteriales; family Flavobacteriaceae; genus Flavobacterium; species Flavobacterium sp. Arc3. The sequence continues at coordinate 1,703 of NZ_JASMRI010000001.1, read as the reverse complement.
AATTAATTAATCAAGAATATCAGATAATTCCTAACATTGAATTTACTAATGAGTCAACCGAACGATACGAATCATTTGTAGATGGAACAATTATTTTAAAAAGATAACATGGGTCAATCACCAGAATATATTTATAGCGAGTTACCAGCCATAGCGTTGTTCCAAGAAATGGGCTACCACTATTATAATGGGGAGCAACATCAAGAACGCAATGATATAACCGAGGTGATTCTCAAAGAACGATTGCTGGAAGCTATTAAGCGTATCAATCCTTGGATAAATGATAATAATCTTAACAAAGCATATACTTTAATTACATCGGTTGCTGGTGCTTCTTTAATGGAGATTAACCAAAAGATTTGGGAACATATCAGAGGTGGAACGTATACTGTAAAACAAGTTATTGATGGTGAAGAAGGATTTCATTCAGTACATTTTATAGATTATGAAACCATTGCCAACAATGATTTCTTGGTGGTCAATCAAATGAAATTCCATGGAAGATTTCGTCACTCTATCCCAGATTTGGTCGTTTACATCAATGGTTTACCTATAGCGGTTATAGAATGTAAATCCCCCAAAGCACCAAACGCTTGGGATTCGGCTTATAGCGATTTAGAGTATTATCAAGAAAACTCAGAGAAGTTATTTCACTTCAATCAAATATGTGTGGGTATCTGGCAAGAGAAGGGGAAGTACGGCGCGATTAACGCACCCCAACAATTTTACTCCCTTTTTAAAACTAATAAAGAGGACAAAGACATATTGGCTCAAGCCAAAACAGAACAAGACAAACTGCTCATTGCCCTTTTCAAGAAAGAGCGAGTGTTGGATATTATTCGTCATTTCGTTTTGTTTGAATTAGACGAAGGCATTACCATTAAAAAACTGCCGAGATACCAACAAATAAGAGCCACCAACAAAACCATAGAACGCCTACAAGCGGGAGAAGGTGGCGTGGTTTGGCATACACAAGGCTCTGGAAAATCATTAACGATGGCGTATGTCACTCGTAAACGGCAAGCCCCAGAATTTGGTTTTAACAATCCTACGGTGATGATAATGACCGATAGAAAGGATTTGGACAGACAAATCACAACTACGCTTCAAAACGTAGGTTTCAAAAATGTAAACCAAGCTTCCTCAGTGGTACATTTAGATAAATTATTACGTAACGATTATGGCGGAATAATTACAACTACCATCCAAAAGTTTCAAGAAACAGATAAAGAAGCAACGGAATCTGCTGACCAAACGGAACTAGAAGAGCGAGGCAATTTGTTGATTGAAAAACAGATAAAAGACAAAACGCTTATCAAGATTACCAAAGAGCTCCAAAAGGGTAAATGGGTAGAAATTGACCGTGTAGAAATTGATTTAGAGGAACTATCCAAAAAAGAAAACCTTTACATTCTGGTAGACGAAGCACATAGAAGTCATTATGGTTTTCTAGCTTCATTTATGCGTACCGTTTTGCCTAATGCTAAGTTTATAGCCTTTACAGGAACACCAATATCCAAAGAAGATAAATCAACTCTGGGAGAATTTTATGGTGGCGATTATATTGATGTGTATACCATCAAAGAATCGGTTGCTGACGGTGCCACAGTTGAGTTGTTGTATGATTGGAAAAACCGGTCAAATTGACCACCCAATTCCAGTGCAAATTGACCACCAGTTCCGGAGTAAACTGACCACCCTAT